>CAZQOG010000087.1:0-11658 GCA_964594925.1 uncultured Desulfohalobiaceae bacterium
TTTCCTTGCTGGTATGATCTCAAAAAATTCCACATGGGACGTCGAAGAACCAAAAGAAATTACTCGATCCGAAAAAATCTTCTCGTTGTCGTTGCCGTAATCGTAAGCGATCTCCTCGCTCCGGTGGGTAATTTTCAACGGCCTGTCACTGGTCCGAAAATATGGTAGCCTGGGTTCTGAGAACCCCAAGCTTAGGGAGGGGGCTAAGAGTAGAGGGCATTCCTGGCAAACCCGGGCTGTGAAAACATGATGTCGTTGCTCTTGTTCAACACTGCCAGGGGTGCCGGTGGTGTCGGGCCGACAGGGTTCAGGCAGTCAGGGCCCGTTTGGGATGCAGGCGTTTGAAGGTCTCCCGCTTGAGGCGCTCCCTGTTCAGGCGGTTGCTGCTCTCGGCGCCTTTCCTGTGAACGGTCCCGCCTGTGCGGCAAAGGTCGAGCCGAGAAGGCCGCACAGCACGTGATCCACGCGGGAGGCCCGCTCGATCAGGGTGTCCAGCAAGCCGCCCAGGTCCTTGCCTTCGGCCCGCAGGAAGTCGATGAGCTCCCGGCCGGAAGAAAACACGACCGCCCCGGAAAGTTTGCGGCGGTCCGGCTCCTCGAAGATGTGCAGGGTGGTGCCCAGAACGTAGGAGCCCACCTCGGTCCTGAAGAGGGCGAGGTCCAGCCAGCTGCTGTGGTTTCCAGGCCTGTAGCGGTCGTTCACCGTGGCGATGCGCTCGCCCGAGAAGGTGAGATCCTGGGCATTGGTTCGTTGCAAGCGGTGCTTTTTCATTATTCCCTCCAGCTCAGTGTTGCCCCAGGTCGCTGCGGTCCGTCACAGGCTGATGACGCAGTTGTCGCAGTCGCCGTGGGCGCTGTAGACAAAGCGGTCGGGCTGCTCCTCGTTTTCCCAGACCATGTCGTCCAGGAGGTAGCGGAACTGGTAGTCCCGGCCGGACTCCAGATTCATGGTCAGGGAGAAGGAGCCGTCCTTGAGCTTGCGCATGGGGGACGCCACCGGATCCCAGGCGTTGAACTCTCCGACCACGGCCGCCCGGGAGGCGGGCTTGCCGATCTCCGGGGTTATCCTGAAGGTCACCTTGCACCTGCCGTTCTTGAGGTAGCGCTTGCTCAAGGGCATGGTCTGCTCTCCTGTTGCGTGATGGGTGTTGCTTTCATGTGAGCGAAACCTGGTCCCTTGCCTGCAGTGGTTCCTCGAAAAGCCGGCCCAGTGCCTCCACCGCGTTTTCCGCATCCCGCCCCGTGGCCCTGATCTCGATCGGTGCCCCCTGGGGCGCCCCCAGGGTCAGGATGTCCAGGATGCTCGTTGCGTCGGCCTCGCACTTCTCCCTGACCAGGCTGATCCTGCAGCCGAACTTCTGGGCCAGGGACGCGATGGAGGCGGCGATTCGGGCATGCAGCCCGTTGCTGTTGGTCACTCGGACGGTTTTTGAGCGGGTGGGCATTTCCCTCATCCTGAAGGCGTTGGATATCTAAAAAACGCTTGCTCCGGACCCTGAGTACATACCGGATTGTAAGTTCTGTATACGGTCAAAAGATGGGTATGGTCCGGGTAGGAGAGCGTCACTTACGCGGCTTGCAGGAGACGGAAACAGCGTTGTCGCAGTGCGAAGGACCTTGGTCGGGGAGGTGGCTGTACCCGGTAAAGCGAAATGATGTGTCCAGTCAGTGAGGGGGGGGTACCCGGGAGGGTGCAACAGCGGCATCAGGGCGAAGGCAGGGCGAAAGATTTTTCGCCCCTGCGGGGATGGGGGATTCGACCGGTTCATCACATGCCACCAGCCACCTGGAAATTCGATCCGCAACGGTCTTGTCATGGCTTCTGTTGAGCTCACCTGCTTGCAACACTCAAAACGGGACGCGATTCCTTTCCTGGCACGACGGTCAAGCTTATCAAAAGACGCACGCTTGGGCATTGCCGACCCAGCAGAAACCACCTGAGTGCCTGCGGGAGATGTTCAGAGTTCTTGACGGGCCAGGGAAAGAAGGGGATAAGCTGTAAGAAAAGTGATCCCCAGATACTTTCACAGGGAGGCTACCATGAAGAGATGGTTGCTTATAGGAGCTGTTTCGTTTGTGATGTGGTGCTTGGTGCCCGCAACCTTGTTTTCGGCAACCTATGACCTGACAGGCAACTGGAATTATCAGCTGTCGGACAACTGGGCTTACGGGGGCATCAACTGCGAACCAGGCCCTGCTGCTTCAGGTACATGCGTTATTGAACAGAGCGGGGATACTTTCGTCTTTGCCTTTCTGACTGGGGTGGAGTGCTCTCCGCCCGAGAGCTGCACCTTTGCAGGGACGGTGATCGGCGCTACCTATTGCTGCAACACAACGGACATTGTGGACGACGAAGGCGGATCGGTCACCAGCAGCCTGGCCTTCACCGCCACATCGAACAGTGCAGCCTCAGGTACCGGAGGCTCCAAGTACACCCACCCCAGCGGCTTATGGGAGTGCTACTGGGGGAGTAATATCACCCTGTCGCGAAGCCCAGGTGCGGGTCCGCAAAAAGTCACGGTCAACGGCACGGTGACCTACAACGGCAACCCGGAATGCACCATGGTGCTGGTCAATGGGCAGTACGCATTTACCTGCGACGGCAGTGGGGAGTACGAACTGATCGTCCCGCTGGACCCGCAGGGGAAGATCACTGTTCAGGCCTTCTGCAGGGGCCTGGCCCCGTATCGACAGGCCTTCACGCCCTCGGGCCTCGAGGTGACCCACGAGGTGGCCATGGTCAAGGAAACCAACCCGTCCATGAGTGTCACGGTTGATACCGCCAAGATTTCGCCTGCAAAGGCTAGGGTGCACGGTACGGTGACCTACAACGGTTTTCCGGTTTGCGCCATGGTTCTGATCAACGGAAAGTACATGTTCACCTCCGAAACTTCAGGAATTTATGACTTGAACGTACACTTGGATTCCCAGGGGCAGGCCACGATTCAGGTCTTCTGCGCTAATCTGGCGCCCTACAGGCAGGTGGTGACACCTGAGTAGACACGGCATGAGAAAGAGGATTTGAAGGAATTGTTGCATTGATTGGTGGTGGTTTTTGAATGGCATTTTCTCCCTTCACCCCTTGCCCGTATTCCCGCAAAGGAGTCTCCATGGAGAAACCCTTTGGCCTGTGAACGTGCCGCGTCATGGCGGGCTGTCCCTGCCGCTCATTACTCCTGAATCGGTACAGCTGATCCGGAAGCAGTTTTTCCCGGTTGCCCAGCACCTCCCTGTTTCGTAATGTGACCCCATGCTGGACCTGACCAAAGAACTCAAGCAGTCAAACGGGGATACCAAATCGCGCACCAGGCGTGAACCGCAACGGGTAAAGACCCCCCTGCCGCCGTCGGCTTTGTCCACGCCGTCCACCACGTCCACCCCAAAATGGGTCGAAAGGGGCTCTGCAGAGAACGTCTGGGCTGTGCGGCGGCGATCTGCCGTCTATACAGCGATTGGGTAAAGTTTCTTGACAACGAGCCGCAGGCATGTACTTTATGTACATATCGTACAAAAAAAGGAGGCTGCCATGCCCAATACAGTTTCTACGGCAGAAGCCAGAAGAAGACTTGCGGAAATCGTAAACAAGGTGGCCTATGGCAAAGAGCAGGTTGTATTGACCCGCCGAGGAGAGGAAATTGCAGCACTTATTTCCATTGAGGAACTTGAATTGCTCCAACTTATTGAGGATTATATAGATATTGAAGATGCGAAGAAGGCTCTTCAAGAGTCGGGAAAAAACATTCCAGCGGAAAAGCTTTGGAAGGAGTTGGGGCTCTAATTTGTGAGGTATTCTGTTGAGTTCAGGCCAGCAGTTTTGAAGAGCATGAAGCGGCTTCCAAAGAAAGACCTGCGGAGGATCAAAAAGAAAATAGACGACCTTGCTGAAAATTTGCCAGCCCAGGATACTACAAAATTGAAAGGGAACAATCCTTTTCATAGGGTTCGCACTGGTAATTATCGCATTGTTTATCAAATTTTCGAAGATCGGCTCGTCATCCTGGTCGTAAAAGTTGGGCACCGTAAAGACATTTATAAGAGACTCCTCTAATACCTCATCGATCCCAAAGCATTCTCCGAAGCGGTCAAGTTTTGTCCCAAATCCTCAGGTACGGTGTATAAGCTGCGCTGTTGGGTGGTTGCAAGCAGGGCAAGATTTTTCGCCCCTACAGGAAAGGGGGTGTTCGTAGGGGCGAATACTCATTCGCCCACGTCTTTCACCGCGGGGCGTCCTCCGGCAAGATCTCCCGTCTCATCTGGGTGACCCCTCTGGGCTCCTCTGGGATTGGGAAGACTAAGAGTCAAGGGCGGACTTGGCCCCATGCCTCCGCTTCAATTCACCTTGCACCCTTTCCGCCTGCATCCTTTTCTTCCATTGAAATGTCCGGCTCCGGCAACCGGCTGGCCATGACCTTGTCGACCCTGTTGCCGTCCAGGTCGACCACCTCCAAGCGCCAGCCCTCCCACCTGGCCACGTCGCCGGTTCGCGGCACCTTGCCGACGAGCCACATCATCATGCCGCCGAGGGTGTTGTACTTCCCCTTCTCCTCCTCGGGAACGGCCTTCAGCTCCAACCGGTCCTTGAGCTCCGGGATGGGGATCAGCCCGTCCAGGAGCCAGGAGCCGTCCTCGCGCCGCACCCCCCAGACATCCTCCGGGTCCCGGGGCCTGAACTCGCCCGCCAGGGCTTCCAGGAGGTCCTGCCAGGTGACCAGCCCGAGGATCTCGCCGTACTCGTCCACCACGAACACCATCTGCACCCCTGACTCCCGGAACTGCTCCAGCAGCTTCATGCCCGTGAGCGTCTCGGGCACGTAGACCGGGGGCAGCAGATGCTCCGTGACACTGCGGGCTTCCCCCTTTTTGAGCTGCAGCTTGAGCAGGCGCTTGGCGGTGATGACGCCCAACATATCGTGCATCCCCCCCCGGCAGACCGGGAAACGGGAGTGGTCGGAGGCGATGAGGGTTTCCAGGCCCTGGTCGAGCGGCTCTTCAACATCGAGGAAGACGATCTCGCTGCGCGGCGTCATCAGCGAGGCGATCTGCCGGTCGTCGAGACGGAACACGTTGCGCACCATCTCGTGCTCGTGCTTTTCAATGACCCCGGTTCGGGAGCTTTCCACCAGCATGGCATGGATGTCATCCTCGGTCAGGTTGGCGCTGCTCAGCTCCTTCTTGCCCATCAGCCGCAGGATGCCGTTGGTGGATACCGACAAGAGGAAGACAAAGGGCCGCGTCAGCAGCGCGAGGGTGGCGATGGGGCGGGCCATCAGCCGGGCAATGCCCTCGGCATTGAACTGGGCGATCCGCTTGGGCACCAGCTCGCCGACGACAATGGTGAAGTAGGTGATGCTGGCCACGACAAGAATCGTTGCACCAACAGAACTGGTTTGTTGGTCCAGGCCCAAACCACGAAGCATTTCAGCCAGAGGCCTGGCCAAGGCAGCCTCGCCGATAATCCCATTGAGAATCCCGATGGCGGTGATGCCGACCTGGATCGTGGACAAAAATTGGGTGGGCTCTTCGCCCAGGCGCATGGCAACGGCCGCGGAGCGGTCCCCCTCTTCGGCCATTTTTTCAAGGCGGCTCTTGCGGGCTGTGACCAGGGCTATTTCCGACATGGCAAACACGCCGTTGAGCAGGATCAGGGCGCTGAGGATGACGATGTCCAAGAAGACGCTCCTTCGGGGTTGGTTCGATTCATTCCAGGCCCTTGTGGCCAGAGGAACGTACCGGTTCTCTTACAACCAGGCAATTGCGCGGCAGCGCCCGAAGATCAGCACGTTCGGCGCGGCCAGCCCCTTGCCCCCGCGATGGATCGAACCCATGCGTCAAAGCCGCCTTGTCCATGATTCCCTCCATATGTGGTGAGCGGTTCCAAGGCCTGAGACGCGTCAGGCCGGCAGAGGTCGAAGCGGTGGCTGCCTTTCTGTTCGAAGGGGGAAACCCGCGGTCATTCCGTATAAGTTTGACAGGATTTCACTGTTTTGTGTCAAGCACTCATGCCCGGCTTCGTCAGGGGGAGGAAGAAGGGGGGTGGACGGAGTGGACGGGATGGACAAGGGCCCCAGGAGTGGACGTTGTGGACACCCCAAGACAAAGATTTTGTTCCTCTCTTGCTTGTCCACCTGGTCCACTTCCCCTGCCTTTGTCCACTCCGTCCACTCCGTCCACAAGCCCCTTCCGCGAGTGGACGCTTGGGAGTGCTGACCAGGGGCAGGCCTGGTGGCTATCGCTTGGGACTTCAGGCAGTTGGCCCGGTCCGACCCAATTCCTTCTTTCTGTCGCAAAACACTAAGATCAAAGACCTGACCCTGCTGGGTTCCATATGCCCTCGTCTTGCCAGGATGAGTATGATCTTGGTAAGTTGGGCAACCCTACAGGAGGAAACGCCATGTCCCGTACGCAAGAAATCATCAAAGAAGTAGAGTCGTTGCCGGTTGAGCAACGCGCCCAGGTGGTGGACTCGCTGCTCAGGGGCCTCAATCCCCCGGATGAGCACCTTGAGAGTGCCTGGAGAAAGCTGGCAGGAAAACGGCTTGAGGAATTGCGAAACGGGACGGTTCAGGCGGTTTCCGGCGATGCTGTATTCAAGAAGATCAGCGACCGTTTAGCCTGATGTCTGTTTCCTTCCATCCCGGCGCAGAAGAAGACCTGCTGCAAGCCATTGCCTACTATGAACAACAGGAAGCGGGGCTGGGCCGTGATTTTGCCGGAGAAATCGCGGCAACGATTCTGCAGATTCAGAATCACCCCAAAGCGTGGCCTCTTCTGGAAGGTGATATCCGTCGCTGTCTGGTGAACCGCTTCCCTTTCGGTGTTCTCTACAGCATCGAGCCGGAAGAGGTGTTCGTCCTCGCTGTCATGCATCTGCGCCGTATGCCGGGCTACTGGAAAGAAAAGGCGTAGTCGTATCGACGTTTCCCGCATTCCCTGCCAACAGCATTCTCACTTCAGCATTCCGTCCTTTTCATCCGGACCTTCTTCCGATGCCACTCGATATTGCCCTGGCCGGGTATGAACTCGTCCTGCATCGGATAGAAGATCGGGGGGAGGTGGTGCAGCGTTGGTTTTGACTCATCCTCTTGTCCCGGCGAAGCCGAAGACGAAGCCGGATCATCCTTCCGCCTTCATCCTTTTCTCAGGTTGCGTGGATGTGGCTTGGGATGCTTGACCCCTCTGGGCTCTTGGGTTTTCGACTTGCCACTATCAGGCCCACTCTCTTGGTTTTCTGAGAAAGATCCGCTTGGCGGCATCAATGACCAACGGGTCCGGCAACTGGCTTGAGCGCAAATGCTTCTCCTTCATCTTGTGGTGTCCGTCACATACCTTTTTCATCGACTCGGCCGAACGAGCAATAGGAATAACCACCCGGATTGTTTTGTGGGGGAAGACGCTTTTAACCGCTTCGATGGCTGGTATCAGGTCACTGTCGCCTGAAAGTATGACCGCCGTGTCGTATGTATCCAAAAAGGCAAGCTTCAGCAGGTGGATGGCAATGTTTACGTCGGTTTCCTTTTCTTCGAACGTCTGAAACTGCTCTTTGCATGTCCCCAGACAATTCCTGGTAACCTTTTTGAACTTCCCCAGCACGATCTGCACTTCCTGAAAGCGCAATGCTTTCACATACTGCTTGTGTCGCGCCATCTTCTGCTGGTTCCAGTGGGCATAGGCGGTGAAATATAAAACTTTCTTGAGTTCTTCCTTTTTCGGGGAAATGAAGCACTGTGCAAGGGCTCTGTAATCGAGCCACTTATAACGCTGATATTTTCCGCAACGCTCCCCAGCCAGGGCGTGGTAGACATTGAAGCCATCGATGAAAAAGACCACCCGGTCCTTCATGCCTTTGCTCCACGTATACAATAAAAAAGTCCGGCACCAAATGGATGCCGGACTTTTGTTACCATTCCCGGCTTCACCGGAAGCCGGGGCCTGCACGACACGAAGTCATACAGGGGGGTTGTCTCCATTGTCATCATTTGTTGCCGCATGTCAACAGTCGTCTCGAGTTCACTTCGTGATGGCCTGGGCAAGAGTTATTATTGGCGGTTTTGTTGGCTCGATGTGCTGGAAGCCACTGATGAGCAAGCTGCGGTGGCCGGATCACATCATAATTGACTATTGAAACCAGCCATTTGCAGAAAGAACGACTTCTCAGGATAAAAAATATCAATTGAACGTGTCGGTTTGATCCTATTATGAAAGAAAAATCAAGAGGTATTCAAATGAAAGGCATGTATTCGATTGGCGCAACATTTTTCAAGTTCGGGCAAACACCTTCTTCCGGTGCCACTCGATATTGCCTTGGCTGGGCATGAACGCATCCTTGGTCGGGTAAAAATCGGGCGGTGGTGGAAGGTCAGGATGTGGCCGGGGATGGTGGTGTCGGTTTTGGCGAGGGGGGAGACCAGGATATTTGTATTCTGCGGATAGCTCTGCAGCCTTCCCAAAAAAGATCAAAATACAAGACCCGACCGCCAGGACGGGGTTGAGTCACCAGTACCCGGCTTCCTGCCTCAACCCGTTGTTTCAGTCGGTCTTCAATTCATACCGGCGCACGATTTCCAGTGCCGCGTCCGCCGGCAGGGGCGGGGCGAAACGATCATGATGGCCGGTCATTCCACTTGAGCAGAACATGGAATTGAGCACAGCTTCTTCAGTGGCCTCGATCACGGCTTCATACAAGGGATTTATATGTTCGTCCGTGACGAAGGATAGATTCAGGATGCGGGCCGAACCCTTGGCCTGACGGGAAGCCCGGTTGCCCGTGGAAAAGGCAAACACGAACTCCCCGCTGGTGGCGGCCGCGTGAGAGCCGACCCGCCCAAGTCCCAGGGCCGCCCGCTTGGAAAGTCGGTCCAGCTGGACGCTCAACAAGGGCGCGTCCGTGGCCACGATCACGATCACGGATCCGTGATTGGTTCTCCGTCTGCCTTCCATGGGATAGAGTGGATCGAGCTCACGACCCACCACCGTGCCGTCGATGGTCAAATTGCGCATTTTGCCAAAGTTCGACTGAACCAGCACACCCACGGTATAGCCGCCGAGATCAAGGGGGAGCTTCCGGGAGGAAGTGCCGACCCCTCCTGCGAAATCAAAGCTGATCATTCCGGTTCCACCGCCCACGGATCCCTGTTCCACAGGACCGTCTGAAGCCTCGGTTATGGCCTTGACAGCGTCCTCAGGAGTGTTCGCGGGGAAGCGCACGTCATTGAGAAAGGCGTCATTGGTTTCGCCTATTACTGGAATGACAACGTCCACCGTGCGGCCCAATTCCGGATGTGTTTCGAGCATGTGCTGCACCACTCCGGTATGGACCGGCCCGAGGGACATCGTATTTGAGAGCAGTACGGGGGTCTCCAGCCAGCCCCACTCCAAACACTGGGCCAGTCCGGACATCTCGCCGATGCCGTTGAGAATGAACCCCCCGGCAACCAGATGACTGTTGAAAAAGTCTGGGGTCTTGGGCACTATCGCCGTTATCCCGGTGCGAAGAGTCGTGGTCTCGTCACTGCCGTTGACAGGCACATCGTCCTTGATATGGGTGACGTGTCCCACGTGGATGTTTTCCACATCCGTGATGGCATTGTGTTTGCCGGTGGGGAAGCGACCTATGGTTATTCCGACCTCTCTGGCTGTGGGACGTTTGCATGAAACGCCTTTGCAGGGTGTCGGCTTGGGGGCCAAAGAGAGTTTGTAGCGTCTGGCCGCAGAGCGGATGATCAGTTCGAAGACCTGCTCGAAATCAATCCCTTTGGCCTTTGCCCCTTCGATCATGGAGGCGCCGGGCATGAGCCGGGGAATTGGGTTGACCTCCAGAAAAAAGGGCACGCCGTTCTCATCCATGCGGATGTCCACCCGGCCTAGATCCGGGCAATGGATGGACTGAAACACCCTGTCCGCCATTAACAGGATTTCCCGGCGCTCATCGGGTGACAGCTCCGGAGGGCTGACCACCTGAACGCCTGTTCCGTCCTGCTTCAAATCATAGTCGAAAATAGCGTATTCACCGTCAGTGTTCTCAAAACAGTGCTCGACGATCTCCAAAAGATGGCCCGGATGGGCCTCGAGCATGGGCACGGAGATCTCCCGGCCTTGAATGAACTGCTCCACATTCAGCCCGGCCGGATATTTATCCAGAAGTTCCCGGGCATATTCTTCAGCCTCTTCAAAGTTATGGACCACTGATTTCTGGGTTATGCCTTTGCTCGTGCCTTCGTAATTTGGCTTGATGAACAGGGGATAGGGAAGGGACTCGAGCTCCTGGATATTCTGCTCCCGGATCAGGGCTCCTTTGGGGATGCGTACTCCTCTGATGCCAAGAAGCTTTTCCAGAAGCCTTTTGTCCAGATCCACGAGTAAAAGCGCTGGATTTCCTCCGGTATAGGGCAGGGACAGATGCTCATAGATGGCGGGATAGAATGCCTCCCTGGCCATGTCGTCGAGCCCTTCCGCCACATTGAATACCAGGGTGGGTTTGGAATCAATGAGCCGGTCCACCACTTCCTCCGGCCGGCCGCTCACCTCAACCGGGATTACATCGTGGCCGAGCCCGCTGATGGTCGAGCGCAAAAGCTCCACGTCCTCTTTTGCAAGAAGTTCCGCCTCTGATTCGTCCTGTGACCGTCTTTGATTATAGGCCAGCGTGATGCGCACAATCAATCACCTCGAATTTTTAAAGGCTAGTTTGGCAGGTCCACTGTGCCCCGGCACTTGGGAAAGCGACTGCAGCCCAGGAATTGTGTGCCGGCATTGGGACTGCGCTTTGCAGTCCGCACCACCATGGGGCTCCCGCATCTGGGGCATTGGGTCTGGTTGGCGATATCCTCGTTTTTGAACTGCTCCAGGCCTTTCTGGGCCGAGATGTCCTGGCGGCTGGATTTGAGATCTTGGATGAGCTTGGAGAGCTTTGGCCCGTTCATGAGCTCGATGGGTTTGCCGGCTGCAAACCGCCGCGCCTCATCCGTGAACTCGCCTGAGGTAGCCAGAATGCCTTTGGCCGCCCCTTCTGCGGACATGATGCCGTAAAGCTCACGGACCGGCTTTACGCCGACCTTGCGATTGTTCCAGCGTTTGCATTGCACCATGGTCTTCTCGCCGTTCTTGGACAACCACAGGTCCACGCCGCCATCCGGACCGCGTTGGAAATTCTCGCGCACCTTGTACCCCTTGCGCCGGTAGTATTCTCCCACCAGCTCCTCGAACTCCTTCCAGGTCAGGCCGGCGAATGAGGTTTCTCCCGTGTGGCCATCAAGGAGCTTGGTCTTTCGCTTCTGGTTGAAAAACGCGATCACTCCAATGACGCAGAAGAAGAGGAAGGCTAACGGGGCGAACCGCTTTCCCATACCGGCCAATCCGGCCAACAGGGTATTGCCAGCGAAGATGGTTGGCACGATGAAGGCCAGAAATACATAGGCCACGAGCCCGACCAGGGGGCTGATCCACCAGGCGGCGTTGGTGAGTTCGTCGATGAGTTTTTCGAATTGGGATTTGCGGGTCATAAGATTGGGTCTAGAGTTGGCTCATGTTTTCAAATTCATCCTTTATCCTTCCGCCTTCATCCTTTAATTCGGGGGTGAAATGGGGGTTCTCAGACGATAAATGGGGGTGGTTTGGGGGGACTTGTTTAACGAAATCAGCATGTTGGCTCGGCCACCCCCCC
>CAZQOG010000088.1:0-11647 GCA_964594925.1 uncultured Desulfohalobiaceae bacterium
TCCCCCCCAAGGTGTCCCCCTGCTGGCGCACCTTGTCGACCCGTTTTTGCCAGTACTCCACCACCGTAAGGTCCGGGGCAAAAAAAGGTCGGTCCTGAGCCCGGCCCGGGTCGGACACCTCTGCCTCGATGCCCCCCAGCTCCCTGGTGTAGGCCAGGACATCGATGGTCCGGCTGCGCAGCAGCTCACCGGCCACGGCCCCCCCGGCCACCCGGGCCGCGGTCTCGCGCCCCGAGGAGCGGCCGCCGCCCCGGTGGTCCCGCAGACCGTACTTGGCCTGGTAGGTGATGTCGGCATGGCCGGGACGGAAGACCTCGCGCAGGTGGTCGTAGTCCCTGGAACGCTGGCTGGTGTTGCGGATGAGCAGGCCGATGGGCGTGCCCGTGGTGTGGCCCTCGAACACCCCGGACAGGATCTCCACCCGGTCGGGCTCTTTCCTGGTGGTGCTGGCGCCCCCCTTGCCTGGACGGCGCCTGTCCAGCTCCTGCTGGATCACTGACTCGTCAAGGGACAACCCTGCCGGGCAGCCGTCCACCACCGCCCCCAGGGCCGGGCCGTGGGACTCGCCAAAGGTGGTCAGCCTGAACAGGGTGCCGAAGGTGTTGCCGGACATGGGATCACTCCAGACGGTGCAGGGTCGAAGAGGGAAGGCCGCACACAGCGTGCCCTGCCACATACCAGAAAACCCCCCGGGGGGGAACGACAGTGGACTGAGTGGACAGGCGTGGACGGGTTGGCTGCTTTGGGGTCCGCCGAGTCCACAGTCCACAACGTCCACAGGGTCCACCACGTCCACTGCCTTTTCCCCCTCCCCGCGTTTACAGCCCCTCCCGGCATGCTATACAACCACACAGTACCCACGCCCTCTGACCCTGGAGACCAACATGACCACCAACCAGCTGCAGGCCATACGAGAACGGGAAGAGCGCCTGCTCTGCCGGACCTACGGCCGCTACCCCCTGGCAATCTCCAGTGCCTCGGGCAGCACGCTGTACGACACATCCGGGCGGGCCTACACCGATCTGCTGGCCGGGATTGCCGTGTGCAACCTGGGGCACTGCCATCCCGAGCTGACCCGGGCCCTGGCGGTGCAGGCGGAAAAGCTCGTCCACGTCTCCAACCTCTTCTATCAGCAGGAGCAGCTCGATCTGGCAGAGAAGCTCCTGGCCACCTGCGCGGCCGACAAGGTTTTTTTCTGCAACTCCGGTGCAGAGGCCAACGAGGCCGCCATCAAGCTGGCCCGCCGGTACATGCGCACGGTGCTCGAGCGGGACGCCTACCAGATCCTGACCCTGGAGGGCTCCTTCCACGGACGGACCCTGGCCACCCTGACCGCCACGGGCCAGGACAAGATCAAGCAAGGCTTCGACCCCCTGCCGGCAGGGTTTGACAGCGTGCCCTTCGCCGATTTCGAGGCCCTGTCTGCCGCTGTCTCCGAGCGCACGGCCGCGGTCCTGCTCGAGGTCGTCCAGGGGGAGGGCGGGGTCAGGCTCCTGCCCGGTGAGTACCTGCACCGGGTCCAGGATCTGTGCCGCGAGCGCGGGATCCTGTTCATGATCGACGAGGTCCAGACCGGTCTGGCCAGGACCGGACGCATGTGGGCCCACCAGCATTACGACCTGACCCCGGACGTGTTCACCGCTGCCAAGGCCCTGGCCAACGGGCTGCCCATGGGGGCCATGCTGGCCACGGACCGGGCGGCCAAAGGCTTCGGACCCGGAAGCCACGCAACCACCTTCGGAGGGGGCCCGGTCCTGTCCGTGGTGGCCTCGCAGGTCCTGACCGTCATCGAGCGCGAGGACCTGGCCGGGCGGGCCGGGAGGCTGGGCAGCCGCGCCCTGGAGCGTTTCGCGACCCTGCAGCGCGAGCTGCCCGGACACATCGTCGACGTGCGCGGGCTGGGCCTGATGCTGGGCATCGAGCTGGCCTACCCGGGGCAGGAGGTCTGGCGGCGGCTGCTGGAGGACGGCTTTGTCTGCAACCTGACCCAGGATCGTGTCCTGCGCCTCCTGCCGGCCCTGACCATCCAGGAGCAGGAGCTGGAGCGGTTTGCCCGGTCACTGCAGTCGATATTGACAACCCGGGGTCCGGATTAAACCCTTTCAGGGGAAGACACATGCAGGATGCCCGGCCAGACCCTGGGGTCGGCACCAAGACCCAGCGCATCCGGATGGAGCTGCTGCGCCCCAGGGAGCGGCTTTGCCCCCCCAGGCAGGGTCGGGCACGGCTCACCCACGGGGATGTCCAACCGCGCGCTCCCGAGGTTTGTGCCGGAGCAATAGTGGACATCCTTGTATAAGCTTCACCGTATTGACAAAAAACTTGCCCCCCGACTAGAAGTCATATTCTTGTCCCGAATCGTCAGCAGACCACCCTGCTTTTTTGAACGGCTCCCCTGGTGAGCCTGCGGTGCCTGAAGAGGGGTACATTCATGGCCATGGTCGAATTCCACAATGTCCACAAATGGTTTGGCGACTTTCACGTGCTCAAGGGCATCAACCAGTCCGTGGAACGCGGCGAGGTCCTGATCATCTGCGGGCCCAGCGGCTCGGGCAAATCCACCCTGATCCGCACCCTGAACCGGCTGGAGGAGATCCAGCAGGGACAGATCCTGTTCGACGGCACGGACATCCACGCCAAGGGCTACAACGTGAACGCCCTGCGCGCGGACATCGGCATCGTCTTCCAGCAGTTCAACCTCTACCCGCACCTGACCGTGCTCAAAAACATCACCCTGGCCCCGGTCAAGGTCAGGGACATGGACAAGGCAGAGGCCATGGACACGGCCATGGACCTGCTGGAACGGGTGGGCATCAAGAACCAGGCCCACAAGTACCCCATCGAGCTCTCCGGCGGGCAGCAGCAACGGGTGGCCATTGCCCGGGCCCTGGCCATGAAGCCCAAGGTGATGCTCTTTGACGAGCCCACCAGCGCGCTTGACCCGGAGATGATCAACGAGGTCCTCAACGTCATGAAGGACCTGGCCCGGGAGGGCATGACCATGCTCTGCGTGAGCCACGAGATGGGCTTTGCCCGGGAGGTGGCAGACCGGGTGGTGTTCATGGACGAGGGGGAGATCGTGGAAGAGGGCACCCCGGAGCACTTTTTCACCAATCCGCAGCACGAGCGGACCAAGGCGTTCTTGAAGGAGATCCTCTAGCAGAGCCGTTGAACAATCCACGCCGGCCTGCCCTCTGCAGCCTTGTGCGAAGGGGTGGCTGCGTTGCTTGCCGGCGCGGTTTTTGAACGGCCTGCAAAGGGGAAAGATTGTTGAAAAGGATATTTTCAACAGATTGCTAGGGTCTCTTGAGTGTGGAAGGAAGTGGGAAAAATCATCTTTGTTACCAGGAGGAATGTCATGAAGAGACTTGCTGTTTTCCTGACCGTGGCCCTAGTGCTGGGGGCATTTTGTGTCTCCACGGCCGGTGCCGGAAAGATCGAGGAGGTCAAGGAGCGCGGCGCGCTGATCGCCGGGGTCAAGGACGCTGTGGTGCCCTTTGGCTTCGTGGACAAGGACACCAACAAGATCGTCGGGTTTGACGTGGACATGTGCCAGGCCGTTGCAGACACCCTGGGGGTGGACCTGCAGATCAAGCCGGTGACCTCTGACTCGCGCATCCCCATGCTGGCCCAGGACTCGGTGGACATGCTGGCCGCCACCATGACCCACAAGTTCTCCCGCGACGACATCATCGACTTCTCCATCACCTACTTCATGGACGGCCAGAAGCTGCTGGTCCCGGTCGACTCCGGCATCGAGTCCACGGACGACCTGGTCGGGAAAAAGGTGGGCACCGCCAAGGGCTCCACCTCGGAGAAGAACATCGCCGTGGCCCAGCCCAAGTGCACCGTGGTGGCCTACGAAGGGTACCCGGATGCCTTCTCGGCCATGAAGCAGGGGCTGGTGGACGTCGTGACCACCGACTCAACCATCCTTCTGGGACTGAAGAACTCCGACCCCAACCCCGAGAAGTGGGCCATTGTCGGCGACTACATCGCACCCGAGCCTTACGGCCTGGGCGTACCGGAGGACGACTCCAAGTTCCGCGACCTGGTCAACCGCGTGCTCGTGGACCTCTGGAACTCCGGGGAGTACCACAAGATCTACAACAAGTGGTTCGGCCCCGACACCAAGTACTACCTGCCCCTGACCTGGGAAATGGAGACCTGGCCTTACTAGCGGGCCTTCCCCGGGGGCAGGCGGCTTTTTGCTGTCTGCCCCCGGGACCATGGACCGGTTTCGCGAGGACATATTCCCGGCCCGGGCAGAGCGTGTGCACTCCCGGACCGCAGGCACAAAGACCAGGAAAACAAGGAGCTTTTAGGGGAGCATGCGTCTTCTCCGCCCAGGACGGGGAAGATGTGCGTCAGACGACCCGATACGCGGCCACGCCATGTACGAACTCGAATTTTCCGCAATCCTCACCGGCGAGTGGGGCGAGATGTTCAAGTCCGCCCTGTTCATGACCCTGACCCTGTCCGGTCTGGGCATTGCCGGGGCCCTGGTCCTGGGCACGATCACCGCTGTGCTCAGGCTCTCCAGGGTCAGGATCTTCACCTGGCCGGCCGCGGCCTACATCGAGTTCTTCCGCAACACCCCCCTGCTGCTGCAGATCTATTTCTGGTACTTTGCCGTCTACCCTATCCTGATCCGATCCAACTTCCTCGGGCTCGGGTTCCTCAGGGACCTCCCCGGGTTCTGGCCGGAGATCATCTTCGGGACCGTGGCCCTGACCGTCTTCACCGCCGCCTTCATCGCCGAGGAGATCAGGTCGGGGATCAACACCATCCCCAAGACCCAGCTCGAGGCCTCCCGGGCCAGCGGGCTTTCCTTCCTTGGGGCCATGCGCTTCGTGATCCTGCCCCAGGCCTTTCGGATCATCATCCCCCCGCTGATCTCCCAGTTTTTGAACCTGATCAAGAACTCCTCCCTGGTCATGGCCCTGGGGGTCATGGAGCTGACCCTGGTGGCCAGGCGTGTCGGCCAGGAATCGGGAAGGACCATCGAGGCCTTCATCGTTTCCACGCTTATCTACATCACCATTTCCCTGCTGGTTTCGTTCTTCATCGCCGAGTACAACAAGCGGGTCCTGAGGACCATCAAATACTAGCAGCGGACGCATGACCCACACGAAGGCTGAAGCGAGATGTTGAGCGAATCCCTGACCCGATGGAAGATTGTCTTCGACAACTTCGACTACTTCCTGTGGGGCGCCTTTCCCCAGGGTCAGCTGGGGGGGCTCGCTCTGTCGATCCTCCTGGCCCTGGGGGGGATATTCGGGGCCTTCTGGCTGGGCCTGGTCTTCGGGTTGCTGCGTCTTTCCAAGCGCTGGTACCTGCGCTGGCCCGCCTCGGTGTACATCGAGATCATCCGGGGAACGCCCCTTTTGATGGTCATCTTCTGGTTCTACTTTGCCGGCCCGATCATCCTCGGCACCAGCCTGCCCGAGTTCGGATCAGCCCTGCTGGCCTTCATTGTCTTCACCAGCGCCTATGTGGCCGAGATCATCCGGGCCGGGATCCAGGGGCTGCCCAAGGGGCAGACCGAGGCCGCCCGCGGCAGCGGGCTGTCCCACCTGCAGACCATGATGTTCATCATCCTGCCCCAGGCCCTGCGCAACATGATCCCCTCCTTTGTCAACCAGTTCGTGGCCCTGACCAAGGACACCTCCCTGGCCTCCCTGATCATGCTCAACGAGCTTTTCCGCACCGGCGTCCAGGTCGTTTCCCGGGAGTCCATCACTCCCATGGAGATCTACATCACCCTGGCTGTCATGTACTTCGTGGTCTGCTACGCCCTGACCTCTCTCAGCCGCCGCCTGGAACGCCAGATGTCCCGCTACCAGGCCCGTGGCAGCTGAGCCCGTGGAGACCCTGCACCGTCTGGAGATAACCCTGCCCGCTCTGGCCGGGGAGGACGACCTCTCCACCCTGCAGGAGGCGGTGCCCTGGGGCTGGGAAGAGTCCGCCCTGCACGGCCAAACCCGCCTGACCGTCTACTGCCAGGAGCACGGCCAGGCCGTGCGGGTCCAGCACGCGGTCACGAAGCTCTTCCCCGGCGCCCGCATCGACCAGTTCCGGGAGGAGAGCCGCGACTGGATGGACGGCTGGAAGGACTTCTTCACCCCCATCCAGGTACAAGAGCTGTTCACGGTCCTGCCCCCCTGGCTGGAAGAGGAAACCGACCTCCAGGGACGCACCCCCATCCTGATCAACCCCAAGACCGCCTTCGGCACCGGCCACCACGCCACCACCGCCCTGTGCCTGGAAGCCCTGGCCGAGCTCTTCCACGCAGGCACCCTCGACCGCGGGGGGTCCTTCCTCGACCTTGGCACCGGCTCCGGGATTCTCGGGATCGGCTGTGCCAGGCTGGGGCTTTCCGGGCTGGGGCTGGACATCGACCCGGAAGCCGTGCGCAACGCCAAAGAGAACAGGGGGCTCAACGCCATCCCTGAAGAACGCTTCGGGATTGTCGCCGGAACCTTGGACTGCCTGCGTCCCGCCAGGCGCTTCGACCTGATCCTGGCCAACATCCTGGCCGGCCCGCTCATGGCCATGGCCCCTGCCCTGACTGCCAGGCGTGCCCAAGGCTCCATCCTGGTGCTCTCCGGTATTTTACAGGAGCAAATGGAGCGTGTTATCAGGAGCTACCGAAACCAGGGCCTGGCCCAGCCCCGGATTCTGATCCGCGACGAGTGGTGTGCCCTGCTGTGGCACCCGGCTGTGCCCTGAACCGGGCAGGGCTGTGCCACCCAGGGATTCAAAAATACCTGAACCTTGTCTTAAGCGATCCATGACCCGCCAAAGCTCTCTCCTGCCGGCCATGTACGGAACCATGTACGATGCCCTGGGCCCCAGCCACTGGTGGCCCGGTGAGTCGCGTTTCGAAAAGGCCGTGGGTGCGATCCTCACCCAGAACACCAACTGGAACAACGCTGCAAAGGCCGTCTGGAACCTCAAGGACAAGAATGTGCTGACCCCCCGGGCCCTCTATGCCCTGCCCGAACCCGTGCTCTTGGAGCTGATCCGGCCGGCTGGATATTTCCGGATCAAGGCGGCCCGGCTGCGAAACTTTCTAATTTTTCTCCGGGAAGAGTCGGACCTGTGCATGGAAACGCTTCGTGAGCGGGACCTGGAAGAGCTGCGCCCCAGGCTGCTCTCCGTCAAAGGCATCGGCCCCGAGACTGCAGACTCCATCCTGCTCTATGCCCTGGACAAGCCGAGCTTCGTGGTCGACGCCTACACCGTCAGGATCATGAGCCGGCACGGTGTGGTCCCCGAGGATGTCGACTACCACTTTCTCCAGGGGCTGTTCATGGACGCGCTTCCCAGGGAGGCCCCCCTGTACAACGAGTGCCACGCCCTGCTGGTCCGGGTGGGCAAGACCTGGTGTCGCAAGAAAGATCCGTGCTGCTCCTCCTGCCCCCTTGCCCCCCTGCTGCGTTGAGCCGGACCATGGCCGCGACCACCCTGTCGAAGCACCCCCCCCCATCCCCTGGCCTGGCATGCACGGTGCGCGCCCTCCGGTATTGGGTCCTGCTGCTGTGCCTGCTGCTGCCCGCGGCCCGGGCGGCTTACTGCCAGCAGGCAAGCACGCCCGGGGCGATCCAGGAATCCATCCGCGAACAGGAGCAGACCGTCAGGAGCGAGCAACAGGGGCTGCAGCGACTCACCGCAGAGGAAGCCGTGATCTTCACCGACCTGGCCGCGGTCGAGAAACGCATCGCCGCTCAGGAAGCGCAGCTGCGCACGCAGGAGGCACAGCTGGGCCGCATCGAGGCCAACCTGGAGGACATGGAAACCAGGATCGAGGACCTGGACGCGGAGCAGCGCAAAAGCCGTCAAGAGCTCAGGGCCGTCCTGGCCCAGCTGTGGCCGGTGCATGCCTCCGGGCTTTTCAGCGACCACATCACCGGGGCTGACTCCTGGGACGAGGCAGACCGGACCTTCACCTGGTACGCCGCGATTTACCGCTCGGTGCAGGAAAAGCTGCACAGGGTGCAGCAACGTGAGGCCAGGCTGCGCCGATACCTCGAGGAACAGCAGGAGCTTCGCCGGGACGTTGCCGAGCAGCTGGAGGCGATCCAGGCCGGTAAGGACCGGCTGCTCCGCGACCGGCTGACCTTCCTGGAACGGGTGCAGAACGTCCGCGCCAAGCGGTTGGCCAAGGAGGAACAGCTGGATCAGATCCGGGCCACCATCGAGGATCTCAAATACAGATTGAAAACACTCACCACCCACAGCTTTCAGGAGTTCAAGGGCCACCTGCCCTGGCCTGCCCGGGGAAGGGTCGCCAGCACCTTTGCCCCGTCTGCCGATCCCCCGGCCCGCGGCATCGGCCTGGCCCTGCCCGAGGCAACCACCATCAAAGCGGTCTCCTGGGGCAAGGTGGTGCACAACGACCAGATGCGGGGGTTCGGAAGGGTGGTCATCCTCTACCACGACGACGACTACTACTCCCTGTACGCGTTCCTTTCAGACTCCCCGGTGACCATCGGGCAGGACCTCGAAAAGGGCGAGCCCCTCGGAAGTGCGGGTTTCTATCCCGAAGTGGGAGGGCCCGGGCTCTATTTCGAATTGCGTTTTGGTTCAAAACCCATTAACCCCTTTACCTGGCTTGTTGCCTTGCAATAGCCTTCCGTCATGACTACATTCAAGCGGTGACAGCAACCGACACCAAGACTTTTTTCTGGAGACCATTATGCGTTTGAGCCATTGGCTGGGTATCACTCTGCTGCTCGCTCTTCTGGCCACCATTCCCGGACCGGGGATGGCTCTGGACAGCGACAAGTACGAACCCCTGAAAAAGTTCAGCCAGGTCCTGGACCTGATAGAGCGCCAGCATGTCAAGGACACGGAAAGGGACAAGCTCATCAACAGTGCCATCCAGGGGATCCTGCAGGACCTGGACCCCCACTCCTCCTATCTGAGCGTCGACGATTTCAGGGAGATGCAGGTGGACACCTCAGGTGAGTTCTCAGGGATCGGCGTGGAGATCACCATGGAGGACGGCCGCCTGATGGTTATCTCCCCCATCGAGGACACGCCTGCGTTCAAGGCCGGGCTCAAGTCCGGCGACGTCATCCTCAAGATCGACGGGACCTCCACCCAGGACATCACCATCATGGAGGCGGTCAAACTCATACGAGGGACGCGCGGCACCACGGTGGAGCTGACCGTGCTGCACCAGGAGGACGAGGCCCCCGTGACCATCGAGGTGGAGCGGGACACCATCCCCATCCACAGCGTCAAATCGGAAGTTCTCGACGACACCATCCTCTACCTGCGCCTGACCAGGTTCAGGGACAACACCACCTCCGAGCTGATCGAGGCCATCCGGGAAAACGAGCCCGGTCTCCAGGGCATCGTGCTCGACCTGCGCAACAACCCCGGGGGCCTGCTCACCCAGGCCGTTTCGGTCAGCGACGTCTTCCTCCCCTCGGGCAAGATCGTCTACACCGAGGGCAAGATTGCCCAGTCTGAGATGGACTTTTCCGCCAAGCCCCAGGACAGCGACGTGGACCTGCCCATGGTGGTGCTGATCAACGTGGGTTCGGCCTCGGCCTCCGAGATCGTGGCCGGGGCGCTCCAGGACAACGACCGCGCCCTGCTGCTCGGCGAAAGCACCTTTGGCAAAGGCTCGGTCCAGACCGTGATCCCCCTGGCCGACGGCTCGGGCATCAAGCTGACCACCGCCCTCTACTACACCCCCTCGGGCCGCTCCATCCAGGCCGAAGGCATTGTCCCCGACATCGTGCTGCCCTTGTCCACAGCCGACATGAGCGATCTGGCCAGGGAGCGCGCACGGGTCCTGCGGGAAAGGGACCTCAGCGGTCACCTGGACAACGGGGTCACCGATCAGGAGGATGAGGCCGGGCAGGATTCCGCTGCGGACGCCACGGACCTGCTGGAGAAGGACAACCAGCTCCGCATGGCCCTGCAGCTGGTCAAGTCCCTGCCGCGGCTGAAGGCCATTCAGTAACCGACCCCTGTCCCCTGGGACCGGAGTCTCCTCCAGGCAGCCGCCGACATGGCTCAACGAACCAGCCGGACCAAAGCAAAGAAGCGCCGCCAGCCGCGCAAACCGAGCCCCAGGGGCCTGATCCGGCCCCTGTCCTTTCTCGTGACTGCGGGGCTGCTGCTCACCGGGCTGTCCCTCTTTCTGGTGCTCAGGGTCCCTTCCGGCCCGGCACCCCGGAGCACTCCGGAGGTGAGCGCACCGGCACCCCCTGCCTCCGGCCGGGCCGCCGGAAGTCCTTCCAAAGCTGTGGCCCCCCCCTCCGGTACGTCCGACCGTGTTTACGAGGAGCAACGCTCGGGAATGCTGGAACAGAAGATCCGGGAGATCGACCTGGCCCTTCTCCAGGCCCTTGTTGCTTCCGGCCTGGGGGCCGAGGCTGTCAGCCACCAAAGCGTGGAGCTTCGCAGCCGCGACCGTCAGGAGTACCCCTTCCAGGAACTCCACCTGGACCTGGCCACGGACCGGGACACTTTCCTGGCCAGGTTGCAGAACGAGCTTGCCGCCTGGGTCGAGTCGGCATCACTCAGCCGGGCACCCTCCTCGGACCGGGAATGGACTGTTTCCGCCCACGGCATCCCCACCCACCGGCTGATCCTGAACGGCTCCTCCGCCACGCAGCAGCGGCCCTCGGCAACGTCACCCGATGCCCGGCTGGTCGTGATCATCGACGACCTGGGTGAAAACCTGGCCAGCGCGCAACACCTGGCCGGGCTGGGCATTCCCCTGACCTTTTCCGTCCTTCCGGGCAGCACCCGGACCTCGGAAATCGTGACCCTGGCCGGACACCAGGGTCTGGAGCTGCTGCTCCACCTGCCCATGCAGCCGCTGGACCCCCTGATCGACCCTGGTCCGGGTGCCCTCTATGTGGACATGACTCCCGAGGAGATCAGCTCGGTCCTTTCCATGGACCTGGAGCAGGTGGCCCGTGCCGTGGGGGTGAACAACCACATGGGCTCCAGGTTCACCGGTGACCTGCAGGGCATGCGGGTGGTCATGCAGGAGCTGGCAAAACGGGGTCTCTTCTTTGTCGACAGCCTGACCACGCCCAAAAGCAAGGCCCGGCAGACGGCCCTTTCCCAGGGGGTTCCGTATCTTGAGCGCCACATCTTTCTCGACAACGAGCAGGACCTCCTGGCCACCTTGTTCCAGCTGCGCAAGGCCGAAGGGCTGGCCCTGCGGCAAGGGCTGGCCATCGCCATCGGCCACCCTTATCCCACCACCCTCGAGGCCCTGTCGCTGTGGGCCTCGGAGCGTGACCGCAGGGTCAGGCTGATCAGCCTGGGCGAGCTGGTCCGCTCCCCTGCAACCCTGCGGGCAGCCAGCCGGCAGTGACCCGCAGTGAGTTGACGGACGAAAGCGCTGCCTGTAGTTCCAAACAAGTCTTGGTGTGGCCCGCCGGAGCGGCTGCTTGCGTAAATTTTCAAGTTCTGTACTGTCCGTGCCGCTGCAGCCGGCTGCCGGGCGGCCGCAAAGCTCGAGCTGGACCCGCACCATTGCGGCGACAAAAAATATTCGCACCGGAGGAATGACCATGATCGAACGCACCCTCTCCATCATCAAGCCGGACGCAGTGGAACGCAACCTCCAGGGGGCCATCCTGAAGATGATCCAGGATGCGGGCCTCAA
>CAZQOG010000089.1:0-11619 GCA_964594925.1 uncultured Desulfohalobiaceae bacterium
TCTTCGACGTTTTGTGTGGATTCCAATGTGATTGCCGATCGGTGACGCAACCCCAGTCATACTCTCAAGTCATCCCGGACTCGATCCGGGATCCATGCCTTTAGCGATCATTCGGACAAAGCCATGGATTCCGGCTTTCCTCTTCGCTTCCAGCTACGCCGGGACAGGCGGGGGCCGGAATGACGGTACATTGAAGCTTTGATGGGAATTACCCAAATCACACCTGGTGCGAAATGGGTAAAAACGTTCGAAGGCTGAAGTTCGAAGATCGATCTCACAGGGCAGCTCTCGGATCAATATTCGTCATTTCCACACAAAACGTCGAAGAAGCTCAGTGTAACGGCGTGGGAGTCTGCACAGGAAGATGCTTCCCGTGTGGATATGTGCACACGAAACCTTCTCTCTCAGTCGTCAGCTCAAAAAGGGTTGGATGATGAAAGAGAGGCCGATCACGGCGATGATCAGTCCTGCGACCTTGCGGAAGACCTGGCTTCCGCGCTGCCAGGCGCTGTTGGCCAGGAAGCGCTTGACCATGGCTGTTGAGCTGCCTGCCACGGCGATGGGGATGGCGTGGCCGATGCCGAAGAGCAGGATGAACAGGATGCCGGTGCCGATCTTGCCCTGCACGGTGATGATGCCCAGGATGGGGGCGATGAAGCCGAAGGTGCAGGAGCCGGAGAGCACCCCGTAGGCCAGGCCGAGAAAGAACGCCCCGCCGGCACCGCGCAGCCGCAGCTTGCCCATCAGTCCGCCGCCGCCAGACATGGAGCATGCTGACACCCCCATCAGGTCCAGGGCCACCCAGAACAGGATCAGGCCGATGATGATGGTCCACCAGGAGCCCACGTCGCCGAGCATGCGGCCGAGAAAGGCGCACACAATGCCCACGGCCGCAATGGTCAGGAACAGCCCGAAGGTGAAGAGCAGGGCGTAGACCGTGGCCATGCGGCCTTCGACCTTGCGGTCCTGGCCGCCCACGTAGCCAACGATCAGGGGGATGGAGGCCAGGTGGCAGGGGCTGAGCAGGACGCTGACCACCCCCCAGACAAAGCAGCCCAGGGCGGCAATGGCCGTGCCGCTGGTCATCCATTCGTGGATGAGCAGGTAGAACTGGTCCATGAAACTCAGCCGACGTTGAGCTTGTTGAGGATCTTCTCGATGGACTCCTTCTTCATGAAGCCCGTGTGGCGCATGTACTCGTTGCCCTGCTTGTCGTAGAATATCTGGGTGGGGATGGTGCGCACGCCGTATTTCTTGGCCTCGTCAGGGTGCTGCCAGACGTCGATGAAGGCAATGGCCGCCCTGCCTTCATACTTCAGGGCCAGCTCGGTCAGGATGGGGGCCATCATCTTGCACGGGATGCACTTCTTGGCCCCGATGTCCACCATGGTCACCATGCCCTCGACAGGGAGCTGCTGCGGCTTTCCGGAGATGAGCTCGGTATTGGAAGCAACCAGGGCGCTCAGGGGGGCAACGGTCACCGCCAGGAGGGACAGGACCAGGCAGACGGTTGTGAAGCTGTGTCGTATTTTGTTCATGTGGTCTTTTCCTCGAAATGGTTTGTGACTCAGGAAATTTCAACGTTTCTGAGGCGTTTGTACGTGCGGCTTAAGTACAGTGCCAAGTGACATTGAGCATATTTCATACCAAATGGCTAGCATTTGCCTGGAAGATGGGCTCAGAGTTCCGGAATCAGGAGCACGGGGACCTGTGAGCGCCGCACCACCTGATGGCCGACACTGCCCAGGACGACCTCCTGAAGAGCGCTCTTGCCCTGGCTGCCCATGACGATCAGAGAGCTTCCCGGACTGGCCGTGGTGTCCAGGACGAGTCCAGCTCAGATTTTTCAACGGCCTGCTAGATGAGCAATTTCTTGATCTCATCTGGAGTCAATACCTTGCCTACGGACTTGACCTGGCCGTCGATGGCCAGGGCCGGGGTCATCATCACCCCGAGCTTCATCATCTCCCCCATGTCGGTGACCTTCTCGATCTCACATTCCATGTCCAGGTCGCTGACGGCTGCCTCGGCATTGGCCTTGAGCTTCTCGCACTTGGGGCAGCCCGTGCCAACGATTTGAATCTTCTTCATGGTTCGTTCCCTCGTGTTTAAAAAAAGGTTCCGTACAGGACACCGCTCAGGGTGGCCATGACCACCACCAGGGCGATGAACACCATGGTCTTTTTCGTGCCCATGACGCTGCGGATGACCAGCATGTTGGGCAGGGACAGGGCTGGGCCGGCCAGGAGCAGGGCCAGGGCCGGGCCCTTGCCCATGCCGTTGCCGATCAGGCCCTGCAGGATGGGCACTTCGGTCAGGGTGGCAAAGTACATGAAGGCCCCGGCAAAGGAGGCGAAGAAGTTGGCCATCAGGGAGTTGCCGCCCACGGCAGCGCTGACCCAGGTCGAGGGCATGAGGCCCTCGTTGCCGGGACGTCCCAGCAGCAGGCCGGCGATGAGCACGCCGAAGAGCAGCAGGGGCAGGATCTGCTTGGCAAACCCCCAGCTCTGCCCGAACCACTCGCCCAGCTCGTCCTCCCTGGTGCTGGTCAGCACGGAGAGGCCGATCACCCCGGCCACGAAGGCCAGCTGCGGCTCCCCTGGGAAGAGCAGACCCAGGGCCACGGCGGGCAGGGCTGCCAGGAGGACATGTTTTGTCCGGGCCCCGAACCAGGCCATGAGGCAGGCGGCAAAACCAGCTGCGAACAGCGCCGTGATGAGCCACTTGGCCGAGTACACTGCGTGCCACAGGCCGGTCTGTGTTTCGGGCCTGCCCCAGTTGGCAAAGACCAGCACCCCGACCATGGTGGCGAAGTAGACCGCGGTCTGCCACAAAGGGCGCTGAGCCTCTGGCTCGGGAACGTCGGCCATCTGCAGGGATTTCTCAGTCTCCTCGCGGCAGTAGATGAAGTGCATGCACAGCCCGATGATGACGCTGAAGACAATGGCCCCCACTGCCCTGGCAATGCCCAGCTCAGGACCGAGCACCCGGGCCGTGAGGATGATGGCCAGCACGTTGATGGCCGGGCCCGAGTAGAGAAAGGCCGTGGCCGGTCCCAGGCCTGCGCCCATGCGGTGGATTCCCGCGAAAAGCGGCAGGATGGTGCAGGAGCAGACCGCCAGGATGGTGCCGGAGCAGGAGGCCACCCCGTAAGCCAGAAACTTGTTGGCCTTGGGCCCCAGGTACTTCATGACCGAAGCCTGGCTGACGAACACGGCAATGGCCCCGGCTATGAAGAAGGCCGGGATGAGGCAGAGCAGCACGTGCTCCTGGGCGTACCACTTGACCAAATGGAAGGCCTCCATCAGGGCATTGTCGAACCTGGGCCAGCCCACCGGCAGGTAGAAGCAGGCCAGGAACAGGCCGACCATGACCACCAGGGCCTTCCATTCCTTTTTCCAGAACATGTGCTGGGGGCTCCTTTTCAGGACTCGAGGACGTTCTTGGATGTTGATGGGGAACCACCCTCAGGCATGACCGGCGAAACCTGATCCAGGTACTGGCTGAACATCTTTTCGAGCGAGATGCCCAGGCAGTCGAGAAAGGTTCTCACACAGGCCAGCTGGAGCGAGTAGTAGACATTGGTTCCATCCTTGCGGATCTTGAGAATTCCGGCATCACGAAGAATGCTCAGATGCTTTGATATGGTGGACATATCCGAGCCCACCAGCTCCTGCAGCTCGCAGACGCACTTCTCTTCATGGAGCACGGCCTCCACCATGGCCAGCCTGCCGGGATGCCCCAGGGCTTTGAAGACTTTGGCTCGCAGCTCGAACGAGGTCATGGACACCCCCTCTCTTTTATATTTGGCCAAATAGCCAAGAATGGGGAGGGTGTCAATCGGTTGGTATGAATTGTTTGAGGAAGCTCAGCTGCCTTTCCTGCGGGCGCTCGGGGTTTGTCCGATCCGTCCGATCGGTCGTATGGGTCCTATCCGTCTGAAAAGAGCGCCCGCAGGCTTTTGCCTGGAAAGGCTTTTTCGGTACCGATCCCGATAGCGATACCGATAGTGATGAAAAGCTCATGCCCCCACCTGGTCACTTCCCGAAGTAACACTTCGGGTACGTGCACACGTTGCACTGCAGGCAAAGTCCGCCTTCGGCCATGTCCGCCAGATCCTTGCGGGTGATGTGCTTTCCGGCCAGCAGGCGGGGGAGGAGCAGGTCCAGGCTGGTGGTCTTGAAGAACAGGGCGCAGGCCGGGACTCCCATGACCTGGGCTGCGCCGATGCGGCCGATGAGGGTCATGGCCCCGGGCAGGATGGGGGTGCCGTAGAGCATGTCTGTCAGACCGGCATCCAAAAGCCCTTTGCGGGTGACGTCTTCAGGGTCCACGGACAGCCCCGCCGTGGTCACGATCAGGTCGGCGCCTTTGGCCAGCAGGGTGTTCACCCCGGCGGCAATGGCCTTTTGGTCATCGGGCACGATGTCCACGCCGATGACCTCAGACCCCAGCGCCTCCACCTTGCCTCGGATGACCGGGGCGAACTTGTCCTCGATCAGACCCTTGAAGACCTCGGTTCCCGTGACCAGGATGCCCACCTTGGCCTGTCTGAGGGGGAGCACCTGGAGCAGGTGAGCGTCGTACAGCGCGGCCAGTGCGCGGCTGAAATTTTCCCGGGAGAGGAACAAAGGAATGGCCCGGGTGCCGGCCACGATGCGCTCGGCCTCCACCAGGGAGTTGTTCTGCCGCGTGCTGCACATCACGTCGGGCACCAGGTTGAAGCGGGTCAGGGCTTCCAGGTCGATGTCCAGCAGGCCGGAGCAGGAGGCGCAGAAATCGACCTTGCCCTCCCTGGGGGACTCGGTGAAGGTGATGCCGGGTCCGGCCATGCGGCGGGCAAAGGCCAGGGCGGCCTCGTTCTCGTGTACCCAGGCATCGCGCCTGACGGATTTTTCCTGCACATAGACCGTGTTGCGGCCCATGTGCTGCAGCCTGCAGACATCGCCGGCGGAAAAGGCGTGGCCGGCGGAAAACTCGGCCCCCTTGCTCTGGCCCGGCACGATGCGGGTCATGTCGTGCAGGGCCTTCCTGCCCACGGCCTGATGCACGGGCACGGCCCTGGCCGGCACGCATTCCTCGCTAACCGGGGGCTTCAGGTTTACATAGGGCGCCTCGCCCTGGCAGCCGCGGCAGATGGCCCCGTCATTGGTCGGATATGGCTCCCTGCAGATGGGGCAGGGCTCGATCCGGCTCATGTGGGCGTGGCCCAGGAGCCGGCCGGCCACAGTGACGCGCTGCACCGTGCAGATAGCGTCGCCTGCCAGCTCGATCTCGGCAAAGAGCTTGTCCGTGTCCTGCTCCTTCTTGGGCACCAGCTTGAGGAACCAGCCCTTGATCTCGGGCCAGTCGTCCAGCTTGTCCGCGTCCACGTGCACCCGGAAACCCTCGCCGGTGTACTTGTCGAACAGGGCCAGGGCATAGCGGCCCAGGTTGAGGATCTTCATCCACTGGTTGCCGATGGAGCACAGGGTCAGCAGTTGCACCGCGTCGGGCAGGCACTTCTTGGTCTCCACCACGGCCTCGAACAGGGTTCCCTCGGGCAGGCGGGACCGGGCCGCTTCCACCATGTACCCGCCGATGAGCAGGCCCGGGGCGGGATAGCCGTGAAAGGCCGCGGCCTTGTCCTTGAACTCCTGGAAGGTGTAAGGCCCGATGGGCTTGCTGTGGTGCTGCACGGTCTGGTCGAGCATCAGTTGTTTTCCTGGGAATTGGTGCCTGTATCGTTCTTGATGGATTGCCTGTCGGCCCGGTTCAGGACATGGCGCGTCAGGCCGCCAGCCGCTTGTAGAGACCCCTGTCGGCAAGCGTGGGGCCAACAGCGCAAAAGGGCTGCTAAAGGGCGTCTAGACTCGAGCATCAGTGCGTCCAGGTCAATTGCCTGGAAGTCGCTTGCAATGGCCGGCATCTCCTTGCGGACTGGGCTCGGCAAGCAGACGGAGCACATTGCACCGGCTGCCTGCTCAGTCCTGCTCCAGAAAGTCGGCCAGGTTGTCCCCGAGTATCTTGCCCGGCCACTTGTAGAAGCAAAAGCCCTTTTCGTGGACGATGTCCACGATGCGGCGCTGCCCCCCTTTGGCAAAAGGGAACATGGACGGTCTCAGCCCTGCCTTGAGCAGGGTCAGTCCCCCGAAGATGTGCAGCAGGTTGAAGGGAACAGTCACCTCAGGGATGGAGGTATTCGGCACCACCAGGTAGATGTTGGGCAAGTTCTGGCCCACATAGGACTTGTAGGTTGCAATTTGGGACAGCAAGGGGCTGTTCATTGGTGAACGGTAACCAAAAAGCCGGCTTCCTGCAAAGAACAGCAAGGTATAAAATGAAATGAACCGGTCAAGGGCCCCCGGGAAATTCCCGGGGGGCCTGACTTTTTCCGTAAAGCGTGGTGAGTGTTCCGCTTCTTGTCGACCTGTTTGTCTTGGTGGGCCACCTGGTCCGAAAAGACTGCATGCAGGTCATGCCGAAGGATGTTTGGGGCGTTACTCTGTCAGCAACGAAACCGTGCTGGCCTGCAGGCCCTTGTCGCCCTGTTCCTGGACAAAGCGAACCCTGGACCCGAGCTGCAGCTTGTCGAAGTCTCCGTTGAGCACGGCGTTGCGATGGAAGAACACGTCGCGTCCCTCGGGTGACAGCAAGAAGCCATAATCTTCAGGAGGGTAGAGGGTCTTGATGACCCCCTCGGGCTGCACGTCCTTGCTCTTGACCTGGTTACGAACCTTCTGCGAGTGCTCCTCGATCAGCCGCTGCGCCGCCCCAAAGGCGTCACGCACGGCAGCATAGACGTCACTGTTGGGCTTTCTCTTGATCACGAACTCCTTCCCGGGAACGGTCATGTCGATGCGCACGTGAAAGACGTTGCCCTTGGTCTTGTTCTTGTGCGGGCATTCGATGACCACCCGGCAGCTCTGAATCCTGTCGAAGAAGGTCTCCAGCTTGGCTGCCTTCTTCTCGATCAGGCCCTGCAGCGCGTCGGTCATGGGGAAGTCTCTGGACGTCACTTGCAGCGGTACGTTCATACACACCTCCAAGGCGTTGCGGTTGCCCCTCCCGGAAGGGCGCCGGAAAGGGGGACTCCTAGTGTCTCTGTTCTAGCGCAGCGAGCCGGGAAGGACAAGAACGGGATGAGACTTTTTTTACTCGGGGGGATCGTCGTCCAGGGGGAGGAAGGGCTGGAAACCTCGAGGGTCGTCGGTTTCGCATTGCTCGGGGCATCCCATGCACTGGAAGCTGCACATGGCCCTGTTCACGTACCAGACGGCCCGCTCGGCATGGGGGCAGTGGAAGAAGGCGAAAACCTCGGCATCCACCTGCCCGCAGAAGGGACGGTAGCCCATGCTCAGGAGATACTCCTTGAAGCGCATGCCCCAGCAATAAATCGGAAGCAGGCTCCTGGCAATGCAGGCCGTTGAAAAATCCCCACTGGCCTGCCCTCCGTAGCGTTGTGCGAAGGGGGGACTGCGAAGAGGAAGAAACGGTTCATCCGGTTCAAGAGTCTTGTGTGAAGCAAGCATTGACCTTGTTTCCCCGGTCGCTCTCGGTGTCGGTATCGGTATCGGTAACGCTATCGATGCTTTTTTCTTCTCAGATTTTTGAAGAATCGATACCGATTCCGATAGCGATAGCGATGAAAATAATCGAAACATCCCCGTTGGCCCGCCCTCCGTAGCCTTGTGCAAAGGGGAGCATGAACCAAGTAGAGGGTGAGGCGGAAAGGCAGAAGAATTTTTTATCGCGAAATGGCGCGGTTTCCCGTTCATGGCAAACACATGGACATTCACTGCGTTGGCGGGTACACAATAGACAGAGCAGTAAAATTCATTTTCGAATGTAAAAAAGGAGGACGTTCATGGCCAAAAGCCTGCATTGCCTTATTTCGGGAAAGGTCCAAGGGGTGAACTTCAGAATGTGGATTTACGACCAGGCCAAGAATCTCGGAATCAAGGGCTGGGTCCGCAACCTTGACGACGGAAGGGTGGAGGTCCTGGCACAGGGTCCAGAAGACAAGCTGCAGGACTTCAAGGCCCAGCTGGCCAAGGGAACTCAGTTTACCCGAATCGAGCACATCGAGTCGGAAAAAATCGAGTATGAAAAGGAATACCCCGCTTTTGAAATGCGCTGACGCGACCATTTCAAAGGCCGCCCGGCTGTTCGGACAAGTCACGGCCCCACGGCTGTGGCTTGTTCGTTTTTTTCAAACCTGCGTCCGACCACAGGTCGTGAACAATGGCTGACCAGAAGAACAGGATATACGAGGAGCTTTCCGAGAACCTCAGGGACGAGGTCCTGCAGGAGGCTGCGGACACGTTGTTTGGCAAACGGCGGGCCATCGAGCAGGAGATCTCCCTGTTCCATGAAAAGGTGGGGGAGCTGCGGGACGTACTTGGGAATGTGCAGCTCCATCAGAAAGGGCTGCACATTCTGCTGCTCGACAATGATAACGATGCCGTAGCAGGCTTTTACCGCGCAATTGGGGTGGACCCAGGTCAAATTCCGGAAATTGAAACAGACGATTTCTCCCGTGAAGCCTTTCCTGTAACGCTTCCTTTTGCCTTCACGGCAAAGGGGAAGTACGCCAAGGGCCTGTTCTTCAGCTACGACGCCTTTGCACGCGCGGTGGCTGCATATATGAACGGCCAGACATACAATGATCCCGAGGATCCCAGAGTGAAACGGGTCACCGTGAACCTGAAGGCCCTTGAAAAATGGCACGGGGAGCTGAACCGGAAGATCGAGAACCAGAACAGGGACTATGCTCCGAGCCGCTCCCTGGACTTTGCCAAGCGGATGGACGTGGAGCAGAGCGAAAAGGCGGACAAGATGGCCTGCACCCTGTCCAGCAGCAACCTCGATCAGGACATGGCCTTTCCGACAATCGACTGGGGGTGCCTGGAGCTGCCCGAATATCCTGAGCTCCCCCCGGCTGCGCAGGTCAAGGCGACAGTGCACTCCTACGCCGGACGGCTCTTCACAGAGCAACCCGCAAAGGTCAGGGAGATCCTGGACCAGCTCCTGAAGAAATAACAATCTGTTGAAAAACCCCTTTCCAGCAGGCCGTTCGCCCTCCTGATGGATTATTAAACAGGAGCTTTGTAAAGAGCTTCGTTCATGCCCTGAGCCGGTTTTTGGAGGGGCACGTTGCACATGCCCTTCTTCATTTGCCGGTCACGAAGCATCTCTTGTGTCTTGCTTCCAGCTTCCAGCTTCCAGCTTCAATTTACGTGAGGGTTTGGCCTTGGTGAAGCAACGCAGTCCCTCCTTCGCACAAGGCTACGGAGGGCAGGCCAGCGGGGATTTTTCAACGGGCTGCTGCGAACCGCTCATTCCTCGTGCAGGACCTTCTTCAGAGTCGCTGCATCCGTCACCGGCGGCCGGCAGGCCCTGTCCATGCAGACGTGGGCGGTCGTCTTTCCTTCCAGGGCCTCGCGTTCCCGGGCAGCGGGGCAGAGCCGTTCCACCGCTTCGGGGTTGTCCGGGTCCTTGAAGAGGTGCACCGTGCGCGGGAGAAACTCCTTGCGCAACACACCGAGCATGGATTGCGTTTCCGCATTTTGCTCCGTGCCCACGACGACAACTTCCCACATCGGGCCCAGGGCCAGGTCAAGACCGGAGAGCATGTGGAGGTACCCGGGAGGATGCTCCTTCAAGGCCCCTGAAAAGGCTGTCAGCAGCTGGTCGGCAGCTTCCAGCAGCTCGGTCTGTCCCGTCATGTGCCCCAGGCGCTGCAGGTTGTTGAGCATGACGGCGTTGCCGGACGGCAAGGCCCCGTCGTGGCTCTCTTTCTGACGCAGCAGCACGGTTTCCGCGTCAGCGGCCTGAAGGTAGAACCCTCCGCTGGCACTGTCCCGGAAACGGTCCAGGCAATCGTGCGCCAGGGAGAGTGCCTGCTTGAGCCAGGCAGTGTCATGGGTGGCCTGGTAGAGCTCGATCATGCCCCAGCACAAAAAGGCGGAGTCGTCGAGAAAACCCGGGATGGCGGCTTCGCCGTCCTTGAACCGGTGCATGAGCCGCCCTGTCTGCGCCTCGTACATCTCGTCCGTTATGAACCGGGCCGTGGCCTTGGCCGTCTCGATGTGCTCGGGGTTTCCCAGGGCTTTGCCCCCGAGAGCCAGGGCCGCGATCATCAGCCCGTTCCAGTCGGTGAGGATTTTTTTGTCCATACCCGGGCGGACCCGTTTTTCCCGGGCCAGGAAGAGCTTTGTCCTGGCACTCTCCAGAAGCCGTTCAACAGTCGGGTCCGCCCGGTCACTTTCGATCCCCGGGAGGGAATCCTTTCCCAGGTGCAGGATGTTGGCTCCTGTCAGCTCCCGGGAATGCTCCTCGCGGAAGTTCCCCTTTGGGTGGGTGTTGAAGACCTGTTTGACAAGGGTCGCCTCCTCAGGTGTCAGGACCTCCTCGATCTCCGCTTCGGTCCAGACGTAGAACTTGCCTTCCTGACCCTCGCTGTCTGCATCCTCGGCCGAGTAGAAGCCCCCGTGCGGCGAGGCCAGGTCCCTGCGGACATAGGTGAAGATTTCCTCGAGGGTGCGCCCAAAGAGAGGATCGCCTGTTGCCTGACAGGCCTCTGCATAGGCCATGGCGAGCATGGCCTGGTCGTAGAGCATCTTCTCGAAATGGGGCAAAAGCCAGGCTTCATCGGTGGAATAGCGGTGAAACCCGAACCCAAGGTGATCGAACAAGCCGCCGCAGCGCATGGCCTTCAGGGTTTGGACCGCCATTGCCAGGGCCTGCTCGTTCCCCGACTGCTTCCAGTAGCGCAGCAGAAAGAGCAGGGTGTGGGGGGAGGGAAACTTTGGCGCGGGCCGGAAGCCGCCGTGATCCGGGTCGAAGCGTTGCTTGAGAGACGTGAAGGCCGCGTCCAGGATGTCAGCTCCGGGACGCTGCCCACTGGTGTCGGCCTGACTCCGTTTCAAAATGCCTGTGATGCGTTCGGCCGAAGCAAGGAGCTCGCTGCGCTTGTCCTTCCACAGCTCACCGACCCTGGCCAGAAGCTCCAGAAGGCCGATCTGCGGGGGGCGGCTCTGCTTGGGGAAATAGGTCCCGGCGAAAAAAGGTTTCTTCTGCGGTGTGAGCATCAGGTTCAGGGGCCACCCCCCGCTGCCGGTCATCATCTGGCAGACCGTCATGTACACGCCGTCGATGTCGGGGCGCTCCTCCCGGTCCACCTTGATGCTCACAAACCCCTGGTTCAGGACCTTTGCCACCTCCTGATCCTCGAAGGACTCCCGTTCCATGACGTGGCACCAGTGACAGGTGGAGTAGCCAATGGACAGAAACACCGGCTTGTCTTCCCGCACGGCCTTGTCAAAGGCCTCCTCCGACCACGGGTACCAGTCCACGGGGTTGTGGGCGTGCTGCTGCAGGTAGGGGCTCTTTTCGTCGATCAGGTGGTTGGGGGGATGCGGGGAGTCGTGCATGGGGTCTCCTGATTCTGGGCGGTGATTACTCGGACATCAAGAGTAGCACGGCATGCACAGAAGACAAGGGTTCAGCAAGCAGATCCGGGAACACCACCCGCCCATCACATTCCAACCAAAATCTCAATCCAAATCGAAGCCTTCCCGGTTCATCGAGTAGGAGGGGGCCTCTCAGCCCCCGTCCTCTCACACCACCGGGCATACG
>CAZQOG010000090.1:0-11584 GCA_964594925.1 uncultured Desulfohalobiaceae bacterium
GCCGCGGTGTGCTCGGTGTGCCCCCCCACCCGGACCACCACCGTGGCCTCGGAGCAGGGCCCGCCTCCGGGGGCGGGAAAGAGGTCCAGGACCCTGAAGCTGGTGATCTCGAAGTACTTCCTGGCCCGGCCCAGGGTCTTGTTCAGGATCAGCTCGAAAGAGGCCTCGGCCGAGGCGTACTCATAGCCCAGGTTCTCCCGTTTCTTGAGCTCGGCCAGAAGCTCCATGACAAAGGGGTCGTCCCGGTCCAGCTCAAAGCCGTACTGCCTGGCTTTGAAGAGGATGTTGGAGCGGCCGGACAGATCGGAAAGCAGGATGCGCTGCTTGTTGCCCACGGTCGAGGGGTCGATGTGCTCGTAGGTCCTGGGGTTCTTGGTCACCGCGCTGACGTGGATGCCCCCCTTGTGGGCAAAGGCTGAGCGCCCCACATAGGGCTGGCGGTGGAAAGGCTGGATGTTGGCCGTCTCCGAGACGTAGAGCGAGGCCGAGCGCAGCAGCCGGAGCGACCCCTCGGGCAGGCAGCGCAGGTTCAGCTTCAGCTCCAGGTTGGGGATGATGGAGCAGAGGTTGGCGTTGCCACAGCGCTCGCCAAAGCCGTTGATGGTCCCCTGGACCTGGGTGCACCCACCGCGCACCGCCTCGATGGTGCTGGCCACGGCGGTCTCGGAGTCGTTGTGGGCGTGGATGCCCAGCCTGGCCTCGGGCAGGGCGGCACGCACCCGGGCCACGATGTCGGCCACCTCGTATGGCATGGTTCCGCCGTTGGTGTCGCAGAGCACCAGGACGTCGGCCCCTGCTTCGGCTGCCCTGCCAAGACAGGCCAGGGCAAAGTCCGGATCCCCCTTGAAGCCGTCGAAGAAGTGCTCGGCGTCGAAGAAGAGCTCCCTGACATGGGGCCGCACAAAGGCCAGGGAGTCGTGGATGATCTGCAGGTTGTGCTCGTTGGTGGTGCGCAGGGCCTCGCGCACGTGCACGTCCCAGGTCTTGCCGAACAGGGTCACCACAGGCGTGCCCACCTCCAGGACCGCGGCCAGGTTCTGGTCGTTCTCCGCGGCCTGTTTGGGGTTGTGGGTGCTGCCGAATGCGGCGATCAGGCTGTGCTTGAGCTCGTAGTTTTTGATCTCCTGGAAGTACCGGCGGTCGGTGGGGTTGGACAGGGGCCAGCCCCCCTCGATGTACCGGACGCCCAGCTGGTCCAGGGTGCGGGTGATGCGGACCTTGTCCTCGGTGGAGAGGCTGATGTCCTCAGCCTGGGTGCCGTCCCGAAGGGTGGTGTCGTAGATGCTGATGGTGCTCATTTTTCCTGACTGCAGGCGTTGCGCTCGTGGTTTGGTTTGTCCAGACCGAAGGCCTCGTGCAGGCTGCGCACGGCCAGCTCGGTGTACTTTTCCTCGATCAGGCAGGAGATCTTGATTTCCGAGGTGGTGATCATCTGGATGTTGATGTTCTCGTTCATCAGGGTCTTGAAGGCCCGGGTGGCCACACCGGTGTGGTTGCGCATGCCCACCCCGATGGCCGAGATCTTGGCCACCTTGGGGTCGTTGATGATGGCCCTGGCCCCGATCTCCCCCTGAATGGTCTGCAGTATGTCGATGGTCTTGTCCAGGTCGCCCTTGGTCACGGTGAAGGTCATGTCGGTGCGTCCCTCGTGACTCGGGTTCTGGACGATCATGTCCACCAGGATGCCCTGCTCTGAGATGGGCTCGAAGATCCTGGAGGCGGTGCCGGGCTCGTCATAGACGTCCACCAGGGTGATCCGGGCCTGGTCCTTGTCGTAGGCGATGCCGGATACTAGTGCTTCTTCCATGGTCGCATCCTCCTGAACGAGCAGCGTGCCGGGATGGTCGCAAAATGTTGAGCGGACATGGACCACCACGTTGTACTTCCTGGCAAACTCGACCGAGCGGATCTGCAGCACCTTGGCGCCCAGGCTGGCCATCTCCAGCATCTCGTCGTAGGTGATGCGCTCGATCTTGCGGGCCTGGGAGCAGAGGTTGGGGTCGGTGGTGTAGACCCCGTCCACGTCGGTGTAGATTTCGCAGACCTCGGCCGTTACCGCTGCGGCCAGGGCCACGGCCGTGGTGTCTGAGCCGCCCCTGCCCAGCGTGGTCAGGCGCTGGCCCTCGTCCCAGCCCTGGAAGCCGGCCACGACCAGGACGTCGTGGTCGGTGAGCATGGCCTTGAGGCGCGTGGCGTCGATGCCCAGGATCCTGGCCCGGCCAAAGGCGCAGTCGGTGCGGATGGGCACCTGGAAGCCGAGCACCGAACGGGCCGTGATGCCGTGGTCACGCAGCAGGATGGAGAAGAGGGCGGCCGAGACCTGCTCCCCGGTGGCCAGCAGGGTGTCCACCTCTGCCGGGTCCGGGTTCAGGGACCAGTCCCTGGTCAGGGCCAGGAGCCGGTTGGTTTCCCCGGCCATGGCCGAGACCACGACGATGGTCTTGTACCCTTGCTTGAGCGCGTGGCTGACCTTGGCCATGACCGAGCGCATGCACTGGAGATCGGCGACCGATGTCCCGCCGAACTTCTGGACAATTATGCGCATTCCTTGAGACTCCTTGGTCGGCCTTCCCACATTCTCACCCTGTGACGGGTTCATTCATTGACTTTACCGGCCCGCCCGGTGTTTCCGACACCCGAGGCAATGCCGGGGAGCGCTGCCTGCAACGCAGGGTCAGTGGCCTGGAGTACCGCAGACCGGCCTCGACCGCAAATCTCCATCCTGACCGTCAGGCTGGGCTGGGGCCAGAGCCGCGGGTCGAGGTGCTCCGCCCACTCCACCACGGAAACGAGACCCGGGTTGTGCAGCATCTCGAGCAGCTCGTCGTCCAGCCCGGTCTGCTGCAGGCGGTAGAGGTCGAAGTGCGCCACCTCGGGCCGGGTCGGGTAGAGGTTCACTATGTTGAAGCTCGGGCTGGCCACCTCGGCCTCTTCGCCTCCCGGAAGCTGCAGCACGATCTGACGCACCAGGGTGGTCTTGCCTGCGCCCATGGGGCCGAAAAGCATCACGGCCCGGAACTTTCGCTGCCTGATGGTATCGCCCAGGGCCCGGGCCAGCTCGGCGGTGCGCTCAAGCGTGGCCAGTGGGACCCGGATGGCGGAGGTGCTCATGGCGTGCCTCCCGGAGACGGGCGGGGAAGGGGTTTCATCCCGTCAGCATGCGCAGGATGTCCTCCTTGCCCACGACGCCTGCGAGCTTGCCCTCCCTGACAACGGGGATGGTGTGAAAGTTCTTCTCGACCATCAGGTTGGCCACCTCCTGGATGTCGCTGTCAGGAGAGACGCTGACCGGGGCCACGGTCATGGCGTCCTCGACCACAGTAGCGGACATCTTGTTGATCTGCCGCTCCACAGAGCCGAGGGAGGTCAATGGGATCAGGCCGTCCAGGAGTGTGAAATAGGTGGGCAGGGGAAGCTTTTTCTGCTGGCTGATCAGGTCGCTCTGGCAGATAATGCCCACCAGGGTGTTGGCGTCGTCCACCACGGGCAGGCCGTTGACGCGATTTTCCAGCAGCAGCTTGGCCGCCTCGGCCACGGGTGTGTCCGGTCTGACAGTGATGACATCCCGGGTCATGATCTCGGATACAGTGGTCATGTGTGCGTCTCCTTGAGCACCAGGGGCAGGGCGTCGGCGATCTCACGCGTCAGATTGCCCCTGTGGGGGTAGTCCCGCTCGACCTTAAGGCCGGCGGACCCATGCCAATACACCCCAACACAGGCGGCATGCAAGGGGGAAAGCCCCCTGGCGAGCAGGCTGCCGATGACCCCGGAGAGCACGTCCCCGGTGCCGCCCACCGCCAGGGCCGGGCTGGCCAGGGGACAGAGCAGGTCGGGCTGGTCCGGTGCAGCGATCACGGTGCTGGCGCCCTTGAGCACCGTGACGCAGCCGTGGTTGCGGCACAGGGTCCGGGCTGCGGCGAAGCGGTCGTCCTGGACATCCTTGGTGGAGCATTCGAGAATCCTGGCCATCTCCCCGGGGTGCGGGGTGAGGATGGACTGCCGGGGGAGCCTGGAGCAGAGGCGGTCGTCTTTGGCCAGCCAGTAGAGACCGTCGGCGTCCAGCACCAGCGGGGGCAGGGAACGCTGCACAAGGGCCGTCATGAATTGGCCGGTCTGCTCGCTGCGGCCGAGGCCGGGCCCAAGGACCAGGGCGTCGAAACGTTCCAGATGCGGGTCGAGCTCCTGCACCAGGTCGGGGTTCCATTCCCGCCCGTCCCCCAGGGGCAGGGTCATGATCTCTGGCCAGCCCGCCTTGATCTCGGTGGACAGCCCCCCGGGGCAGGCCACGGTCACGAGCCCCGCTCCAGCCCTGAGCGCACCCAGGGCGGCGAATGCCGGGGCGCCGGTCAGGCCGGTGGACCCCCCGAGGACCAGCAGGTGGCCGGCACTGCCCTTGTGCATGTCGGGCGGGCTGGCGGGGATCAGGTCCAGACAGCCGTCGGTCAGGGCGAAGTGGCCGGGGGGGTGCTCTTCCTGGATGAAGCGGGGGATGCCGATGCGCCGGACCAGGAGGTCGCCCACGTAGGGACGGGCCGAGGGCAGCAGCAGGCCCAGCTTGGCTTCCTCAAAGGTCACGGTGGCGTCGGCCTGCACGGCCGTTGGGCAGGGGCGGCCGGTCACTCCGTTCAGGCCGGACGGGATGTCGATGGACAGGACAAAGCAGTGCGGGGCCATGCGGTTGATATGGGTGATCCAGCCGCAGTAGCTTTGCCGCAGCTCCCCCTCGAACCCCGTTCCCAGCAACCCGTCGATAACGATGTCGGCATGGTACAGATAATCGAGGTTGTACTCGGACAGGTGGAAGAAGGAGAGGTTGCGCTTCTGGGCCAGCCCCAGGTGATAGGCGCTCTCCCCCTGGTACTCTCCCTGCTTCCTGGTGTGCAGCACCAGAAGCTTGACGCCTTGGTCTGACAGATGACGGGCCAGGGCAAAGGCGTCCCCCCCGTTGTTGCCCGAGCCGGCAAAGACCACGGCCGTGCGCCCCTCCAGGGGGCCCAGGCGATCCTTGAGGACCTGCAGGCATTCCCGGCTGGCGTTTTCCATGAGAATCTCGCCCCTGAGGCCGAACTCATGGATGGCCATGGAGTCCCAGCGGGCCATCTCCTTTGGTGTGGGAAGGGGGGTGTGCATGGTGCCTGTCCTTTCTATCGGGCCGGTCCGGTCTCGAGTATGACCACGGCAGCGGCCGTGTCCCTGCCGTGGGTCAGGCTGATGTGCGCCGTCCTGGCGGAGAGGGAGTCCGCCACGCTCCGTGCCGGGCCGTGGAAAAAGATCTCGGGTTTTCCCGAGGGTAGGGGGCGGACCTCCAGGTCGTGCCAGCTGATCCCCCCGCTCATTCCGGTGCCCAGGGCCTTGACCCCAGCCTCCTTAGCTGCAAAACGCGCGGCCAGAAAGGAGATCCGGGCCTGCTCTGCTCCCGGCATCGAGTTCAGCTCGCTGCGGGTGAGGATGCGGCGCGAAAACCGGTCCCCAAAGCGCTGCAGGGCCTTGTGGATGCGGTCGAGCTCCACGATGTCGATGCCAAGCCCAACAATCATACCCCGCTCCGGGCAGGCCGTTGAAAAATCCCCGCTGGACTGCGTTGCTTCACCAAGGGCAAACCCTCACGTAAATTGAAGCTGGAAGCTCGAAGCTGGAAGCTGGAAGTTAGAAATGAAACGCGCCAACGTCGAAGAACCAAAACGCTTCAGCCTCGAACCCTTCTTGCGCCCTATGCCACGGCGACTTGTCCCGGCGAAGCCAGGAGCGGAGACGGAAGCTTGCGCGAAGCCCGGGTTGCCAGCGTGGTTTTTGAACGGCCTGCAAAAAAAACGTTGAAAAATCCCCGCTGGCCTGTCCTCCGTAGCCTTGTGCGAAGGAGGGACTGCGTTGCTTCATCAGGGGCAATGGTTGCTGCACAAAAATCAGTGCCGGCCGGCTGCAAAAAGAAACAAATTCTGTCAGTCCGCGGCCATTTTGTGGCCTTGAGGCGCTGTCCGGATTCACGTACAAGTGCAAAACTTCCCGGGATTCCTGGAGTATGAAAAAGAGTGCCGCCCTGCAGGGCGTTGGATATTATTTTGCAATGCCCTGCTCAGTGAGCAAAGGAGCGAATAATGTGCACCATCTGTCGGACGGCTTCGGACAACCCCAAAAAGACCGAGCGGGAGACGATGCTGTGACCGATGGAGTACTCGCTCACACCGGGAACATGGGCGAAGGCAAGGATGTTGACGGAGTCCAGGCCGTGGCCCAGGTTGACCTGGAGGCCGAACTCGCGGGCCTGGGAGATGCCGCGCAGGATCTTTTCCAGCTCTTCCTGCCGCTCCCTGGCGCTGGTTGCGTCGGCATAATGCCCGGTGTGGATCTCCACGTACCCGGCGCCGATCGCGGATGCCGCCTCAATCTGGGCGGGGTCCGCGTCGACGAACAGGCTGGAGTGGACGCCCCGGTCGTGAAACGGGGCCAGGTAGTCCCGGAGTTCTGCCTCGCGCCCCAGGAGGTCCAGCCCGCCCTCGGTGGTCAGCTCCTGTCGCTTCTCCGGGACCAGGCAGACCATGTGCGGGGCAGTGTCCAGGGCAATGGTGCGCATCTCCGGGGTGGCGGCCATCTCCAGGTGGAGGTTGGTCTTCACGGTGTCCCTGAGCAGGGCCACGTCGCGGTCCTGAATATGGCGGCGGTCCTCGCGCAGGTGGACGATGATGCCTTCGGCCCCGGCCAGCTCACACAGGTGGGCCGCGGTGACCGGGTCGGGCTCCCTGGACAGTCTGGCCTGGCGCAGGGTGGCCACATGGTCGACATTCACGCAGAGCTTGGGCATTGAGTTCTCCAATGGGCCGAATTTTTGAGGATCTTCAGGATTCAATGCAGGAAAGTCAAGGCACGAGAGGATTTTCACAAGTGCAGCACCCGCACACCCGGCACAGGGGAGTCACCCTGGTGGAGATGATGGTGGTCCTGGCCATCGCGGCCATCATCATCGGCATCGGCGTGGCCTACCTGGACACCCATGACGCCAGGGCCCGTTCGGCCGCCTATACCATGAAGACGCGCCTCATGGGGGCAAAAAGTATGGCCATCAAAATGAACGAAGATGTGCATGTAAATTTCAATACGGTCAGCGAGGCATACAATGCCACAAAAAATGATGGCTCCCTGCTTTTTTCCACCCAGCTTGAGGATGGGATCGATTTGAACAGCAATAGCAGTACGGTGACCTTTACCCCCCTTGGGACGGCAAATGATGCAAATGCCACGCTCGTAGGGCTCAGTGGAAGGAGCTATACGATTTTAATCAATTCCGTAGGACGGATACAGCTGCAGTGATGCAAACGAAGAGACTCGCACGCAGCTCCCAGAAGGGCATGACCCTGATCGAGCTCCTGGTGGCCATGGCCTGCCTGGTCCTGGTCCTGGCCGGGGTGTACCACGTGTTCTTCACCCAGAGCCTGTCCTCCACGGCGGAGATCAACATCCTGGAGGCCCAGATCAACGCACGCGCCGGCATGGACCGTATCGCCCACGTGCTGCGCCATGCCGGGTTCGGGTGCCGGGACTCGTTCAGGGACGGAAAGACCATGGACGGGAACGACCCCAATGGTACTCTGGTCTCAGTGGACTCCATGCTCTGGAATTTTCAGGACAACAATGCCACCGGACAGCCAGCGAATGCCGACGCAGTTGACGTGGTCCATGGGTTTAGAAAAGCAGGCGAAGTGACAACAGCGATCACGACAAACTCAACTGACAGGGATACAGTATATTTTAATTCGACCGCAGATGATCCAGTTGTGATAGACGATACAAGAAATTTTCATGATTATATCTGCTTTTTCCCCCACATGGAGGGTGACATCTTTTATGGCGTCTCTGGAAGCACAAGCCCCTTGACTGTGGACAGTGACATTCAATTGCTGCAGGAGGACGCTTCGATCTTCATGGTCACTCCCACCAGGATTACCTTGAACGCCGACGGGGATCTGATATTCCAGATATTCGCAGATGGTTTTGATGATGAGGTTGCCTCGGGCTTCGAGGACCTGCAGTTCGAGTACACCGAGGACGGCTCCACCTGGGCAGGGGTTCCGGCCAACCCCAACAAGGTCATTGCCATCCGGGCCTGGCTGCTGGCCCGGTCGGCCCGGGGCGACCCGGGGTATACCGACACCCGGACCTACACCTATGCCGGGCAGACCGTGGGGCCCTTCAACGACAACGTCCACCGCTGGCTGATCGAGGAGACGGTATGGATCAGGAACAAGGTCGCGGACTGAGGTCCTCAAGCGACGGGTTCACCCTGGCCGAGGTCATGGTGGCCGTGACCATCCTGGCCATCGGGGTCCTGGCCTGGGCCGCCCTGCAGAGCCACAACATCCGCTACCGCGACGCCAGCGGCCGCTTGACCGTGGCCACCCAGCTGGCCCAGTCCAGGGTGGGTGACATGGCCGACTGGGTCGGCAACTGGAACAGTACCGACCCGGACCAGTCTTTTGTCACCAACCAGACCCAGAACAACATCACCTACACCATTGTGGAGACCGTCAACGGCACAAGCCGCCTGGTGCCGGACGGCAGATCCCTGTGGCGGGTGCAGGTGGATGTGGGCTGGGACCATTTCGGCCGCCGCAACGTGCACCTGGAACGGCTGGTCATGGGGAAGTAAGGTGGCGCACAGGATTTCGACACAGAGGGGATTGCGTATGAAACGGGCAGACCAGTACCGGGAGGGTGCCTCCAGGGAGCGGGGCGCGGCCTTTGCCGTGGTGCTCATGGTCCTGGTCATCCTGGCCGCGGTGATCATGGGCCTGAACATGGACGTGCGCATGGACACGGGCATCTCCCGCAACCTGCGCCTGAGGAACGACGCCCTGAACTGGTCCGACTCGGGCATGTCCATGACCGAGGAGATGATCGCCTACTCCATCGACACCCGGGGGGACGACGCCTACAACTCCTTCAGCCAGTCCCTGGACGGATCCAACTTCACGGTCAGCAACCCCGGGGATTCCCTGTTCAACAGCACGGAGGGGGCAACGCGCGTTGTGAGGCTGGCCATCGACGGGGACTTGATTACAACGGTCAACGCCACCTTCATGGGCACCATGTACGAGGACGGCAGCTCGATCATCATTGCCGCGGGGTATGAAGGCGTGGGCAAGGGGGCTGGGGCCGGGGCCTCGATCGCGCTTTTTTACGATCTCCTGTCCGAAGGAAACAGCACCCAGGGCGACGGTTTCAGCAAAACAGCGGAAGTGTACCGCCACATCGGCGGAGGCTAGCGAGGTGAAGGGTATGCGCAGGAAAAATTTCGGTTTCATGATGGTTCTGGCAGGGCTGGTCCTGGCGCTCGCGGTCACACCCGCGGCCACCAAGACGGCCGGGGATCTCGGGGAGTTCTCCTGCAGCGACTACGTGCTGACCCCGCCCTTTCTGACCGCTTCGGCGCCCCCCCTGGTCATGCTGGTCATGGGCCGCGACCACAAGCTCTACTACGAGGCCTACAACGACGCCTCGGACATCGACGGCGACGGCGTGCTGGACGTGGGCTACAACCCGGACATCGACTACTACGGCTACTTCGACAGCTACAAGTACTACGAGTACGTCAACGGGGTATTCGAGCCGGTGGCTTTCACGACAGACAAGAAGTGCCCATCAACCAACACCCGCTTCTGGAGCGGTGATTTTCTCAATTACCTGACCATGTCGCGCATGGACTGTTTGCGAAAGGTGCTCTACGGGGGCAAGCGTTCTAATGATAATGCCACCGAAACCATATTGGAACGGGCCTACATTCCCCAGGATGCACATTCCTGGGGCAAGGAATATAGCTACTACGATTCTTACGACATAAATGATTATGCCCCCTTTGACAGGCCCATAGCCAGCAGCGACAGGCACTTGTTCGCAAGCACCACGCTATCCGATGGCGGTGAACCCCTGCTGCGGGTCCTTGAGGATTCACCGTATCGGATCTGGAACTGGGTCTCCAAGGAAAGGCCTGTGGCTGGGGGAAGGGTCCAAGTTGGCACAAATCAGCACGATGTTTCACCGACCGACTACATTGTCAGGGTCAAGGTAGGTGACCCGACCCTGCCCGAAACAAACCTCAAGCTCTATCCTGGCGCGACCAACGCCACTTCTGACGACGTGTACAAGCCTGTAGGGGTGCTGCAGAAGTTCGGGGAGAGTGGGCGTATCAAGTTTGGGCTGATCACCGGCTCTTATACCGAGAACATGTCCGGAGGGGTGGTGCGTCGCAATATCACCGACATCTCGGACGAGTTCGACAACGCCACCGGGGAGTTCACGGATGTGAACGGCATCGTTGCAACCCTGAACAAGCTGAAGATCTATGATTTCCTGTACCCTGGAGACGGCGGCACCTACGAGTACGCAGGCGGCTGGCACACCAGCGGGATCATGGACGAGGGTGATTTTCCCGACTGGGGAAACCCAGTGGGCGAGATGATGTACGAAGCCCTGAACTACTTTTCAGGGGGCAGCCCTACTGAGGACTACCGCTACGACGAGAGTGATGCCAACGCACCCGACAATGTCTTGGATCTGCCATATGAGCGGGTAGACAGCGACTGGACCGACCCATACACTGAGAACCCTTACTGCGCCAAACCTATCATGCTGGTCATCTCCGACATCTATCCCTCCTACGACAGCGACCAGCTGCCTGGAGTCGACAGCGATTTCGGCAGCTGGAGCGCGAGCACCTTGGGCAACGGCACTCTGAACGTCAAGACCCTGGCAAACCTTATCGCCTCGACCGAGGGGGTGGACGGCAACCATTTCATCGGTCAGGTCGACGACAGTGTCGATGGGGCCTGCACCAGCAAGTACGTGGACGCCTTCGGCAACATCCGTGGCTTGTGCCCGGAGGAGCCCACCAAGCAAGGGAGTTACTATTCGGCCTCTGTGGCCCACTATGGCAAAACCACCGACATCAATGCCGGGGAGCAGGATGCTCAAACCGTAGACACCTTTGCCGTAGCCCTGTCCTCGCCTTTGCCGGAAATTAACATTCCAGTCGGAAACGACAGGGTAACGCTGGTCCCTTTTGGCAAGACGGTCAGCACCAACAAGTCTGATGTGCTGCCAAATCCACCGACCTGCACCATTGTTGACTTCTACGTGGAGAGCCTCAATGCCACTTACGGCAAGTTCCGGGTCAACTTCGAAGACGTGGAGCAGGGGGCCGATCACGACATGGACGTGGTCATCTTCTACGAATATACAGTAAATAATGACGACACCGTGACCGTGACAGTCTATCAGGATTATGCAGCGGCAGGATATGTTATGCACCTGGGATACATCATCACGGGGACGGAGACTGACGGTGTCTACCTCGAGGTGCCCAATGTCTATGACAACCCGAATAATTCGGGTGAAACAGATGTTGAGTATCCGCTGGACACCGGCGATGCCTACTACTCAACCGAGACAGAAGAGTTCGTCCGTCTGCATCGGGAAAATTCCAAGACTTTTACACCCAGTGGAACCCCCCCGGCCACCCTGCTCAAGAACCCCCTGTGGTACGCGGCCAAGTGGGGCGGGTTCGAGGACTCGGACGGTGACGGGGTGCCCGACC
>CAZQOG010000091.1:0-665 GCA_964594925.1 uncultured Desulfohalobiaceae bacterium
AATACAGTTGCACTCATACCCTCAACTATAGCAGAGATTTTTGTAAATCATTGCCCGAGGAGTATATCTATGTTTGGTGTAGATCTAGTTCTAGTCATTATAGCCTTAGCCTTTGCAATGACAGTAAATTCTATGTACCGACATATTTCTAGTAATCAAGGATATGAAAATATGTTAATAAATATACTATATATATATGTATCCATTGGGACAATATTTTTGGTGGGCTGGATCATATATTTAGGAATTTCCATTCATTGGTATACGCCTATTTTTATTTTTATAATTGCCTTTCTTTTTAATAATCTTTTCATGCCTATAGTAGATTCTAAATTTCAAAGTTTAGATAAAAATTTAAGTTGCATAGGCTTAGTAGCTCTTCCTATATTAGGATTCTTATTGCTCAAACTGCTATGATTTAAAAATATCGATATAACTCATTGATTAAGGGTAATCCCATGCAAATATCAGACTGCCTAAATCTAATGACCAAGATCTATCTTAGCAGAACCATCGACAGCATCTACAAAGAAAACATCCCCAAGGGTAATGAGGATCAACTCAAGGACAAGATCGAGCAAAACAAAGAAAGCCTTTCCAGCAATAATAGGATCAAAAAGGCGCTCGATCTGTCAAATATGCCGAGAAGTCATCGAATCCTCGTT
>CAZQOG010000091.1:675-11474 GCA_964594925.1 uncultured Desulfohalobiaceae bacterium
AGAGGTCGCCCTCCAGGATTCGGATATTTCTGAAGACGAATTCCACTTGCTGGAGAAGTTGCGAAAAAAACTCCAGATCAACAGGCTTGAGCACTGTCTGTTGGAAAGCAAGCTTGGCAAATTCCCAAAGGATGGGAACCAACTTCACAGCTACGAAGAACTGAAACAAGCCCATCTTGAGCTACAGAAAAAGGGCATCCTGTTTTTCTGCAACAAGGCAAAACCCAATAACCTGATTGTGCTCCCCGAAGAAATCTCGGAGGTTGTCAGCAAGGTCATCAAATTTGAGATGGGGAAGGAAGCACAAAAACTCCTTCACGACACCCTCACCACTGGGCAACTCAGGACTGCCTGCCGATCTCAGGGGTTGCCTGTATCTGGAACGAAGCAAGAGGTTTCAAACAGGCTGGTCGAGACGCAAACCAAACCCAGCGAAATTCTCGATACTCTTTCAAATGATGAACTGTACGCTATCTGCCATAAACTACCAGGCGTGCATAAAAGCGGAACCAAACAAACAAAAATAAATAATATAATCAGTTATTTCGACTCACTGACAAACAAGCCACCTGTCGAAAGTAAGGATGAGCGGGAAGTATACTACCAGTATTTCGAAGAACTGGCCGAGCGGAACAATAAGGAACTCTACCGGTTAGGCATCATCAAGCGAGATCGAGACATGGAGTCCTTATTCGAGGAGGCCACCAGGTATCTGTTTGAAAAGAAACTAGGATGCCCGCTGGTCAAACAAGACGGGTCAGAACATGCTGATGGCGGCGTCGAATTTCCAAATGGTGAGCTCCTGCTCTGGGACAACAAGGGCAAGGAACAAAAGTACAAATTCCCCAAAAGCCATGCTGACCAATTCCTGCGATACATTCGAAATTCAACTCAAAGAATACGGGTATTCCTCATTATCGTTCCCAATGTCTTGCCGGAAGCTGAACAGCAAGCGCTTCATCTCAAGTACAACAATCCCACCGATACTGATGTGGCGCTCATTACAGCGAAAAACTTGAAGTTTTTAGCGGAGAATTGGAAAGAGTTAAGCAAGAAAGAATGCATCAATTTGAATATTTTCAATATGACTGGGATAATCGACAGACAAAAAATTGAACATAGATTAAACATTTTATAATTTGGATTAAGGCTGGTGATATTTTGGCATATCTTGGCATAATTGCTCAAGTGTGTTGACACAAGCCTTCGTGGTCTTCGGCGCCTTGGGCTGCGCTGTGTACTTCGTGCATTTGGTCTATGACGCATTTGAGGAGAGTTGGTTGTTTCCTATTGCGCTTACGGGGATTAGGTTTGGGATTATTGGGATTGGGGTTATTTGGCAGAAGAATGAAAGGGCCATCACTCAGCGTGTGAGGCGTTTCCTTCCTGAGGTAGTGAGAGAGCTGTTGCAGCTAAAGCATAGGTGTCTAAAGCATAGGTGTCAGGTCTTCATTCTTGACACAATTGCAATGTCGAACTGACAAACTGTCAAGAATGAAGACCTGACACCCAAGGTTTCCTCAGGAATGCCTGGATTGCGGCGTTGTTGGAGAAAGCTCTGGGCCGAATAGAGGATGTTCAGGAATCATGCATCTTCCTGTGGAAGCGCATCCCTCATCCCGACACCTTGGTTCCCGGCGGGCCGGAGATTGATTTTTGGATTGTGACTAGCGAGACCGTGCTCCTGGGCGAGGCCAAGTGGTTGTCCGGGGTGGGGAAAAAAGCAGGGCAAGAAACGGGACAAGGACCAGATCCAGCTCCGGGTGGAGTTTTTGGAGAAGTACGGGGCACGGCTCTTTCCCGCAGCCAACCACTTCGCCGTGCTCGGCGTCGGCATCATCCACGAACCCGTGCCATCTTCCCCCACCGTCCACACCGCCTGGACCACCTGGGACACCATCTGCGCCCTGCCCGACCACCCCTGCGGGGAGGTGGTGGTGCGGTATCTGGGGTGGAAGAAAGTGCATTCGCGATAAGAAAATTGCATTTGGTAAGAATTGAAATTTCTTATACAAATCCATAAACAACAATCATCAGAGGTGAAACAGGACAAGAGTGACACGATCACAGGAACAAACAGGATGGACCATGAGCTTCAAAGAAAAACACCCGTAGCTCCACAAATCGGCAAAAATCTCCATCGGCCTGCTCATCATCCTCATCATCCTCCAGCTTCTGGACTCCAAGATTCTCCTGCTCGATGAAAAGTGGCTGATAGTGGCCTTGATCCCCGTGGTGATCGCACTTTTTGCCGGGGGGTACATCAAATCGTTCAAAGGCCTGGGGATCGAGTTGGAGGCCCGATTGAAATCACCAGCCGTTACTCTTGACCTCAAGGCCACGGACGCACTGGAGTCTGTGGAGGGTACTGAAAAAGACACCTTGGAGAATCTTTTCCGCCTTCCCAAGCACATTCTGAAAAAATTCAACCGGTTGAATTTTGTCCAAGGGCGGGCCGGGTATTACAATGGGTATGCTGTAGAAGAATACCTCAACAACATGCCCAATCTCCAATACATCGAAATCAAAGATGAAACAGACTCATTTATCTGCCTGTTGCCCGTTACTATCCTCACTGGAGATACGAACTTGACCAAATGCCTGCCGGACGATGCAAAGATTCAGGATTTTATTGCACACCTCGAAAATGAGACGGTGCAATCTGGGTATGCGGAATGCGCATTCCCCACCTTCAGCCAGAACGATGACTTGCTGCGCGTGTACGCGGCACTGCAAGAAAACAACGCTGATTACGGCGTACTCCTGACGCCTGAGCGGCAACTCAAAGGGGTTGTCCGCAAAGAAGACGTTCAACAGAGATTTGCCGATGAAGTGATGAAAACAACAGATATTTAGGTGACGATTAGAAAATTTTACACCGAAGCCTACAAACCACGGATGTATCTCCATGAGCGAAAATCGAGATCTAAAAATCAGAATGCGCGGAAAGGATGTGGCCCAACTCCAGCAAGTGCTCCGTGAGCTCGGTTTTGTTATTGAAGACGAACAGGGATATTTTGGTCGGTCTACACAGCAAGCTGTTCGTCGTTTCCAAAATAAACATGGGTTTGCGCCAACAGGTATCGTCACCTCGAATCTTCGTGAACGTATCAATAACGTCCTTAACCCAGGTAAAGGCGTTGGTGATATTGATAGAAACTCTTCCTCAACGCAAAGGCCTGATGAGTCGACCGTTTTGCCTAATCTTGAATCTCCTTCAGCAAACAGATACTACGGACTCTATCGTGGAGTGGTGTCAGACAACCTTGATCCTTCAGGGATTATGCGTGTTAAGGTTCACATACCTGATGTTTTCGGAGCTCAGGAGAGTCATTGGGCTTATCCGTGTTTACAGCCAGGGATCAGGGAGATTCCGGCTATTGGTGCACATGTCTGGATTCAGTTTGAACGTGGAGAACTCGACAAGCCAGTTTGGGTTGGGCTCCTGCCAAGTTAGCTAATGAATGTTTAAATCTGAATGAGAGCCCAGAGGGGTCAAATTTCCCTTTGACCTTTATTTTGACTTCACACAAACGGCAAGGGCTCAAGTCGTCCCCTGTCCATTCTTTCTCCACAACAGCAAAACCTGACCTCACTTGACCCTTTAGTCGCACTTGGTAAGGGAGATGCATGCTCAATGTGATCGACAAAATCTACATGCCCTTTTCTGAGGCTGACCTGCGTGAACATTTCCTCGCAGATTCAGAGGGGCAAATCAATTATTACCTGAAGAGCGCGAAGCGCTACCATGATTTTCTTGCGGAGCATCCGGATACTACTGGCATTCCCCTCACTCAAGCAAAAACCCCACGTCAAATAGAGAAGGACGAAAGGTTCTGGACAGTCGCCACACTCAAGCAGGTTTTCGATGATTCATTGCGAAACGCCATCCTCACCAATCTGTTGGCGAAAACCTTCGGCGATATCCCTCCTCTGCCCGGGCTTGAGTCATGGGAAGATTGTCTGTCTGGCGATCTGAAACTCTACTTCGAGGCCTGTCTTCCATCACCACCCAGTTACGTTGAGTGGCTCCGCGCGAATATACAGAGCCAACAGATAATCCCGTACATTCTTGATGCTTCTTCTCGCGAAAGTGCTCGGACGCTCGAGGGTGCTACGCATGTGGATGCGTTATTCGTGAACCTGTCAAACGGCTTTACCTGGCTGATCGAGGCCAAAGTGCTGTCCGATGTATCCTACTCGATCTCCTTTGATAACTACCGGAACCAGATAGTTCGCAATCTGGATGTGATGCTGGACACAACGTCACCGCTGGGAACTGACCTCGCTGCGAGGATTCCTGACCGCAGCCTCTTCTCCTTGCTAACGCCTGCTGGTTTCAAGAGGCAGCCAAGCTCCCGCCTCTACGGCTGGCTGATGCAGGAGTATACGACGAGCCCTGCATCATTGCAGCGAGACCTTCCGCACAGGACAGATATTGACTGGGCGGCTCTAGCAAAACGTATTGGCTGGTTTACTTTCGAAGATGTGGAACGCATCCGACCAGGGATTTGCCGATGGCTAAGGCGAGGGGAGTGAATTCGGCGTAAAACAATATAACTCTTTATCTGTTGATTCGCTTTACGGCCTGCGATCTATCATCCTGCCAACCATATGAAACAAGAAAAACCATCCTTACATGATGTAGAGAAATTGGTCGCATTTCTGCCTATTTTGTATGCGAAGGAAATTACTGCAATTAAAAAGAGAGAAAAGACAGCCAGAGAAGTCAAAAGCCAAGTCTTCATTCTTCAACATCCTGATTATCATGAAAAAGTTGAAGAATTTTTCCAAGCAGCATCCGATGAATGCTGGATGGAAAATGACTATGATCCTCACGCAGCTTCACAAATGCTCGAAAACAAGGACCTGATCAAAACCGCAGATCTTTACCAAATCAAAACAATGTTAACGTATTGTGTCCGGGGAGAACGGTTTTGCAGCGGCCATTGGGGCGCAATGATCGAGCAGGGCCATATTCGCCGCATACTTCAAAGATTGGAAATTTTGTTTTGTTCTGGAGATTTTGAAGTGATTAAGTGAGAGTTAGGGGGCTTTGTGGACGGAGTGGACGGAGTGGACAAAGGCCCAGGAGAGGACGAAGTGGACGGCCCAAGAAAAAACCCTGATTTTTCTTACGTGTCCACTTCGTCCACTTCCCTGCCTCTGTCCACTTCGTCCACTTCGTCCACCAATTCTTCACCCCCGGTCCACTTCCAGGCCGCCTATATGCGAAGCCATAGGTGTCAGGTCTTCACTCTTGACAAAATAACCGTTCCGGTGGACAGGATCGAGCAATACCCTCCATCCCAATCCAACGGAGCGTCGCCCATGGCCAGGCCTCTACGCATCGAGTATCCCGGGGCGTTTTATCACGTCATCTCCCGGGGGAATGAGCAAAAGAATATCTTCCGGATCGACAAGGACAGGGAGCGTTTTCTCGGCTACCTCAAATCCGCCACGGAGCGGTATGGGGCCAGGATTCACGTGTACTGCCTGATGTCCAACCACTACCACCTGCTCCTGGAAACACCGCTCGGCAATCTCTCCCGCATCATGCTCCACATCGGCGGGGCCTACACCAACTCCTTCAATGCCAGGCACAGGAGATCCGGCCACCTGTTCCAGGGCCGGTACAAGGCCATTGTGGTGGAAATGGACGAGTATGCCCAGCAGCTCTCCCGCTACATCCACCTCAATCCGGTCAGGGCCGGCATGGTGGACCTGCCGGAAGAGTATCCCTGGTCGAGCTGCCGGTATTATACGAAGCGGAAGAAAGCGCCGGACTGGCTGTACATGGATTTCATCCTCGGCTTCTTTGGCCAAAAGCTCGGTGAGGCCAAGCGCAACTACCGGGAGTTCATGCACGCGCCTGTGGCAGAAGGCAAAGAACGGGAGCTGAAAAAAACCTTTGCCGGTACTGTGTTGGGCTGTCCGGAATTCGTGAACAGGATCCGGGAGAAGTATTTGGACAGGGACACGCCCCTGCGCAACGTACCCGCTGCGCATGCCTTTTTCCCGGGCCCAGGGCTCTATGACATCATTGCTGCTGTGGAGAAAGCCGGATTTGGTCAGCGCATGGAACGGCAGGTCATCCTCCACCTTGCCCACGCGTTGACCGGCATGCGGCTCAAGGAGATAGGCGAGCGATTCGGGATCGGCGAATCCGGCGTAGCCCAGGCTGGTCGTCGTTTGAGAGAGCGGATGAAGGAAGATAAAAGGCTTGGAAAGAAGGTGGAAAAGGTCAAGAAAGGGCTGGATTTGTCAAGAATGAAGACCTGACACCTTGGCCTTTGTTAAGCCCCTCTCTTGGCTGTATACTGCAAAGGCTGAAACCTCTTCGTGACGTCTTTTTTCCAGTCCGGAGTCATCACTCATGATCCATCGCCAGCGCATCGTACCACCCCCACACATATATCCCGCGGACCCATGGCGCATCGTGGAAAGGGGATTTGCCCCCCGCTACCTGGGGATCATGGAATCGGTCTTCTCGGTCTCCAACGGCTATCTCGGGATACGCGGCGTCTGCGACGAGGGAGAGCCCATGGTGGAACGGGGCACTTATGTCAACGGATTCCACGAGACATGGCCCATTGTTTACGGGGAGTCAGCCTACGGCTTTGCCAGGACCGGGCAGACCATCGTCAACCTGCCCTGCCCGGTTGTGGTCCGGCTGCTGGTGGATGACGAACCCCTGCACCTCCCCTCTGCCTCCCTGGAGCGATTCGAGCGCTCCCTGGACATGAAAAACGGGGTCATGACCAGGGAGCTGTTGTGGGAGACGCCGCTTGGCAAGCACGTTTCCTGGTCCACAACGCGCATGGCCTCCTACGAGCACCGGCACCTGGGTGCGGTGGTCTGCCGCCTGCGCCTGGACGCCGACGCTCCGGTGGTCCTGGTTTCCGAGCTGGCCCACCCGGGACGGAAGGCCAAGGCTGCCTCCCACCACGAAGACCCCCGCCTGGGCCAGTTCTTTGACCACCGGTGCCTGGAGTCCCAGGTGGCCGAGTGCGCCGAGGCCCGCGTCACCCTGGGCATGGTGGCCCGGGACAGCCGCATGGGTGTGGCCATGGCCATGGACCACGTGCTCGACGGTCCCGAGGGGACACAGGTGGAGGCCGAGGCGGCAAGCCACTCAGGGCGCGTGGTCATAAGGGCCCAGTTGCCTGCCGAAAACGAGCTGACCCTGGTCAAGTTCTTCTCGGTCCACACCTCCCACAGGCCTGAACCGGATGAGCTGTGCTGGCGCTGCGGGCTGACCCTGGACCGGGCCGTGCGCCAGGGGTGGGACGGGATCGTTGCCGGGCAGCGGCGCTTCATGGACGACTTCTGGCACCGCTCGGACATCCAGCTGGAGCTGGACCCCGAGCATTCCCGCAACGGGCCGGTGGAGAGCCAGCAGGCCGTGCGCTTCAACCTCTTCCAGGTCATGGCCGCCTCGGCCAGGGCCGAAGGGTCCGGAATCCCGGCCAAGGGGCTGACCGGCCAGGCCTACGAGGGCCACTTTTTCTGGGACCAGGAAATCTACATCCTGCCCTTCCTGTCCTACACCAGCCCCCAATGGGCTGAAAACGTGCTCCGCTACAGGCTGAGCATGCTCGGCAAGGCCAGGGCCAGGGCCAGGGAGCTGGGCCACGCCGGGGCGCTCTTTCCCTGGCGGACCATAAACGGCAGCGAGGCCAGCGCCTACTATGCGGCAGGGACCGCGCAGTTTCACATCAATGCCGACGTGGCCTATGCCCTGCGCCGCTATTTTCGGGTCACCGGGGATGACGAGCTGCTGCAGGGGGCCGGCGGCCAGGCCCTGGTGGAGACGGCCCGCATGTGGGCTGATCTGGGGTTTTACTCCAGCCGCAAGAACGGCACCTTCTGCATCGACGCGGTCACCGGGCCGGACGAGTACACCACCGTGGTCGACAACAACCTGTACACCAACCTGATGGCCCGGCTGAACCTGCGTTTCGCAGCCGAGTACTGCCGCCGCCTGAAGCAGGAAAACCCCGGGGCCTGGGCCGCCCTGACCCACGCCACCCGGCTGGACCCGGAAGAAATCGACGTCTGGGAGCGGGCCGCCCGGGCCATGTTCATCCCCTTTGATGAAGAACTCGGCATCTACCCCCAGGACGACGCCTTCATGGACAAGGAGGAGTGGGACTTCGACAGCGTGCCCCAGGAAAAGTACCCCCTGCTGCTACATTTCCACCCCTTGACCATCTACCGGCACAAGGTCATCAAGCAGGCCGACGCCGTGCTGGCCATGTTCCTGCTCTCCAGCGAGTTCACGCCGGAAGAAAAAGTGCGCAACTTCAACTACTACGACCCCCTGACCACGGGCGACTCCTCCCTCTCCGTGGGCATCCAGTCCATCCTGGCCGCGGAAACCGGGGACATGGAAAAGGCCCGCCAATACGCGGAGTATGCCATCCTCATGGACCTGGGCGACGTGGCCGGAAACGCCCGGGACGGGCTGCACATGGCCTCCATGGGTGCCGTGTGGATGGTCCTGGTCAACGGCGTGGCCGGGCTGCGCGACGATGACGGAACCATCCGCTTCCACCCGCGCCCGCTGCCGAACATCAAGCGGCTGAAAATCCCCTTGACCGTGCGCTCCAACCGACTGGTGGTGGACATGAACGCAAACCAGGTCAGCTACACCCTGGAATCAGGCCAGGGCCTGGACATCCACCACGCTGACCAGCCCATCCACCTGACCCCGGACAACCCAAGCGTCACTCTGCCCTATCCGGATGCATGATTGACGAGGCTGGTGCGGAGGGGGGGGCTGACCGAGCTAACTCTCTGAATTTACTCGCGATAAATCTCAATAATGGCCGTTTCTGAGGCTTAGAGTGCCATTTTGCCCCTAAATGGGCGTTGTAAGGTTCAGCCTCCTCTCTCAGAACCGATCCGGCATCATCATCCCCTACGACGTTTCTTCCAACTGCCTTGAAACCAAGCTTCTCCTTGATGCGTTCCACAACACAAAAGCCCTGGTTCCGACAGCTATGCTTTCTGACGGCCCCCCGCCCGACATGTGCAGAAGTGCTCCCAGAGCATCCACAGCAAAGCCTTTGACGACGAGAAACTGAAGATCGTCACCTTTGGGCTGGGGGAGGGGGGCTTTGTGGACCAAGTGGACGAAGTGGACAAAACCCCAAGAAGTGGACCAAGTGGACCCCCTCAAGAGCAAAACCCTGATTTCTCTTTGTCGTCCACTTCGTCCACTTCCCCCGCCTCTGTCCACTGCGTCCACTTCGTCCACTCTCTTCCTTCTCTCCCATTGACGCACGTCACGTGACGCATTACGTATTGGTCATGATCAAGACGTTCGCGGATCGGCGCACGCAGGCGTTGTATGCCACTGGCAAGGCAAAGCGTTTTGCGCCTGATCTGGCGAAACGTGCCGCGCGAAAGCTCGAATATCTCGACTTGGCGACACGGCTTGAGGATTTGAAAGTGCCTCCGGGCAACCGGCTGTATGCGTTGTCGGGCGACCGCAAGGGGCAGTATGCCATTGCCATCAATGACCAATGGCGCATCTGTTTTCGGTTCGTGGACGGCGATGCGTATGATGTCGAAGTCTGTGACTACCACTGAGCGAGGTTGCGCATGAGTATTCCCAATACCGGTTTGCAGCGACGCCCCACCCACCCGGGCGAGATGCTGCGCGAGGACTTCATGCCCGACTATGGGCTGACCGTTTCCGGTTTGGCCACGGCTGTCGGGGTCTCCCGGCAAACCATCAACGAGCTCCTCAGGGAGCGACGCGCCATCAGTCCCGAGATGGCCCTGCGGTTGGGACGCCTGTTCGGCAATACGCCGGAGTTCTGGCTGAACGCCCAGCGGGCCGTGGATCTCTGGGATGCGGCACAAGCCATCCAGGATGATGTGGAGCGGATCAAACCACTCAATGCCGCGTAGAACGCCCCACTCGAAGACGGGGGGTTGTGGACGAAGTGGACGGGGTGGACAAAGGCCCAACGATCTGCTGCTCATCCTCCCGGATACATCCAGGGCGACTGGATGTCCTTTAAGGGCAGAACTGTGATGTTGTTGGCCAGGGGATACATCTCGGTGCCGGGGTAGACGATCCAGAGGTGGGAGAGGGACAGGTCGTGCATGGCCGTGGTCAGCCCCTTGGTGCGTCTGGGGGCGTCGGCGTACTTGAACTCCACGCCCCAGCTCCGTCCCCCGTGCTGCCAGAAGAGATCGAGCTCGGTGCCGCCGTGGGTGCGGTAGAAGAACAGGTCCTCGTCCCGCTTGTTCAGGGCAAAGGCCACGTTCTCCAGGGCAAACCCCTCCCAGGAGGCGCCCAGCTTGGGGTGGGACTGGAGCTGTTCCATGGCCTCGATGGTCATGAAGCTGTGGAACAGGCCCGAATCGCGCAGGTAGACCTTGGGGCGTTTGACCAGCCGCTTGGACACGTTGGCGCTGAAGGGGCGGAGCAGCCGGACCATGAACGTCCCGGCCAGAATGTCCAGATAGCTGCGCACGGTCATATCGGAAATGCCGAAGGACCTGGCCATTTCCGCGTAGTTGAACTCCTGGCCGTGGTAGTGGCTGAGCATGGTCCAGAACCGGCGCAGGGTGTGGGCGGGAATGGTGATGCCCAGCTGGGGGATGTCGCGTTCGAGAAAGGTGGACAGATACTGATCGATCCACACAAAGGCAGCGGCATCGTCCGGAGCGAGGTAGGCCCGGGGATAGCCCCCGCGCAGCCAGAGGATGTCCCTCTTTTCCACGTCCGGGACATGGAAACCGCCCAAATGGTAATATCCGATGCGACCGGCCAGGGACTC
>CAZQOG010000092.1:0-11187 GCA_964594925.1 uncultured Desulfohalobiaceae bacterium
CCAATCTTTCCGATTCCACCCGCAGGGTCTGGCGAGAAAGGACCGTAGCCGGCCCTGGCCCTTTTTTGGGTACTTTTTTGGGCCAGCAAAAAAGTACCTCGTCCCGAAGGGACGAAACCCTGCCTTTTCAAGGCCTTATAAAGAATTCTATCAAACCTGCAATGGAATCCTTAAACACGATCTCAAAAAATCCCACACGGAACGTCGAAGATCCTTCTTTTTGAACGAGTAAGGCTAAAAACGCCGAACCGACCTGTCAAGTCGTACCGATACCCCGACCTGTCAAGGCGTGCGGTCGAAAGTCACTGACCAGACCGGTGACCGGTGCTGTTTTCAAACTGATTTGACAAATCCCCGGAATGTCTTGACGGTACCTCCGGGCTGGGTCGCACCCCTGTACACCCGACCGCCACCGGCGGCAACAAAACCGATACACGAACATGAGCTGGCTGGACACCCTGTTCCTCGTCATCATAGGCATTGCAGGCGTCAAGGGATGCTTCCGCGGCCTGGTCCGCGAGCTGGCCTCCCTTGCGGGGCTGGTGGTCGGTTTCCTGGCCGCCAATGCCTACGCCCCGCGGCTCCTGCCCCACATCCAGGCGGTGCTGACCACGCCCCTGTACGCGCAGGTGGCGAGCTACGCCGTCGTTTTCCTGTCCGTGGTCCTGGCCATCATCCTGCTGAGCGCGGTGCTGCGCAAGCTTCTCGCGGCCGGGGGTCTCAGCGGCCTGGACCGCTTCATGGGGGGGCTGTTCGGCCTGCTCAAGGGCGTGCTCATAAGCTGCCTGGTGCTCTTGCTGCTGACAGCTTTCCTCCCCCCCCGTTCCGGGATTCTCTTGAACTCCAACCTCTCCCCTTTCCTCCAGAGGGCAACCCGTGTCCTGACCCTGTACCTCCCGGACGGCCTCAGGCAGAAGATGGCCGAAAAAGGCAGCGACCTGCGCCAGGCCTGGGAGGGTGAGTGGATCGAGGAAAAGCGCCGGGAAACACAAAGGACCCTGCCGAGTGACTGAGCGCGCAAACCCCATCCTGTCCGTGCTGGAAAAGCTGCTTTCACCAACCGGGTGCCCCTGGGACAGGGAGCAGACCCCCAGGAGCCTCTGCGACCACCTGGTGGAGGAGACCTTCGAGCTGGTCGACGCCATCAGGGCGGACAACCTCCCGGAGGTCAAGGAGGAACTCGGGGACGTGTTCTTCCTCCTGTACTTCGTGGTCACCCTTCTGGAGCGCCAGGGCCTGCTGACCCTGGAGGAGGTCCTGGGCAGCAATGCCGCCAAGATGATCCGGCGCCACCCCCACGTGTTCGGGGAAACCCAGGTCAGCGACCGGGATGAGCTCCTGCAGAACTGGGAGCGCATCAAGGCCGGGGAAAAAGGCGGCGGGGAAGAGGATGCCCCCGCCGGCCTGTACGACTCCCTCCCTTCCAGCCTCCCCCCCATGCTCAAGGCCTACCGGATCAACTCCAAGGCCGCCCGGGTGGGCTTCACCTGGGAATCCGACCAGGCCCAGGAGGACCACCTGGCCGAAGAGTGGCAGGAGTGGGTCGAGGCCAGGGCTTCCGGGAGTGCCGCACGGCAGGAGGAGGAGTTCGGGGACTACCTGTTTGCCCTGGTCGAGCACGGCCGGCGCAACAGCATCAAGGCCAACGCCGCCCTGGACACGGCCAACCAGAAGTTCCTGCGCCGGTTCGCAGCCATGGAACAGTTGGCCCGCGAGCAGGGAACCACCCTCGACCAGCTCGACCTTGCGGCCATGAACCAACTCTGGGACACGGTCAAATCCCGGGAATCCGGTGGGAAGTGACCGGGACATCAGGACCGCTGCATCGAAGAATTTTTCTTCCTCTGGTAGGGGCGCGTGGTACGCGCCCTTCTTCTGCCGAAGCGTATTCTTTCATACGTGAGGGTTTGCCTTTGGTGGAGCAACGCAGTCCCCCCTTCGCGCAAGGCTACGGAGGGCAGGCCAGCGGGGATTTTCAGCGGCTTGCGGCAATGGCCTCGAGGATCTGCCCCTGGACCTGTGCCAGGGAGAGCCGGGTGGTGTCGATGCACTGTGCGTCCGCTGCGGGTTTGAGCGGGGCCACGGCACGGTTTCTGTCCTGCCTGTCCCTGAGCCCCAGGGAGTCTCGGATGGCCTGGAGCGGCTCCTCCCGCCCCTGCTCGCGCAGCTGGAGCCACCGCCGCCTGGCCCGTTCCTCGAGGGAAGCGTCCAGAAAAAACTTGTGGTGCGCCCCGGGAAAGACCACCGTGCCCATGTCCCGTCCCTCCACCACCAGATCCCTTTGCCGGCCGATGTGCCGCTGCTGCCCCTTGAGGAAGGAGCGGACCACCGTGAGCCTGCCCAAATTGGAGGCCCACACCCCCACCTTCTCGGCCCTGGCCGACTCTGGAATGGGCTCGCCATTGACGAGCAGCACCGACGCTTCCCCCGCGCCTGTCAGGTCGAAGCGCACCGTTTCCAGGGCCCTGGACAGCTCCCCTTCCGGAAGCTCCCATCCCCCTTGTCCCAGGGCCAGGGCCACGGCCCTGAACATGGCCCCGGTGTCCAGGTAGGCCATGTCCAGCCGGGCGGCCACATTCCGGGCCACGGTGGTCTTGCCCACCCCTCCGGGCCCGTCAATGGTCACGATGCGGCTGCCCTCAGCCATGGTCCAGGACCTCTTGCAAGGCCTTCAGAAAGAAGCGGTTCTCCTCGTCCGTGCCCATGGAGACCCTGAGGTGGCCTGGCAGGCCGTAGCCTGCCAGGGGGCGCACAATGACCCCCCGGGCCAGGAGCTGCTCGAAAATCCGTCTGGCCGGGCCGGGCGGTTTGAAGAGCAGGAAGTTGGCCTGGGAGGGCGTGACCCTGCACCCCAGCCCTTCCAGCTCCCTCGTGAGAAAGTCCCTGCCGGCGAGGACCGTCTCCAGGGTCTTTTGGACGAAGGCCTGGTCCTTGAGGGCGGCACAGCCCGCCTTTTCGGCCAGCAGGTTGACGCTGAAGGGAAGCCTGACCCGGAGCAGGCAGTCAGCCAGCCACCCGGGCATGACGCCATACCCGAGGCGCAGCCCGGCCAGCCCGTACATCTTGGAGAAGGTGCGCAGGATGACCACCGGACAGTTCTCCGACCACCAGCTGAGCGAGTCGAACCTCTCCCGCGGCTTGGTGAATTCGACATAGGCTTCGTCAATGACCAGCAGGGTTTCCGGGGGGAGGTCACTGGCCATCTTTTCCAGCTCCACGGCCGGGGTGGCCACACCGGACGGGTTGTCGGGCGTGGTCACGAAGACGAGCCCGGTGTTCTGGTCGGCCGCCTCCAGAAGGCCCGGCAGGGGGAGGGTGTAGCCCTCACCAAGGGGCACCCGCCGCACCTCGACCCCGCAGAGCGCGGCCTGCATGCTGTAAATGCTGAAGCTCGGGTCGCAGACCACGATGTTGTCGCATCCGGGCCTGGCCGTGACCCTGACCAGCAGGTCGATGAGCTCGTCCGAGCCGTTGCCCGGGACAATGCAGCGCTGCGGAACCTCGAGGTGGTCGGACAGGGCCGCGGTCAGCCCGGGGTTGCCGGCCTGAGGGTAGCGGAAGCTCAACCCGGCGTGCCGCTCGATGGCCTCCACCGCCATGGGGGAGGCCCCCAGGGGGTTCTCGTTGCTGGCCATCTTGACGACCCTGTCCAGTCCGTACCGCCGGGTGATCTCCCCGATGGTCAGGCCGGGGCTGTAGGGCTCGAAACCCAGGACCTCCGGGCGTATGCGTGCTCTTTCCAAGCCCATATGACATCTTCCCGCTTCTGAGGTGTCAAATGCAAAACGCCCCGGAGGGCGTTTTGTTTCTCTGCTTCAAATGCGGCGCAGCCGCACCATGGTCTGGTACAACGCCCCCCGTGAAAACGCAAGGATCGGAGGCGCTGCCGCACTTCAATCCAGGATCTTGGGCCTGATGAAGACCAGGAGCTCCTCCTGGTTGCGGCTGTCGAACTTGTTCTTGAAGGCCCATCCGAACAGGGGGACGTTCCCCAGTCCGGGCACCTTGCTCTGGTTGTCCCGCTCCGTGGACTTGTGCACCCCGCCCAGGACGATGGTCTCCTCGTTGTTGACGATGAGCCTGGTCCTGGCCGTGCGGGTGGAGATGTCGTCCCCGGTGGGGGCGGGCGAGTCGTCGCTGATCTCCAGCTCGAGGATGAGCTTGTTGTCCGGGGTGATCTGGGGCAGCACGGACAGCTTGAGCACGGCCTCGGTGTACTCCGTGGTGGTGCCCCCGCTCTCGGACTCTGTCTGGCTGGCCACCAGCGTGCCCTGCTGGATCTCTGCCCGCTGGTTGTTCAGGGTCACGATGCGCGGCGAGGAGATGATCCTGGTCAGGTTCTTCTCCTCCCCGAGCTGCAGCTGGGCATCCAGGGTGAACAGGTCCCGGCCGGTCAGCTTGGAGATGAACCCGCCCAGCCCGAGCGTGGTCGGCCCCTGGTTGGGAAGGTTGACCGCCAGGTCGCTCAGGCTCAGCCCGCCCGTTGGCGCGCTGGTGGCCCCCTCTGTGCCGCCGATGCCGGTGACCAGGTCCCCGTCCGAGCTGGTGTGCTCTAAACCGCCCCCCCACTTCAGCCCCAGCCCCTTCTGGAAATCGTCCGTGGCGGAGATGATCCGGGCCTCGATGAGCACCTGCCGCTCAGGCCGGTCCAGCTTCTGGATGACCCGGCGTATGGTGTCGATCCTGGACTCCGTGTCCCTGACGATGAGCAGGTTGGTCCGGGAGTCGCTGTTGATGCTCACCCCATTGCGTTCGGAGGTCAGGAACGGGTTGACCTGCGGGACCAGCTGGTTGGCCGTGGTGTAGTTGATCTGAATGTACTCCGTCTGCAGCGGGGCCAGGGCCTCCGTGGCCTCCTGAGCCTGGATGGCCTGCTCGCGGGCCTGCTGGATGCGGTCGCTTTCCCTGGTGAGCTGCTCGGCAGAGGCGATGCGCATGATGTTCCCCCGAACGACCATGCCCAGCCCTTTCTGGAGCAGGACCAGGTCGAGGGCCTGGTCCCAGGGGACATCCTCGAGCTTGAGGGAGATGTTGCCGGAAACCGCGTCGTCGATGATCAGGTTGTAGCCGCTGACCTCGGCGATCAGGCGCAGCACGTGCTCCACCTCGGCATCCTGGAGGTCGATGGAGATCTTTCTGCCGGTATAGTTCGTCTTCATGCCCGGGAAGAGGGCGGTGAACTCGTTCATGTTTTCCTGGGCCAGATCCGACCCGTCCTCCTCACCCTGGCCCTGTGAGCCTGAAGAGCCAGCCTGTGACCGGCTCCTCCCATCATCGTCTGCCGGGTCGAACACCAGCACCAGGCTCTGGCTGCCGTACTGCGCATTGAAGGGCACCCGCTCGGACACGGAAAGGTTCAGCTCCACACCCTGGCCGGTGTTCTCCACCAGGGCGGTCCTGACCACCGAGTCGAACTTGTTCAGGCGGTAGAGCTTGGTGTACTCCGATGGCGCTGACAGGCCGGGCAGCAGGATCCGGACCTGGTTGTCCGGTCCGGGCTGGGTCACGTACTCCATGCGGCTGCTGCCGTAGAGCTTGATGTAGAACCTGCCGTCCCTGTCCTGGGTGAACTCTATTTCGTTCAGCCGGGGACCGTTCTCCTTGTCTGCAGAAACCGCTGCGGGCTGCTTCTGGGGAACGAGCAGCACCCTGAGCTGGTCCTTCTTGGGCTTTGAAAGCAAAAACTGGATCGGCTCGCTCACGGTCAGGCTGACCGTTTCGGCAACCTTCCCGCTGCCGGCATATTCCACGGACTCCACCAGGGAGCCCTCTGGCAGCGGCTGGACCGGGGCGGGCTCGACACCCGGATCGAAGTGCAGGAGCAGCTCTGGGTGGTCGTACTCCGGAGAGACAATGACCTGCTCATCGACCGGCAGGTTGACCCATGTCTTGCCCGGCTCGCTTTGGACCTGCAGCCCCGGGCCGCCGCCGGCCAGGTGGGCCAGGGGAGAGCCTGAGGAGAGCTCCTGCCGTGCCTCTGCGGGCAGGGGGGTCAGCCAGCCTGTCAGGAGGGCCAGAAGCGCGGCAACGGTGCAAAGGCCCCGGCCACGCGATCCCGGGGGAAGAAATCGAGTGTTCATTGTCCTTCTCCTGAGCCGTGATAAAGCTTGAGGGTCTTGTATCGCGTCTCTTGTTTCCCAAATATGGTCGTGTACTCTTCGCGCACCACGACTTCATCAGAGGAAATAGTAACGACCTGGCCGTTGTTTTGCCCCACCCTGGAGCCCGTGCGAAGCACAAACCCTTTCCCATCGGGCAGCCTGACCATGGCCATGACCTTGTCCGGGTCCTCCGGGTACCAGAGGATGCCCACCAGCTGCAGCTGGCTCACTTCGACCTGCTCCAGCGGGGTCAGGGGGCGCTGGGGTTGCTCCTGTCGTGCCGCAGGGGCAGGGCCGGTGCGCACAAACGACTTGAAGGGGTCGGCCTTGCCAATGGGCGAGTAGGTGTAGTCCGAGGGCTTCACCCATTCCGGGACCATTTCGGAGGAGGCGTTCTCGCCGTTTTCAGCCGCCTCCGGGCCGCCGAGTGGCGCCGCCAGCAGGAGCGCAACCAGGAGCAGGGCCGGGCCTAACCTGTGCGTCAGAAGGCTTTTCAAAAGATTGTTCATTCGGGCCACCGGGTTGTGTTGGTCCTCGGGAAGGCGTCTCATCGCCGTTTCCTTGCCCGCGGGGAGGATTTGGAATTCCCCTCTGCCTGCTCCTTCCTGGCGATCTCCTCCTCGGACAAGGCCCTGTAGACGAGGATCACGGAGTCAGCGGCCAGGACCACCTCCCCCTCCTGGTCCCCGCCCCTGGGCTTGAGGTTCAGGTTGTCCAGGCTGACCAGCCGGTCGAACCGTGACATGCGGTTGAAAAAGGTCATCAGGTTGTGGAAGGGGCCGCTCAGCTTGAGCGTGACCTTGCGTGTGGCGTAGTGCTCGCCAACGGTCTCCCCGCCCGGGGAGAAGAGCAGGAACTCGATGCCCACGTCCCGCCCCAGCCGTTCGATGTCCGCCAGGAGCCGCTCGATCTCCTCGACATTCTCCGGCAACAGTGTGGTGGCGTAAGTGAGCTGGATCCGCTGGCGCTCATACTCCTTCTCCAGCCGGGGCAGGTCCTCGGACTCCTGCCTGAACTTCCTGATCTGGGACTCCAGGGTGGATATCTCCCTTTCCAGGGGCTCTATCCGCTCCCAGCTGTCCTTGAACACGAACCACCAGTAGGCCAGGATGATCAGGGCGACCGCCCCCAGAAGAATCAGGATCTTCTGCAGCAGGCTCAACCGTTCGAGGGATTTGACCAGGGCTTCTCTGCTCACTGTTGACCCCCTTCAGGCTGCGGACCCGCTTTGATCTGGAACTGGAAGGCCACCAGGTCCAGACTCTGCACCGTGCGCCTCGAGGTCTGCCCGATGGAGACGCTGCTGATGTACGGCGAGACACGGAGGTCCTCGACGTAGCCGGCAAAGGCCTGGTTGTCCAGGGCCACACCGGAGAGGTTGATCTCGCCGTTGCTCTTCATCAGCAAAGACTCGAACCACATCTTCTCTTCGGGCATCCTGCTCACCAGCGTGTCCACGTAGCGGACCGGCAGCCCCTGGTCCTTCCTGATGGCCTTGATGGCCTCGAGCCGGGAGCTGACCCGGTCCAGCGCCGCCTCCATCTCGTGATACTTCTCCAGCCGCTGGGAGAGCTCGTTCTTGATGGCCAGGTTCTTCCTCTTTTCGCCCTCCAGGGCGTTGACCTTCGAGGCAACCCAGCCCTGGGTGAGGGAAAGCACGATGGCCAGCAGGACCAGGGTCAGCACGAAAAGGATGAGCTCCTTTTCCACGTTGGTGACCCGGGCCCTCTTCTGAACCGGAAGGAGATTGACGCGTATCATGCTACAGACCGCCGGTTGGTGCTGCTGGATGACCTGGATTGTGTTTGACGTGTCGTGAACATGCCTCAGCCCACCTCGCGCAGGGCCAGACCTATGGCCACGCAGAACTGCGGACCCACGGACTCCAGGTAGGCGGGGTCAAAGCGGTCCTCCCGGGTGACGATCTTCCTCCAGGGGTCCATGTAGGCCGTTTCGATGCCCAGACGGCTGGAGAAGGATTCGGTCAAACCGGACATGAGGCTGCCCCCCCCGGCCAGAAAGAGACGCTTGGCCGTTCTGGGCTTGTCCACGGTTCCCTGGTAGAAGTCTATGAGCCGCTGCAGCTCCAGGGTCCAGGTGTTGTAGATCGTGTCCAGCTCTCCCTGGGCCAGGGCCTGCTGCTCATCGTCCAGCCCCTTGGGGCCGTTGATCTTGACCTTTTCCGCCTCGAGCCGGTTCTTGCCCAGGGCCTTTGCCAGCCTGTCAGTGATCTGCTGCCCCCCGAAGCCGACCTCGCGCAGAAACAGGGGCTGCCCCCCGGAGTAGACGCAGAAGATGCTGTGCTGGGCGCCGACATCCAGAAGGTATGTCGATTCCTCGAGCAGCTCGGGATAGCTGAACTCGAAGCAGTTGCTCAGGGCGAAGGCGTCCACGTCCACGACCGCCAGCCCCAGCCCGGCCCTCTCCAGGACATCCTGGAGGTCCTGGACCATCTTCTTCTTGCTGGCCACCAGGACCACGTCCACGCTGTTCTCGCCCTGACCCTCGCCCATGATCTGGTAGTCCAGGTAGACGTCGTCGATGTCGAAGGGGATGTACTGCTTGGCTTCCTCGTGGATGTTCTCCTCCAGCCCCCTGGCCTTGGCCGCGCTGAAGGTGACCCGCTTGATGATCACGGCGTGCCCGGCCATGGAGGAGACCACCACGGTGTCCTGAAACTCCATCTTCTCCCAGAACTCCCGCAGCTTGAGCGCGGTCTGGTTCTGGTTCTCCCAGTCGGAGCGGGTCCAGGACATGCGCCCGATTTTCTCCAGCACAGGTCCGGACCGGGACTCCGAGAGCTTGACGGCTTTTGCCCAGGTGTTCCCGAGATCCAGCCCCAGAGCGGCCTTTTGCTTGAAGATCGATGCAAACGGTTTCACTGGATCCCCGCCATTTTTGCAGTTAGGAGGCCTTGGGGCGCACGGTCAGGACCGGGACATCCGCGCCCTTGACCACCTTCTCCGCCACCGACCCGAAAAGGACCCGGTCTATGCCCTTTCTGCCGTGGGTGCCCATCACGATGAGGTCCACCCCCTCCTGCTTGGCAGTCTGCAGGATCTCCTCGGCTGCGTATCCGGTGGACACCTGCCCTTTGGCCTTGATCCCGGAGAAGTTGTCCCTCAGGAACTCTTCCATGGATTTCTCCGCCCCGGACACGATCTCGCCCACAAAGGTCTCGATGGAGGTCGGTGGGACGTGGAAGCCAACGTACTGTGACAGCGACGGCGCAACATAGCTGACCACGACCTCCGCATCAAAGGCCCGGGCCAGTGTCCTGGAGTAGTCCGCAACCTGGGTGCTGATTTCGGAAAGATCTACAGCGCAAAGAATCTTTTTTATTTCAGCCATTTCCGTTCTCCTTGTCATGCTCTGACCAACTCTGGGTTTTCCTTCCCCCGGCAATGGTGCACTTCAAAACTGCCAACTTTTTGAAGTATTTACACTTTCATTGCCAAAATTAGTCAAGAGACACAAGCCATTTTCACGCTGCAGGGCCTAGCAAGCCGGGAAAATCAGGCACCCTGCCCAAAGGGGCACCCCAGGTTCTGGACTCACAGTGCAATATCTCTGCCTATTCGTGCTCACGGCCCCCGGCGATGGCTTGGGAACGCAAGGAGCGCAACCGCCGTCCGGAAAGCTCGCCGAGATCGCGCTCCGCGGCCGGCAGCGTGACCAGCAGCATCCGCTGCAGGTCAGCCCGGGCCTGGTCCTGGAAATTTCTGCCGGTGCAGGCCCTGACCAGGGCGAAAAAAGGCTGCGCCAGCCCCGCTTTCCACAGCTTCTCCAGCAGGTCGACCTTGTCCGGTGCCGGGAGCTGGTCATAGTGGGCCCCGGTGCGGCACCAGCGCGCCGCAACCGCCCCGGCCCTGACAAGGGCTTTGGGCAGCCTGAGCCGCTCCCCCAAGCCCTCGGCAAGGAGTGCCCCGGTATCCGGGGAGGCCGCAGCACAGCCAAGCCCGTGGCACACCCCCATCCAGACCGCGGTCCGGTCCCGGCGCAGCTCTTTGATCACGCTGAGCGTGTGCTCGAAAAGCGTCCCCCCCCCGCTGCCCTCGGGAACCTCCCGCGTCTCTGCCAGCTCACTGAACCAGGGGCGCAGCCCCCCGGTGCGCTCCAGAAGGGAAAAGAACCGGCCCGGGTCGGGACAGCCCAGCGCCTTGGACATTTCCTGCCCCACCCGCTCCGCGGAAAGGAGCTGCGTGACACCCGCACCATTGACATCGGTCATGGCCTGGAGAAGCTCCGGGGCCGGGGCGTGGTCCGGGAGGCAGGCGGCAAAACGGGCGGCCCGGAACACGCGCGCCGGGTCCTTGAAGAAGTTTTCCTTGGCCACCGGGCGCAGGACCTTGTCCCTGAGGTCCTCGAAGGACTGGTCCAGACCCACCACACTGCCGGCCGGATCGCGGGCCAGGGCGTTTATGGTCAGGTCCCGGGACTTGAGATCCTGGGCAATGCTTTGTGCAGGGGAAAGGGTGTACTGGCTGTTGCCGACTATGTAGACAGGGCTTTCCCTGCCCACCCTGACCGCTTGCGGGAACACCGCCAGGAGCTCTTCCTCGCCGGCGTTCAGGACAACGTAATCCCTGTCCCCTTCCGGGACGTTGCGCAGGCTGTCCCTGACAGCTCCACCCACCAGGTAGATGTCCATGGCCTTCATTTCGTGTCGTGGGCAAATGCAAAAAAGGGAGTCCGACCCTTCACTGCACACCCGGCACCATTTCTCCAACCGGTGCAAAACATTCCCCCACTCTCTGTCAGTCTCCATATACAAATGGACTGCCTGATTCAAGGGCGCACACCAAAAGAGTCACATCCGCCTCCAGGCCATGGGGTGGTCTTGTCTCGACCAGGCAGGGAGAGAAGGAGCCCGGCTTGCCTTTCACGCCACGGTGCCTAGTATTTCGTCCACGGATTTGCTCGATGGGTGCAGGTCGAGAAAAAGTGGGGTCTTCGACGTTTTGTGTGAAATACGCTGAGAAAACGGAACACATACTATTTTCTTGAATCTTGCTTTGATTTACGCCTTTCTGCCTTTCGGGCCTTGCTGCGGTCCCGCCAGACCCGGAGGAAGCCTTTGTGGAAT
>CAZQOG010000093.1:0-11159 GCA_964594925.1 uncultured Desulfohalobiaceae bacterium
GGATCCCGGACGCATGTCCGCGGACCGCAAGCTCAAGCTCGCCCTGCTGGCCCAGAACAGGGGCCGCTTCGACCTGGCCGAGGAGATCCTGTCCGGCCTCAGGCAGAGCCCGGGGCTGGAACCGGCACTGCAGGCCGAGGTCCTGTTCTGGATTGCCGAGGGCCGGCAGCAGCAGGGCGACCTGGAGCCGGCCCTGAACCACTACCTGAAGCTGGCCTGGAAGTACCCCGGGCAGAACATCTGGGCCATCACCGCACTTTACAGGGCCGGGCTGATCTACCAGCAACGAGGCATGCACGCCCCTGCCAGGGAGCTCTTCACAGCGGTGCTCGAGCAGGCCGACCGGAAAAGCCAGAAGGAGGCCGCCAAAGACCGCCTCCAGGCCCTGGAGGCACCCCGGGCCAGCGAAAAAGAAAAATCCAAAACCCCCTGGGTCTACCCATTTTAAAAGGTGGTTCTTCGACGTTTTGTGTGGAATCGTTGAGAAAAGGCGGGACACAGAATGTTTTGAGGATCTTAGCCTTCTTCGGGTTTCGTCTTTTTGTCTTTCGGGCCTTGCTGCGGTCCCGCCAGACCCGGAGGAAGCCTCTGTGGAATCGGCGGGGTTCTGTACATTGCAATGAAACAAGAAAGCTTGGCCGGTAAGCACAGACATTTCCGATTCCACCCGCAGGGGCTGGCGAGAAAGGACCGTAGCCGGCCCAGGCCCTTTCTTGGCCTACTTTCTTTGGGCCAGCAAAGAAAGTAGGTCGCCCGGCAGGGCGAAATCCTGTCTTTTCAAGTTTTTACAAAGGAATCAATCAAACCGAGAATAGAATTCCTGGACAGAATCTCAAAATATCCAAAGGAAACTCGGTCGTTCTTACCGACGCTCCAACGCCATCGTCGCGTTCCAGCTTAAAATGTCCGGCCCTGCACCTACTGCGTCCAAGAGACCATTTACTGTCATTCCTCGTAAAAGACACGGATTCGGCTGGGCATGAATGCCCACGGCCTCCAACGTGTGGGCTGTCAACGACTCTTGAACCGGATGAGCCTTTTAAACTGCTGGCAAGGAGCTTACCCCATGGATTTCACACTGCTCATCGGGCTCGGGGCTGCGTTCTGCACCACAGTGGCCTTTGTGCCCCAGGCCATGAAGTCCCTCAAGACCAGGGACACGGCCTCGCTTTCCCTGGGCATGTACGCCATCCTGACCACCGGGGTGTTTCTGTGGCTGAGCTACGGGATCATTCTCAGGGACATCGCCCTGGTGGCCGCCAATGGGATCACCTTTGTGCTCTCCCTGGCCATCCTGATCATGAAAATCCGTTACGACGTACTCAAGCGCCCCACCACCCCTCGATCAGGACGACCCCCCAAAACTCATTCCTGACCGCTTTGATATGAGCGATTTTTTCCAAGCAAAAGGAGTTATGGGTCGATTTTTTGGAAAAACGCTTCAGAATCAAAGCTAAGGGGCCTGACGTCGATTTGGCCACAAATACTGCATAAAACAGCTGGGATGAAGCCGGAGTGATTAGATGGCGTGCTTCTCCAGGTCCTGCATGCGCTCTTCAAAGCGCAGCTTCTCCGCATTCAGGAGCTGGGAGGTGATCCGTTCGGCCTGGATGCGGTAGGGTGCGCCATAGACGACCCTGCAGCGGGAAAAGGGCAGGGGCAGGCAAAACTTGTCCCAGGACCGGTCAAAGACCTTGGCCCGGGAAAAAAAGACCCGGATGGGAAAGATGTGGGCCCCTGACTTGGCCGCCAGGTAGAACATGCCGGGCTTGGCTTCGAGCCGGGGGCCTCGCGGGCCGTCCGCCACAATGCCCACGAAGCTGCCCGGCACGGACAAGCTCTCCAAGGCGCCCCGCAATGCCCGGCTCCCCCCCCTGGAGCTGGAACCGCGCACGGTCGTGAAACCGAAGCGGTGCACCACGCCAGCGGCAATATCTCCATCGTAGCTTTGACTGATGAGCATGGAGACGTTCTGGTTACGGTGCAGGTAGACCATAGGAAGCATTTCCCCGTGCCAGACACTGCCGATAATGCTCTCCCCTTGGCGGAGCAGCTCCTGTGTTTGCCGATAACCGACCAGGTCATAGCGCCAGGTCATGCTCAAGACACGAAGCAGCAGCGCCCCAGGGCGGACAATGAGCCCGGCAGGGATTTTCACCTGCCTGCCCTTGATGAACAATAGGAATCAGGACTGGTTGCCAGCGCGATGAACATCGTGGATTCGATCCGCTTTTTCTATTGAAAACAAAAATTTCCCATAACTTTATCTATTTGACCCTCGGGGGAAAAACATGTCTGCTCCTGAAAAAGGAGGCCAGAGAATGGCAGAAATCATGCTGGAATGCCAGGGGCTGCCCTGCCCCCAGCCCGTGCTGCGCTGCAAGCGCTGCATCGATGAGTCCGCACCGGACGAGCTGGTGGTGGTTGTGGACAACGACCCGGCCAGGGAGAACGTGTCCCGCTTCCTCGCCAGCAAGGGCTACGCAATAACCTCGGTCGAGCCTGAGAACGGCTCGTTTCGGATAACCGCCGGCAAAGGGGCTGATGCGCAGGCCGAGTGCCGTGTCTGTGCGCCCATGGACGAGCAGGAGATCCACGGCCTGGCCGGACCCGGCAAGACCCTGGTCTTCATCCCCTCCAGCACCATGGGATCGGGCAACGACGAGCTGGGCACCAGGCTGATGCACAACCTGCTGGCCACCCTGCCGGAGATGGGCCCGGAGCTGTGGCGTCTCGTGCTGGTCAACAGCGGGGTCGAGCTGGCCGTAGCCGGCAGCCCCGCCCTGGAATCGCTGGAAAAGCTCGACCGGGCCGGGGTTTCCATCCTGGTTTGCGGCACCTGCCTGGAGTTCTTCGGCCTGACCAAAAGCAAGGCCGTGGGCCAGACCACGAACATGCTGGACATCGTGACCAGCTGTCAGCTGGCCGACAAGGTCATCAGGATCTGATGAGCATGCCGCCCAAACCGGACACCACAGCCGCAGGAAGCGGCAAGATACGATTGAACAAGGCCCTGGCCCAGGCCGGCATCTGCTCCAGGAGACAGGCCGACCGCCTCATTTCTGAAGGGAAGGTCACGGTCAACAACAAGCCGGCCCGGGAGCTTGGCATGGCCGTGGCCCCGGGCGACCGCGTCCAGGTGGGGGAACGCAGCTTTGTTGTCGGTCACACGCCAGAGCCGGCAACCATCATGGTGCACAAGCCCGTGGGCGTGGTGACCACTGTCAGCGACCCCGAGGGCCGGAGCACGGTCATTGACCTGCTTCCGCCCGAGATGGCGGCCCGGCGGGTTGTTCCCGCGGGCAGGCTGGACGCCATGTCCGAGGGCCTGCTGCTCATGACCACCGAGGGCGAGCTCCTGTTCCGGCTCACCCACCCCCGCTGGCACGTGCCCAAGGTCTACCAGATCCTCGTCAGGGGGGCTGTGGAAACAGGCGTGCTGCAGACCATGGCCCGGGGCATGGTCCTTACGGAAGGGGAGAAGCTGGCCCCGGCCAAGGTCAGGCAGCTCAGGAGCGGGTCCGACGAGACACTGCTTGAAATGGAGCTCATCCAGGGCCTGAACCGTCAGATCAGGCGCATGTGCCGTGACCTGGGCCTGACCATCAAGCGCCTGAAACGGGTCAGGCAGGGTCCCCTGGAGCTCGGAACCCTCCCCCCGGGCAAATGGCGCCACCTGACTGCGGCAGAGCTCACCAGCCTCAAGCGCTCCGTGGGGTTGTAAGGGCTGGATGCCGGCCCGGCCGCACCATTTCCTCCTCTTCTACGACTCCGGTCCGTCCGGATTTTCCAGCACCTCGACATGTGCGGGCGGGGTGAAGGTGAACAGGGCCGGGTCGAGGGAGATGTCGCGCTCGATGTCGTCCAGGGTCAGCTGGTTGCCGTTGCCGAAAAAGTCGACCAGCAGGATTTGCCGCAGCAGGGCCGTGTCCGGCTCGATCCACAGGTAGGCCAGCACCAGGCCGGGTTCGGGCCGCTTGGGGATCAGCTTGATCTTTGTCCAGCCATGCTCCTCCCCTGCCGTATCAAGCTTAAAGTCCTGCTTTAAGTTTGCTTCCCCTGAAATGAAGCGCAGCATAGTCTTGGACTGGAAGATCTGGTCCACCTGGTACTGGTAGGCCACCTCTTCCTCGGGAAAGAACTGCCAGACCCGTTTTTTGCCGACCAGCAACAGCTCCTGCTCTGGTTCTTCCGTCTCCCAGCGGATGAGCCGGGGCTGCTGAAAGAATATGGTCCCGGTCCTGACCTCGCTTTCGCCGCTGGCAGCATTGGTCAGGGCCTGCACGAAATCGGTCTTGAAGCTGGTGATGGACTCGTACTGGCGCTGGATCCTGTCGGCCAGGTCCTGGTCCCGGGCCTGGACCGCAGGCACGGAAAGCAAGGTCAGGATCACGGCCGGCACCAGCAGGCGGAGGACACGTGTGACAACACGCAAGGCCTTGGGCATGGTTACCCCCTCATTGGTTTGGTTTCTCAGTGTCCCTCTCGGGCGGGTTCCCTTCTTCATCTGGATCGGCATCAGGATCGTCATCAGGGGAGACGTTCTTCTTCACGATACCGATGACATTGGGCACGGCCCGGTAGGAATGGTGCGCTGTGGGCCAGAAGGAAAGCTCGTCCAGGCCGGCCCAGCCGGCTTCGAAGTCACCGGCCTTGACGTACAGGCTGGCCGACGCACCGCCTTCCACGTACATGGTGGTGCGGATATTCAGAGGGAGACCGAGCAGATATGTTCCCAGATCCCGGACCTGCCGCGGGGCAAGGCTCAGGATGAACAGGATGTTCCCGCGACTGTCCTCGCCAACCGCCGCGATGCTGAACCGCTTGGAGCTCTCCAGCCAGACGTTGCTCCCGTCACTGCTGATGATCCTGTAGTTCTGGACAGCGGTTTCATAGCCTGCCAGCACCTCGGGCCAGTCCTCCCCGGCCTTGCGGTCGATGACTCTGGCCGCGGGCCTGCCCGGGGTCTTGGGGTTGGCTACGAAAAAGGCCCCGAACCAGGGGTGGACCAGGGAGTTGTTGAGGTGGCCGTAGTTGCGCATATACCCGGTGCTGGTGGACTGGTCCTCCCAGTACATGCTGGCGTTGATGGCGGCCAGCAGGCCGTGGGAACGCACCCACTCGTCAATTCCCAGGGGCTGGCCCTGCTCTTCCCCGGCGGTCAGGAGGTGGAACTCGTGCTCCCGTGGGTCGATGCGCAACAGGATCAGGTCGGGCATCGCCTGCCTGGTGCCGGCTGATTGATGGACCAGCAGATCGAGCCCGCGGTCCAGGTGCTGCCACGAAACCTCATCGCACGCCCCTGGAATAACACGGAACACCAGCACTGCAAGACCAAGCACAGCCGCAACGGCCCATGCAGGAAGGCTCTGTTGGCGCGTCGGCAACGTCATGGCCTCTGAAGCACCACTGTCTTCACTGAAGGTCACAACAGGTCCTTACCGTGATCCACATGCTTCAGGCAACCTGTCCAGGGGGCCTGCGTGAGGGCCGGAAACCATGCACGGCCTTCCTGAGCTCTTCCGGATTCCCGGAACCGGCATCCCGCTTGTAGCGCAGGCTCACGTACAGGGAGACGATGCGCCGCACCGCAGGCTCGATATCGGGCCGCAGCGCAGCCACCCGGTGTTCGAGGCTGCGGGGACCCTCGTGCGCGGACACCTCGATGCCGGCCCGGTCCAGCCTGCCTTGAAATTTTCGGAACAGATCACGGACCTCGTCCCGGTCTTTTCGCCTGCCGCGCATCAGCCACAACCCCATGCAGGCCATGAACAGCACGAACAGGCAGGATCCGAGCAGCACCACCCGGGAAAAGGCCTGCCAGATATTGCGCCCCAGCCCCAGCTTGGACAACAGGCTGCCCTGACGCGAAAAATCGTAATAGAGCACCCACTGGTTCCAGGCGTTGTACAGGGCGTCAACGCGGAAACGGGCCCGGCGCAGCCACTCGTACAGGGCTCCGTCGGTAAAACCGAACAACGGCACCCTGTCCACCTGGGGAACCACTGAGGTCACCCCTTCCTGGATGCGCAGCGGCGCAACCGTCGCAGTCGGATCCACCCTGACCCAGCCGAGCGGTTCCATCCAGACCTCGGACCAGGCATGGGCGTCTGACTGCCGCACGATCAGGTATTCTCCCACCGGGTTGAAGGCCCCGCCCTGATAACCCACCACAACCCGGGAGGGGATCCCTGCCGCACGCATCAACCAGGAAAAGGCCGATGCGTAGTGGCCGCAGTAGCCCTGCCGGGTACGGAGCAGGAAGTCGTCCACTGCGGATTCCCCCAGCAGCGGCGGGTTCAGGGTGTAGCGGAACTCCTGGTCACGGAAGTAGTCCAGGGCCTGCCCCACCACTTCCTGCGGCGATTCTGGGTGATCCCCCGCCCAGGAGCGGGCCAGGGCAAAGGCCTCTGGATTGCTCCGGGCAAGGGTGCGCATGGACTGTGCTCCGACTTCCCCCGGGGGGTCATCCGGAACCATATCCGGATAGGATTCCACCCGGTAGCGCACCCGCTTGTGCACCGGGCTTGCGGAACGCAGCACCAGGCCCTGCAGCAGCTCTGTGCCTGGCGGCTCGGCCGCGGGGTAGTCCAGGGCCATGAGCATGCGCTTCTGATGGGGCTCCAGGGTCACGCTGTAGCGCACGGGCCGGGTGTCAGGCGGCTCGACCGGTGCGGCAGCCTCCCGGGACCGTTGTGCCGCGCTCCACGTCCTCCCGTCAAAGTCGGACAGCACCAGGGCGCGCCAGTAGAGGTCTTTGGGAGCGGGGACCTCGTCCTCGAACGCGGCCCGAAAGGCTGTCTCGCCGGACAGGGTCAGGGAGCTGATGCTGCCGAAGGACAAGGTTTCGCTCAACCCGGACACGGCCCTGGTGCTCTGCTCCGGCACCCCCCACAGGCTCCCGGGAAGGCGGGGGAAGAGGAAGAAAATGAGTACGGCCAGGGGAACAGCCTGCAGCACCAGCGCCCCTGCCTGGCGCATCCCGGACAGGAGCCCCAGCGACGGGGCGTTGACCGTGACCAGGACGCCGGTGATGCACAGCAGCCCGGTCAGCATGACCAGGGCCGTGGCCAGGTTCTGGTAAAACAGGGCCAGGGTCACGCCCATGAAGTAGCACAGGAACAGGGTGACCATGCGGTCACGGTGGTTTCTGATCTCCAGGGGCTTCAGGGCCAGCATGGCGGCCAAGAGCGCCACCCCGGGCTCACGTCCGAGCAGACGCCCGTAGGTGAACACCACCCCGGCGGTCCCAAGAACCGCCAGCACGATCAGGACCACCCGGCCGGGCCTCTTCCAGGCCCACAGCTCCATCCCGGCCCGCCAGCCCAGAATCCCAAGACAGAACAGCGACACCCACGGGGGCAGGTGTCCCATGTGAGGGACCAGGGTCACCACGGCCGCCAGGAGTATGGCCAGAGTGGCCCGGTGCTCCGGGGAGCGTCCACCGGCCTGGGGGATTGAGAAAAAGCTGGGAATCTTAAGGAATTGAAATCGCGTCACGGCTTCATCCCATCAACCGGTCTCCCCGGCTGTTGTGCCGATCCTTCCCCCCAGAGCGCCAGGGCGGCGAGGCATCTGTGCTTGTGGGAGAGGCCGTGATCCGGATGGATGGTCATCCCTGGCAGGCGCAGGCCGTAAGGGGAGCGCCGGGAATGGGCCGTCAGGACCTGGCGGGTCAGCCGGGACAGGCGGGCCTCGCTGCCCAGGGGGGCGAGCTCGGAAAAATCCAGCCACAGGGTCTGGGCCGCAGTGCCGGAGAACTCCTTGGTCTGCATGCCCTGCCCCCGGGAAACCGCCTTCCAGTGCACCCTGCGGTAGGAGTCACCGCTCTGGTAGTCACGGATCCCGTGGAACTCTTCAACGCCTGCACCCCCGGGTTGCTGCTGCTCGATATCCCGGTCAACCGCCCTTTCAGGGGGCAGCCCCACACCCTCTGATTCCGGAACGGGGTAGACCAGGCAGTCTGCACGTGGGTGGAGCACGGACCAGGCCCGGAACAACCCCAGAGGGAAGGAGGTGGATACCTTGATCCTGCCAAGTCCGAGCCGGCCCCGGGCGGATGTCGGGACAGGGATGACGGCTTCGGCGGGCCCATCCTGCGCCACGTCGACCCGGTCCCGGGCCTGCCCTCTGGCCGCGGACACGGACACCTCATGCCTGGCCCGTTCACCAGAGCTGTCCAGAAGGACCTTGAAACGGGCCTTCTCACCAGCGAACACCGGCCCGGATCGCAGCGCGGTCACCCCCAGCCCGACCAGGTTGCGGTAGGTGTGCAGCATGGACACCACCGTGGTTGCGGCCAGGAGGAAGGCCATGGCAAAGATGAGGTTGTTCTCGTAGTTGATCCCCCCGAGCACCATGACCAGGAGCACCCCGAACATGAGCACGCCCATCCGGGTGGGCAGAATGAAGACTCGCCGGTGGTCGAGGACGACCGGTTCCCTGCTCGGCTCAGGTCCCGTGAGCAGCAGGCGCAGGCCTTTGAACGAAGGAGCTTTCATTTGTCGGGCACGAAAAAGCTTCAGGAGACCGGCACGTTTTCCAGGAGGAACTGGGGTGCGTCGCGTTCTGAAAACGCACTGTCCCCTGCTGCCGGAACCAGGCGGTGGGAGACCACCCAGGGGAGCACCTCCTGAACGTCTTCGGGCAGGAGATACTCACGGTCGTCCATAAAGGCCATGGCCTGGGCGGAATGCACCAGGGCCAGACCGGCCCGGGGGGACAGGCCGTTCAGGAAGTGGCCGCTTCTCCGGGAGAACTGCATGAGATCCTGCACATAGGACACCAGGGCGTCGGAGGCATGCACCTGGACCACCCGGGCCTGGATGGCCATGATCTCCGGAGCGCTTAGAACGGGTGCCAGCTCCGCGGCCTGCTCGCGTCTGTCCGGACCGGTCAGCAAAGCCTTTTCCGAGGCGCGGTCGGGATACCCCAGGGCGATGCGCATCAGGAACCTGTCCAGCTGGGATTCGGGCAGGGGGAACGTCCCGGCCTGCTCCAGCGGGTTCTGGGTGGCCATGACGAAAAACGGCCGGGGCAGGGGCCGGGTCCGGCCTTCAATGGTCACCTGCCCCTCCTCCATGGACTCCAGCAGGGCGCTCTGGGTCTTGGGGGTGGCCCTGTTGATCTCGTCCACCAAAAGCACCTGGGAAAAGACCGGCCCGGGGTGGAAGGCAAATCTCCCCGAATCCTGCTCGAACACGGAAACCCCGAGCACGTCGCCCGGCAGCAGGTCGCTGGTGAACTGCACCCGCTGAAACTCAAGACCCAGCAACCTGGCCAGGGCGTGGGCCAGGGTGGTCTTGCCGATACCCGGAAGGTCTTCGATGAGCAGGTGCCCCCTGGCCAGCAGGCAGGCCAGGGACAGCCTGACCTGCTTCTCCTTGCCCAGCACCACCCGCCCGGCGGCATCTATCACGTCCCTGATCTTGGACTGCATTTCATGGTTGGTCATGTGGGTTTTTTCTCCAGGTCTGACGTCACTGCGTTCTCTGACATCGCTGATTGGGGAGCAGTATAATCACCAGGCATCACCTGGCCAGACCTTGCCTGGTTGGTAGGAGTCGTAAGTTTGGTAGTACTGCTCTCTGGCGGACGGGAAAAAGAAGCGGGCGCCCGGGAGATAGGACCTCAACCACCGTCATCCCGGACTCGATCCGGGATCCATGTCTTTTGCGATCGTCCGGACAAAGGCAAGGATTCCGGCTCGGAGGCCGGAATGACGGTACATTTTGGTTCTTCGACATTTCGTGTGGAAATGCCAAAAAAATTTTCACAACCAGTAGTTCCTATCTGGTAGGGGCGGCTGGTAGCCGCCCTGCCTTTGGTCGGACCTCGTGCCCGGACCAAGCCTCGGCACAAGAAAGGGCGCGTACCACGCGCCCCTACCAGAAGTAGGTTCTTCGGCGGTATGTTGGAATACGGTGAGGAAAAGGAAAACATTTCGTATGACCGTCATTCCCGATCTCAAATAAATCCATAGGAAACGTCGAAGAACCTTCTTTTCTTGCTTTGAGCTTTCCCCCTTCGCTAAAGCTACGGAGGACAGGTCAGCTTTGAGCTTTCAGCTTCTTTACCCCCCCACCATGTCGGCCATGGCGTAGAGCTTCCCCGGCTGTTGCCCGGCCAGCCACTTGGCCGCCCGCAGGGCTCCCTGGGCAAAGGTCTCCCTGGAGTGGGCCCGGTGGGTGACCTCGATGCGCTCGCCTGGGCCGAAGAAGAAGACGGTGTGCTCCCCGACCACGTCGCCGCCGCGCAGGGTCTGCACCCCGATCTCCTGATCCGGCCTGGCTCCGATGATGCCTTCCCGGCAGGCCCTGACCGCTTGTTCCGGATCCCATTCCCTGGCCTGGCACAAAACCTGGGAAAGCTTGACCGCGGTGCCGCTTGGCGCGTCCTTCTTGTGCCTGTGGTGGGTCTCCACGATCTCGATGTCATAGGCCGGTCCGAGCATGTCCGACAGGCGGGGCAGGATGTCCAGCAGCACATTGACCCCCACGCTCATGTTGGGGGCCCAGAAGATGGGAATGTCCCGGGCCGCGTCGGCCAGCTGCTCCTGCTGTCCGGCACTCAGCCCCGTGGTGCCGATGACCAGGGGGTTGCCGCTGGTCCGGGCCTTTTCCGCAAGGTTCAGGGTCGACTCCGGGGAGGTGAAGTCGATGACCACGGCACCGGGGATCTTGGGCAGGACATTGCCTTCCAGGGAGCCGACCAGGCAGTCGTCGCAGGCCACCTTGAGCTCCTCGAGACGCTCCTCCCGTTCCAGCACGCCCACCACCTTGAGACCGGGATCCTCCCCGGCCAGGCGGACCAGTGTCGATCCCATCCGCCCCATGCCGCCCATGACGGCCACGCGGGTTGCACTCATAGCTCCCTCCTGGGTTAAAAACGTTTCCTGTGCACTCGCCCGAAGCAGGATACACCCACCCTGCTCCCGTCCGCTCCAACCGGCAGGCCCGACCCCGGCTCCGTCAGATCCGTCCTATCAGTCGGATCCGTCCGATCCCCGCTGCAGAACCCAAAACAAACAATGGTTCTTCGAAGTTTTGTGTGGAATACTCTGAAAAAAACTGGACACATAGGTTTCTCTGCCTTTGATTTACGCCTTTTTGCCTTTTGGGCCTTGCTGCGGTCCCGCCAGACCCGGAGGAAGCCTCTGT
>CAZQOG010000094.1:0-7770 GCA_964594925.1 uncultured Desulfohalobiaceae bacterium
TGCTTCCAGCTTCCAGCTTCGAGCTTCCAGCTTCAATTTACGTGAGGGTTTGATCTTGGTGAAGCAACGCAGTCCAGCGGGGATTTTTCAACGGCCTGCAGGGCTTCAGCTGCGCCTTTTCTCCAGGTAGCGGCGCAAATCCAGGGCATTGTACACGGCATGTCCGCCCAGGTCGTTGTTGAAGTAGGCATAGACGTCGCGCCCGGCGGACAGGTGCCCGGAGAGCCGGTCAGCCACTGCGCTGAGCTTCTGGTGTGAGTACTCCCCGCCATAGTCCCTGCCGTGAAAACGGTAGTAGACCCAATCAGCCGTGACCTGGTCCGGGTGGTCCTGGATCATGTCGTGCACGCACAGGGCTGCTCCATGGTCCTGCAGGACCGCATACACCTCCTCCACCAGCCACGAAGGGTCCCTGAACTCGATGGCCAGTGGCTGCGCATCAGGGGCTGCGGACAGGAACGCGTCCAGCCGCTTGGAATCGACCCCCCAGTTGGGTGGAAGCTGGACCAGAATCGGGCCGAGCTTCTTTTTCAAAAGCCGGGCCCGGTCCATGAAGTTGTCGATGACCTCCCCTGGGTCCTTGAGCTTTTTCATGTGGGTGCCGTAGCGGCTGAACTTGAGCACGAAGCAGAAATCTTCCGGGGCCTGGTCGTGCCACTGCTCAAAAGTTTCGGATTGGGGGAGGTTGTAAAACGTGTTGTTGATTTCAACCGTGTCGAAGTGGTCCGCAAAGTAGGAAAACCACTTCTTCTTCGGTATGTCCTCCGGATAAAAGACCCCTTCCCAGTGCTTGTACTGATACCCGGAGGTGCCGATGTACGCTCGTGCCTTCTCAGTCATTTTTCCCCATCCTCACCTGCCTTTTGTCCCAGCATTTTCAGGTACTCGCCGACCGTGGCCATATCGGAAATAAAAGCCCGTCTGGGCTCGGGGAAGCGCATGGCCGCGGTTGGGTGGTAGGTGACCAGGACGTTTCGACCCAGCACCCGGTTGATGCCTTGCCGGGCACTGGAAATGGTGGCTGCTGTTTCCAGAAGCTGCTTCATGGCCACCCTGCCCAGAATGACGACCAGCCCCGGGTCCAGGATATCTATCTGGGCATCCAGCCAGTGGTGCTTGCATGTGGTGAGCTCGAGGTCCTTTGGATCCCGGTTCCCGGGAGGCCTGCACTTCACGGACGAAGTGATGAAAAGCCGGTCACGCACAATGCCGCACTCTTCAAGGACCTGGTCGAGAAAACGACCAGACCTGCCCACAAAAGGCCGGCCGGCCTTGTCTTCCTCCTCACCCGGGGCTTCGCCCACGAACATGACCGCAGCGTCTGCTGGACCCTCACCGGGCACGGCGTGACGTCTTTCCCGGTGCAGGGGGCACCTGTGACAGTGTTGTATGCCGCGCGCCAGGTGCTCAAGACGCTGCGCTCTTTCCATCATGGCGATCCCTGATGCATCTGGAGCGGCTTGGGCACGACGAGCTCTGCAAGGACCGGCAAATGATCCGAAGCTTTTGGTGCGCCCCGGCCGCGAAAGGAGCGGATCCCCACCAGAATTGTTGACGGTCTGACCCAGATCCGGTCCAGGGAAAGAAGTGGAAACCGGGACGGAAAGCTTTTGGGGGCGGGCACGCTGTGCAGCAGGTCGTGGATGTCCCGCATGGCCCTGCTGAAGAACAGCCAGTCGTTGAAGTCTCCCATGAGCACCATGTGCTCCGACGGTTTGGCCGTTATGACCTCCACCAGCCTCTTTATCTGCCAGTGACGTTCAGCGCCCTGCAGCCCCAGGTGGGTCACGATGACCCGCAGGACGCACCCGTGCAGGTCCAGATCGACATCCAGGACGCCGCGTGGCTCCCTGTGGCGATAGCTGAGATCGAAACGCCTGCTCGACAAAACAGGGAATCTGCTCAGCAGGACATTTCCATAGGATCCTCGTTTGTTGAAAAGGGTCGGTCCGGTGACCACCTCCATGCCCGTGGCGTGCTCGAGATAGGAAGCCGCTTCGGCGGGCTGGCCCGGAATAGGAAGCTTGACCTCCTGCAGGCCTACCACCTGCGCACCCATGCTCGCGATCAGGCCCAGAGTGCGGTCCGGGTCAGACCTGCAGTCGGTGCCTACCCAGCCGTGGACATTGTAGGTGGCCACCGTGACGCTGGTGCTCCCGCTACTCAACTGCTTTCCCTGAGTCTTCTGGAGCAGTGGACGGATTCTGAGGAGAACCGGCCTTTTTTTCCAGCCACCCCTTGAGGAAATATCCGCCCACAACCAGGACCACGGCCAGCAGCAGGAGCACCGCAAACATCCACATGCTCGGGTCCTGCAGGAAGCTCTTCAGCTGGGCCGAGAACAGGGTGATGAGTGCGATTCCGGGCAGCATGCCCAGGATGGTGCCCACCATGTAGTCCTTGAAGCTGATGTGCGAGGCACCGGCTACGACATTGACGATGGTGAAGGGTGCCACGGGCAGATTTCGGGCAATGGCCACGGTCACTATGCCCTGGCTGGCCAGGCGCCTGCTGATCGAGTTCAGCTTTGAGCCTGCAAAACGCCGCACCGCGTCCCTGCCGAGCAGGCGTCCCAGGCCATAGCTTCCGGCAGCACCGGCAAAGGCGCCGACTGAAGAGTAGAGCATGCTTTCCCAGGGACCGAAGAGCAAGGCAGTGGCTCCCACGAGAATGGTGACCGGAAAGGCGACAAAACTTGCCAGCACGAATGTCCCCAGCACCAGGAGCGGGGCGTATGCGTTCCCCCTGACGCCCTGGGCCAGGGAAAAGATCCTCTCGACGCTCAGCCACTCCTGCAGGGGTGTCCACCTCCAGGCTCCGGCCAACGCAAGCAGCAGCAACAGCAGCCCCCCCAGCTTGATCAGCCCCTCGTATCCTTTTTTGCTTCCGTCCCCGGACATGCTGCCATTGCCGAGCTCCTCGAAAAACCGGTCCACGCGCAAGGGGCGTTCCGGATCCAGCCACTCGGCATTGGGGTAGAACGACTCTGCCCACTTCGGTATGAATATCTCCAGCTCCCGCAGCGAGCGTCCATCTGATTGCAACGCCTCTACCGCGGCTATCAGCGATCCCTCTTGCTCCAGGGTTTGTCCGACCGTCTCCGGATCCGTACCCAGGTGCTCGGCCAGCAGCCGGTTGCGCAACCCCGCCACAGCGCTTTTGATGCGCTTCTCCCCCCGGGCCTCCAGGGTCAGGTCGCACTCCGTGTCCAACCCCATGGACCGATTGCTCAGGTTGGAGGAGCCCACCTTGACCAGCTCGTCGTCGACCACCATCACCTTGGCGTGGACCTTGAGACACGTCGTTTCCAGTCCAGGGACGTGGGCGTAATAGACCTTGAGCTTCCCTTGCCTGTCGGCCCTTCTTAAGCGCTCCACCAGCCGGGCGCGCAGCACGTCCATGGTGCTCTCCTCGAGCCATCCCTGGCTGTGTTTAGGGAAAACCAGGACGATATCCGGGCAATCCGCCCGCTCCAGCCTGGACTCTAAGGCCTGCCGCACCGCATAGGAGGTGAAGTACTGGTTTTCCAAATATATGCACTGCCTGGCCGCGGCTATGGCGTCCTCGTGCAGGGCCTGGACCTCGCGCACCTCAAAGTGGCCCTGACATCTGGGCAACGTTCTTGAAATCCCCACCCGCACATCAGTCACATCGGGTTCCACATTTTCCGGCCAGCAGTCGTGCTGCAAGCCCTGGGGAGATGCTGCGGTAGTCTGTCCGGCCTTTTGCCATCGCATCCGGAACAGGTCACCAAGACAGCTCGCCGCCTCCCCGCTGACCAGGGCCTGCACATCGTGGAAAGGTTCGTAGCGCACCCCGGAAGGGGTGGTCCTTGCTTGGTTCGAGACCGCGTGCGCAGGTGTGTCCCAGCGGTTCTTGGTCAGGTCCAGGCCGCCGCAGAAGGCCACCTGATCGTCGATGACCACCACCTTTTGATGGTGGGAAGCGGTCAGGGGGTGTTTGGCATCCGCCACAAAGTGCACCCTGGGATGTGTTTTCCAGCCCAGGGAATACAGCGGGACCGGCTCCCGTTCCAGCAGGTATATCATGGCGTAATCCCAAATGAGCAAATAGATCTCCAGCCCGGGGCTGGCCTCGGCCAAGCTGTTCAGAAATTTCCTGAGCGGTTGACCGGACCCGTGCTCGTCCCTTTCCAGAACAACTCTGCTGTCGACCTCCCAGCCGAGGATGTAAATTGTCTGCCGGGCCTTCCTGGCCGCTGCGGCAAAGGCCTCGAAGTAGGCCTTGCCATCGACAAGAAAGCTCAGCCTGTCCGCCCGGGGCACTGTCCAGCAGTTTCGTTCCGGGTTGAGGATGGTTTGCGTCTTATTATGCTTGGACATGTGATAGTAAGAGGGCCGGGCTGCGTGTACCGGTTCGTATACCAGGAAACCTACCACGGCGCGAAAAAAAAGAAACCCGCATGTTGCGATTGACCCGCCCGCAGAATTGGGACACCACTGGCTGGATGCGACTGGTGCTCTTCATTCTCCTGCTGCCCCTGTGCTGCATCCTCTTCTTTCAATGCCTGACCTATACGCTGTGCATTGTGGCCAATGCCAGGTCCGGCTATCTGCAACAACTGCGCTCCTCCCTGCCGGTGGGGGCAGTGTTAAATTTCACACGCGCCTTCGGGCGCAGCCTGGCCAGCGTGCTTTTCCTGCTGCTCGTCTTTCCCCTGCACAAGAGGTTGGAGCTGCCCTGCAGGGAAACCAAACCCGGCAGTGGTCCCGTCATCATACTGATCCACGGCCTCTATCACAATGCCTCGGCCTGGGTCCTGCTGCGGAGGGGTTTGCAGCGTGCCGGATTCACAAACATCTGCACCTGGTCCTACACGAGCTGGGGCCAGGACTTCGAAACCCTTGCCGGCCGGCTTGTGAAGGACGTCACGGCTTTTGCCGAAAGGAACCCGGGGCAGGGAGTGGTGCTCATAGGGCACAGCCTCGGTGGGCTGCTTGGGAAAGAGGCGGTCTACCGCATCGGCGACTCCGGTTGCATCACCGCCCTGATATCACTGGCCACGCCCCACCGGGGAAGCCTGCTTGCCCGGGCGGGAATCAACACCCTGGCACGGAGCCTGGCCTCCAGCAACGTCCTCTTTTCCCACGGAGGACGGCCCTGGCCGGCACAGCCCGTCAAATGCCTGAATCTCTATCCCGCAGTTGACAACATGGTCCTGCCCGGACAGGCCCTTGTGGCACCTGAGCCCGGGTGGGAGCAGCACATGATGGGCCCCCTGGGGCATGTGGGCATCCTTTTCGACCGCACCACACTTGCCAGGTGCCGCACATTCCTGCAGGAGCTCTCGGGACACGCGCCGTCATAAGGGGAACATGTGTCTTGACTGTTCAGAAAATTGGCCATTGATCTCCAGCCGGCTATCCAGTACATAATAGTGATAGCTTCTTTCATATTGGGAGACCGCCATGCGCACCACACTCGGGTTCTTGATCTTTGCTGCAGCATCCCTGGCCCTGTACGCCTGTGCCACAGCTCCTCCAAGAGGACAGGAAGCCTCTCTCGGGGACAACTGCATATTCGTGGACTGGGACTTCAAATCCATGCAGGCCCCGCCGCCCGAGCTTGTTGCCAGAGCACCCAAGGACCCCCTGGAGCTGCGCATGCCGTCCAACTTTACCATGAAACACCCCCCCGTGACCTTCAGCCACGCCTCCCACGCCACCCTCCCCTGCGACACCTGCCACACCGTCAGGGACAAAAAGCTCTTCACGGACATCGACTTCGTCAAAACCTGCCCGCACACCCTGTGCATGGGATGTCACCAGCAGATGGTCGAAAAGGCCATGACCAGCGGCCCGGTGTCCTGCGAGGGGTGCCACGCTCCGTAACCCTTTCATCGGGGTTCAAAAGACCATCCCCTGTCATTGCTCATAAATGACACGGGTTCGGCCAGGCACGACTACCCACGGCCTCCAAGGTGCGCTTTCCTGGTACTTTAGAACCGGAAGAACCTGAAAGGAACGGTTTGACCGGCCCCTGCGCGAAGGATAGTTTTGTCCGCATGCAGTGCATGCCGGACACGACGTTTCCTGTAAAAGGTCGCACCCATGAGTGAGCTTTTGCGACAGGAAGGATCCGGCGGTTCCGTGGGAGTGGTGGAAAAACGGTTTGCCTCCTTTGCCGAGCCGCCCGGGCAGCTGCGCCTTGAGTGCGGCCGTGCCTTCGGGCCTTTTACCCTGGCCTTTGAAACTTACGGCACTCTCAGCCCGGACAAGGACAACGCCGTGCTCGTGCTGCACGCGCTGACCGGCGACTCGCATGCAGCCGGGGTCTACGGTGAATCCGACCCCAAGCCGGGCTGGTGGGACATCATGGTCGGCCCGGGCAAAGGCATCGACACCGACCGCTACTTCGTGATCTGCTCCAACGTGCTGGGGGGGTGCATGGGCTCCACAGGCCCTGGGTCCACGGACCAGGCAACCGGCAGTCCCTACGGGACCCGCTTTCCTGTGGTCACCATCGGCGACATGGTCGCGGCGCAGCAGCTCCTGGTCTCCAGCCTGGGAATCTCGAGATTACTGGCCGTGGTGGGCGGGTCCATGGGCGGGATGCAGGTCCTGGAGTGGTCTGTGCGCTTTCCGGACATGGTCGGGGCTGCGGTCCCGCTGGCCACCACTACCCGGCACTCCGCCCTGGCCATCGCCTTCAACGAGGTGGCCCGGCAGGCCATCATGACAGATCCCGACTGGAACGGCGGCGACTACTACGACGGGACCACGCCCGAGCACGGCCTGTCCGTGGCCAGGATGATCGGGCACATCACCTACCTTTCGGACCAGGCCCTGCGTCTCAAGTTCGGCAGGCGGCTGCAGGACCGCTGTGAAATGTCCTACAACTTCGAGACGGACTTTCAGGTGGAGAGCTACCTGCGCTACCAGGGGCGCAAGTTCGTGCAGCGTTTCGATGCCAACTCGTTTCTTTACCTGACCAAGGCAGCGGACTACTTCGACCTGGAGTCCCGATACGGCGAGGGCTCCCTGGTGCAGGCCTTTTCCCGGGCTGCGGCCAGATTCCTGGTGGTCTCCTTCACCTCGGACTGGCTCTACCCCACCTACCAGTCCCGGGATATCGTCACCGCCCTGAAGAAGAACAACTGCGACGTGAGCTTCTGCGAGATCGAGGCCGACTGCGGGCACGACGCCTTTCTGCTGCCCAACCCGCGCCTGTCAGAGCTCCTGGCAAGCTTTCTGGACAGGACCCGTCGGGGCTGAACATGGAACAGGCCATGCGATTCGACCTGCAGGTGATTGCTTCCTGGATCGAACCAGGAACGCGGGTCCTGGATCTGGGGTGCGGCACCGGGGACCTCCTGCACCACCTTTGCTCACACAAGCAGATCCGCGGAACCGGCATCGAGATCGTGGAGGACAAGGTGAGTCGGTGCCTGCAGCGCGGGCTCAGCGTCATCCACGGCGACATCAGGCAAGAGCTGAACGACTACCCCGACGCTGCCTTTGACTACGTCGTCCTCAGCCAGACGCTGCAGCAGGTCTACGAGCCGGCAGCCCTGATCCGCGAGATGCTCAGGGTGGGGCGGTGCGGCGTGGTCAGCTTTCCAAACTTCAGCTATTACAAAAACCGGCTGCAGTTCTTTTTCCTGGGCCGCGCCCCGGTCTCGAAGCAGCTCCCCTACCAGTGGTACGACACGCCGAACATCCGGGTCATCCCCATCAAGGATTTCGTCGGTTTCTGCCGCACATCCGGCTTTCAAATCCACAGGGAGGTGGCCATCAAGACCCACCACCA
>CAZQOG010000094.1:7870-11027 GCA_964594925.1 uncultured Desulfohalobiaceae bacterium
GCCGCACATCCGGCTTTCAAATCCACAGGGAGGTGGCCATCAAGACCCACCACCATGACATCAAAGGCAAAGTGGTCGGCTTCATGCCCAATCTGCTGGCGACCTACGGGATCTTCCTCATCGGCATGGCCGACTGAAGCACGGCTCCGAGAGGATCTCACATATACGAAGGACTTTTTAGGGGGGGGTGCTGAAAAGGAATTTTGAACAGGCTGACCAGTCATTATCACCGCATACCCGGGTTCATCCCTTTGCCTGCCCCGGCAGCGGGATGGGGAATGCCTGGAGCACGCGTCCTGAAGGTTCTGCGCCAGGCAGCTGTTCAGGCCATCAGGTCCGAGAGCATAACCGAGTCGAGATGGTCCATCATGGCCTTGCTGGCACCTTCCCAGACCCCGTGCATCTTGCATTTGACCTTGCGGTCGCAGGTCTTCCCCGTCTCGACGCACCTGGTCAGGGCACTTCCACCCTCCATGATCCGGACGATTGCACCAATGGAGATTTTCTCGGGGGGGATTGCCAGGACATGGCCGCCCCTGGGACCACGCTTGCTGGTGATGTACCCGTGCCCCTTGAGCAGGTGAATAATCTTTTCCAGGTACTTGACGGATATATTCTGGCGCTCTGCCACATCCGAGATGCACACCGGCCCCTGGCTGTCGTTCAGTGCCAGGTCAAGCATCAGCCTGGTCCCGTACCTGCTGCGTGTGGTCAATCGCATTGCTCCCCCGTCAGCAAGACGCAAGTTTTTCCATAACATCGTGAGTGCCACGGACTATACCCGAAAAAAATGGATATGCAACGCATACCCCCGTCAATTTCACACCTTTTTGGTGTGGCATAAACTGTTCTGCACACACACGCACGCACACTCCTGAAAGCCGAAGCAATCGATGACAGGACCTGCTGCCACAGGCAGTGGCGGAGCCCGGAATCCGGGCAAGAAAACAAAGGAGAGCTCAGGACTGGGAAGGCAGGCTCAGCGACTCTTTGGGGCTTTGCAGGCGTCGGTCCCCATACTTTCGCGGTCGGCCCTGCGCGCCAGGTCCGCAAGGCTGATCGAATCGAGCTTTTCCATCATGGCCTGGCTTGCCTCGCGCCAGACATCGTACATGAGGCAGTTGGAGTATCTGGTGCAAACCATGCCCGTGGCAACGCATCTGGTCAGGGAGTAATCATCCTCGAGCACCCGGACGATCTCTCCTATGCTGATCCTGTCCAGGGGCCTGGCCAGCATGTGCCCTCCACGAGGTCCGCGTTTGCTGATGAGATAACCAGCCCGCTTCAGCACTATGGTCAACTTCTCAAGATACTTGAAGGAGATATTCTGCCGCTCGGCAACATCCGTGATCCGGACTGGGTCCCCATTGCCGTGCAGGGCGATGTCCAGGACCAGCCTGGCACCATACCTGCTTCGGGTCGAAAGACGCATACTTTAACTCCGCTGCTTCGTGAAGACACCACAGGCCCGGACTGTTGCACGTATCAAGTTGCGGGGCCTGGAATCAGGGTCTTCCGCAACTATTCCGACCTCAAACTGAATGTTGAAAAGCTGTCAATACCAGTTTCCTTACTCAAAGAATTCCACTGTACAGCGCTCGTCTCTGCCTGGAGCATGGAGCGCGCTTCGTTGCTTATGAGCCATAGGGGAAGGGCTGGAACCTGACTTTGTTGAACCCGCCCCATATTGGACCCAATCGGTCAAGATTACAACCCACCGCGTGACTGCCCGAAAGCCGAGGCAAAATCCAGCCTGAAGCAACCAGCCCCTTGACTGCGGACAGCGGAAAACGTCTTATTATTGTTCATTGAGGTGCTTTCGGTTCCATCAACGCAAACCCAATCAACCGGAGCTGACAATGCGTGTTCACCCAACTCTCAAGTTGATTATCCTCTGGATTTCACTTGGCCTGCTCTCCGGCTGCGCCTATGCCGTGATCGGTGGCGCTGCCGCAGGGGGCACCTATGCCTACGTCGCCGGATGGTTGCACAAGGACTATGAAGCCTCCCTGGAACAGACCTACGAAGCCAGCCTCGACGCCATGCAGGGCCTTGAGATCCGTGTGGAAAAAAAGACCTTGAGCCTCAGCAAGGCGGACGTGCGCGGAAAAAAGGGGGATGAGACGATTACCGTCAAGATGGAAAAACAGAGCGGCGGCGTGATCAAGGTTTCCGTCCGTGTAGGGCTCCTGGGCGACGAGCAGGCTTCAAAGGAGGTACACGAGGCCATTACCGACAATCTCTGAGCCTCTTCCAGATCCCGGCTTCAGCTTGACCTGGGACCCGATCTGACTTAGCTGGCCCTTGCCGGACACCGACACCGACACCGACAGCCCCGGCAGACCACCATGATCTCCGACTTCCAGTTCAAGCTGAGCGCGCATGACATCAACAAGCTCCCCCTGTGCAAGTACCAGGGACCTGTGGAGCTCGTTGATGACGATGCCGGGCTGGAACGCGCCCTGACGGCCTTGGGCCGGGAATCCCTGATCGGGTTCGACACCGAGACCAGGCCGGCGTTCAAGAAAGGGGTCAGCTACCAGCCCTCCCTGGTGCAGCTCGCGGGTGAGCAGACCGTCCACCTGATCCGGCTCGGCGGGCTTTCCTCGGCAGAAGCGCTCTTCGATATGTTGAGCGACCCCGGGGTCACCAAGACCGGGGTGGCTGTCCGGGACGATCTCCATGATCTGCAATGCATCGCGCCCTTTGAGCCGGCAGGCTTCGTGGACCTGGGCAAGGTGGCCATGAGGCTGCAGCTGGAAACCTACGGCCTGCGCAATCTGGCTGCCAAGTTCCTCGGGTTCAGGATCTCCAAGTCAGCCAAGTGCACCAACTGGGACCGCAAGGACCTCTCCCGGCAGCAGATAGACTACGCCGCCACAGACGCCTGGGTCAGCCGGGAGATCCACCTGCGTTTCCAAAAGCTTCAGATCCTCTGAGGCCGGTCCCAATGAAAAAAAAGCGGGCCCAAAGGGCCCGCCCAAAGCGAAAACAACCACGATGGTCAAGCTATTGCAGCGCCCCCCTTCGCACAAGGCTGCGGAGGGCAGGCCAGCGTGGATTTTTCAATGTTTTTAGAAATCTTTGTCTTTGTTTATGCCTTTCTGCCTTTGGGCCTTGCTGCGGTCCCGCCAGACCCGGAGGAAGCCTTTGTGGA
>CAZQOG010000095.1:0-7084 GCA_964594925.1 uncultured Desulfohalobiaceae bacterium
CCATCTCCAGGGTCAGTTCGTCGTGGTTGCGCAGGAACATGGCCCATTGGCAGGTGTCGTGGATGGCCGGAGTCTGGTCCAGGATGTCTATGATGGGGTAGCGGTTTTCGAGCTGGACGGACATGAACAGCCTGGGCATGAGCGGAAAGTGGAAGCTCATATGGCAGATGTCCCCGTCACCAAAGTAGCTGACCGCGTCCTCCGGCCACTGGTTGGCCTCGGCCAGCAGCATCTTGTCCTGGTGGCGCTCGTCGATGTGGGAACGGAGCCTGCGCAGGAAGTCGAAGGTTTCGGGCAGGTTCTCGCAGTTGGTGCCCTCCCGCTCGAACAGGTAGGGGATGGCGTCCAGCCGCAGCCCGTCGACCCCCATGTCGAACCAGTAGTCCATGACCTTGAGCACCTCCTGCTGAACCAGGGGGGAGTCGAAGTTCAGGTCGGGCTGGTGGTGGTAGAAGCGGTGCCAGTAGTAGGCCTTGACCATGGGGTCCCAGGCCCAGTTGGAGAACTCGAAGTCCTGGAAGATGATGCGCGCGTCCTGGTACTTCTCGGGTGTCTCGCTCCAGACGTAGAAGTCGCGCCACTTGCTTCCCGGCTTGGACCTGCGGGAGCGCTTAAACCAGGCGTGCTGGTCCGAGGTGTGGTTGATGACCAGCTCGGTGATGACCCGGATGTTCCGGGCATGGGCCTGGCGCACGAAGGTCTTGAAGTCGCGCAGGGTGCCGTAGTCGGAATGGATGGTGCGGTAGTCGGCAATGTCATAGCCGTCGTCCTTGCGCGGGGACGGGTAGAATGGCAGCAGCCAGATGGCATTGACCCCCAGGTCCTCCAGGTAGTCCAGCTTGGAGGTCAGCCCCCTGAAGTCTCCGATGCCGTCCCCGTTGGAGTCGCAAAAGGTCTTGACGTGCAGCTCGTAGATGACGGCATCCTTGTACCACTGCGCATCGCCGGCCAGAATGGAAGAGGCTTTGGCCATGGAAATATTCCTCACATGAAGTAGTCGAAGTCTGTTTCGCGCTTGAGCCTGCGCCTGAGCCTGAAGATGCGTCCAGGCTGGACAAAGGGGTCCAGCTCGATGAAGTTCCTTTCCCCGGTCCAGATGAACTTGTCGTCGCCGATCAGGTCGTGGGCCAGGTAGGGGGTTCCCGCGGGGATCCCCAGCTCGCGGATCGGGACATGCACCCAGGCGGACTGCTTGTGGTGGGGATCGAGGTTGACCGCGACCAGGATGATGTTCTCCAGGTCGGGGTCGCTCTTGAGGTAAAAGAGGACAGCCTCGTTCTCCGCCTCCAGAAAACGCAGGTTCCAGGTGCTCTGGAGGGCCGGATTGTCCCGCCTGATGCGGTTCACCGTGGTTATGAAGTCCTTGAGGTTGCCGGGGCGGTCCCAGTCCCAGTCCTTGATCTCGTACTTCTCGGAGTGGTCATACTCCTCCCGGTCCGGCAGGGCCTGGTTCGCACAGAGCTCAAAGGCCGGCCCGTAGATGCCGTAGCTGGAGGAGAGGGTGGCGGCCAGCAGCAACCTGGTCATGAAGGCCGGCCTGCCGCCGTACTGCAGATACTCGGGCAGGATGTCCGGGGTGTTGGGCCAGAAGTTGGGGCGGAAGAAATCCCGGGGGGCGTTGTCCACCAGCTCGGTCATGTAGCTGACCAGCTCGACCTTGGTGTTGCGCCAGGTGAAGTAGGTGTAGGACTGGGTGAAGCCCGCCTTGGCCAGCCGGTACATGACCTTGGGCCGGGTGAAGGCCTCGGCCAGGAACACGGCCTCGGGGTGCTCCTTCTTGACCGCTGCGATGACCCATTCCCAGAACCGGTGGGGCTTGGTGTGCGGGTTGTCCACCCGGAAAATGCGAACACCCTGCCCGGCCCAGAACAGGAAGATGCCCAGCAGCTCCTCCCAGAGAGAGCGCCACTCCGCGCTCTCGAAGTTCAGGGGAAAGATGTCCTGGTACTTCTTGGGGGGGTTTTCCGCATACTGGATGGAGCCGTCGGCCCGCCTTGTGAACCACTCCGGGTGCTCCTGCACCCACGGGTGGTCCGGGGAGCACTGGAAGGCCACGTCCAGAGCCACCTCCATACCCAGCTCACCGGCTGCCCGCACCAGGTGCCGGAAGTCCTCCAGGGAGCCCAGCTCCGGATGGATCGCCTCGTGACCCCCCTGTGGGCTGCCGATGGCCCAGGGGCTGCCGGGGTCTTTGGGGCCTGCTTCCGGGGTGTTGTTGGCCCCCTTGCGGTGGGTGGTCCCGATGGGGTGGATGGGGGGCAGGTAGAGCACGTCGAAACCCATGCGGGCGATCTCCGGCAGCCATCCTTCCAGGTCCCTGAAGGTCCCGTGGGAGGTCCCCCTGCCCGTGGAGCGGGGGAACACCTCGTACCAGGCGCTGAACAGGGCCCTGGGGGGGTCCACCCAGACCTCGAGCTCCCGGGGGAAGCGCACTGCCAGATCGGTGTCCGGATGGGCGTCCATGAGCTCGAGCAGCTCCGGACTGACCGCCAGGGCCACCCGTTCGGCCTGCCCCCCGGGCCCGCTCATGACCTGGGCGTGGCTGTGGAGCGCGGCAGCGTCCCCGCCCCGGGCCCGTTCAGCCGCTTCCACGACCATCCGGGCCCCGTCCAAAAGCTCCACGCCCACGTCCTGACCGGCTTCGGCCTTGGCGGCCAGATCCTTCCGCCAGGTCCGGAAGTGATCCACCCAGGCCAGGACCGTGTACAGGTAGGGCTCCCGGGTCTCGACCAGAAAGCTGGCCGACCAGAGGTCGTTCCCCAGGTGGCGCATGGCCACCTGCCGGTACGCTTCCTCGCTTTTGCTGCGGTAGAGCAGGACCGAGCGCAAGGCGTCGTGACCGTCGGCAAAGACATCGGCGCGCACCGCAACGCTCTCCCCCAGGACGCGTTTGACGGGAAACCTGCCTTGGTCCACCTGGGGCCTGACATTTTCGATCACCACCCGTTTGCGCCCATCACTCATTCCTTCTCTCCCGGCTCCTGCTCCGCTTTTGAACTTTTTCCATACTTTGAAAGGGTAGACACAAATGCCCCTTCCTTCAAGCAGACGTTTGACACTCCGCAGCGGAGTGCTCCTGGACATGCAGGGGCGGCTCGGCTATCAGCTACCCCGCAGACACCCTTGCAACCGTAAGCCGAGACCAAATCCTCCTATGCGAATCACCATCCTCACCAACGAGTACCCCCCTCATATTTATGGGGGAGCCGGGGTTCATGTAGAGTACCTGACCCGGGAGCTTGCGGCTCTGGAAGGGTCGCGCCACCAAGTGGATGTCCGCTGCTTCGGGGACCAGCACAGCAGCCAGGGCAATCTCACAGCCACAGGCACTCCACCCGCTCCTGAGCTGCCTGCAGCGGCTGACCGCAGACACCGCAAGGTCCTGGATCCTTTGTTCCGTAACCTGCTCCAGGCCGGCAGCCTGGAGCGGACCGACCTGGTCCACGCCCACACCTGGTACGCCCATTTTGCCGGGTGCCTGGCCAGGCACCTTCACAAAGCCCCCCTGGTGCTCTCCACCCACTCCCTGGAGCCCCACCGCCCCTGGAAGGCAGAGCAGCTCGGCACCGGTCACGACTTCACCGTCTGGCTGGAGCGCACCAGCTACACCACTGCCGACGGCATCATCGCCGTGTCCCGGGCCATGAAGCGCGACGTGTGCGATCTCTACGGCGTGGACCCGCACAAGGTCAGGGTCATCCACAACGGCATCGACACTTCCGAGTATGCCCCGCGGCAGGACCCCGGTGTCCCGGCCAAGTATGGTCTCAATCCGGCCCTTCCCTATGTGCTGTTCGTGGGCCGCATCACCCGTCAGAAAGGGCTGACCCACCTGCTCCGGGCGGTCAGACACCTGCGGTCCGGCACCCAGATCCTGGTTTGCGCCAGCTCCCCCGACACCGAGGACATCGCCCGGGAGACAGACCGGCTCATGGCAGAGGCCAGGGCCCTCCAGGGCATCGACCTGGTCTGGGTCAAGGAGATGGTGCCCCGGGCCGACCTCGCCCACCTCTACAGCCAGGCCCGGGTGTTCGTGTGCCCCTCGGTCTACGAGCCCTTCGGCATCATCAATTTGGAGGCCATGGCCTGCGGCACCCCGGTGGTGGCCTCCCGGGTGGGGGGCATTGTCGAGGCTGTTGCCGACGGCCGGACAGGCCTGCTGGTGGACGTGGACCCCGCTCCAGGTGATTCCGAGCCCAGTGATCCGGAAGGCTTTTCCCTGCGCCTGGCCCGGGGCGTCAACACCCTGCTCGACGACCGCGAGCTGTGCCGCCGGATGGGGCAAGAGGCCAGGCAGTGGGCTGTTGATCACTTCGGGTGGGAGGTCATCGCCTCCAGGACACTGGACTTCTACAAAGAGCTGGTGGCCGGACATACCCGCCACCGAGGTCAGACCGCCCCATGAGGCCGACTCCCCCCTCATGCCGGGAGTCTTTCACCTGACCGCAGCTCTTGCCGGACAGGACTTTTCTTTGACAGAATACACGCCGACATGAACAGTGCGCTGCTTTTTCTGATCATCGGGTTCCCCCTGCTCATCGGCGGGGCGCACGCCCTGGTGCGCGGCTCCGGTTCCCTGGCGCTGCGCCTGGGCATCTCCGAGCTCACCGTGGGGCTGACCGTGGTGGCCATGGGCACCTCCGCCCCCGAGCTCATCGTTTCCCTGCTCTCCGCCTTCCAGGGAGCAACCGACCTGGCCGTGGGCAACGTTGTCGGCTCCAACATCACAAATATCCTGCTCATCCTCGGTCTCTGCGCGGTGGTCGTGCCCCTGCGCATGGAGGCCTCCATCCGCTGGCGCGAGATCCCCTTCGCACTGCTGGCCGCGCTGGTCCTGGCAGCACTGGCCAACGACAGCCTGCTCTCCGGCTCAGGCTGGTCACAGCTCGACCGCGGGGACGGGCTGGCCCTGCTGGGATTCTTTGCCGTCTATCTCTACTACCTCTTCTCGGTGGCGAAGAAGCCGGAGGACACGCAGAGCGTGGAGGTCGACGCGCCACTGGGCCCCTGGGTGTCCATCGGGCTCAGCCTGGCCGGCATTGCCGCCCTGGCCCTGGGCGGGAAATGGATCGTCCAGGGGGCCTCGAATCTTGCGGCATCCCTGGGCATGAGCCAGGCCCTGATCGGGTTGACCGTCGTGGCCGTCGGCACTTCCCTGCCGGAGCTGGCCACATCGATCGCTGCGGCCCTGCGGGGAAACGCGGACATGGCCATCGGCAACGTGGTCGGCTCCAACATCTTCAACGTGCTCTGGATCCTGGGGGTGACCTCCTCGGTCACCACGGTCGCATTCAACCCCATGCTGAACACCGACCTCTGGGTCCTGGCCGGGGCCACGCTGCTGCTGTTCACGGCCACCTGGACCGGCAGCAGACACCGGATCGACCGGATCGAGGGAGCCCTGTTCCTGGTGCTCTATGCGGCCTACACCGCCTTCATCGTGCTCCGGGGCTGAACCGCCTGCGCGGCGCAAACCCAAAGAGCACGTGTCGGGCACTCGCATCTCGCCATGGATCCACGCCGTTGACCGAGACGCTTCTCACCGGCCCGCATCACGGCTCAAGGGGCACGAGTTCGGCTGGGCATGAAGGCCTCGGCCTCTCATGCGTACACCGACCACGTACTCCTGAGCCGGATGAACCGGACGTGGTGGACGTGGCCCGGCCACATTTCCTTCCCTCTGCTGACTGCACAGCCTTGACAACCTCCGGGGCAGGATTATTCTACAATCGCCTGACCCTGGAAACCACTGGAATCCTTGTAGAAAAGGAGGTATAGCCATGGTTATCGATTTCAGCATGTACTATGACCTGCCCAGGCAGATCGACCGTGTGTTCGAGGACTTCCTGCGCCCCCTGCCCATCAGTCAGCGCCGCGTGGCCTACCCTCCCATGAACATCCTGGAAGGGGAGGAGGACGTCGTGGTGCAGGCCGAGATACCCGGTCTGGGCATGGAGGATATCGAGCTGACCCTGACCGACGGCTCCCTGGTCATCAAGGGGGAACGCAAGGCACCCCAGGGAAGCTACTACCGTCAGGAGCGCCCGGTCGGGCCCTTCCAGAGGATCGTCAACCTGAACGTCCCGGTGGAGCGCGACCAGGTCAAGGCCACCCTCAAAAACGGCCTGCTCGAGGTCACGCTGCCCAAGGCCGCTGCGGCCAAGGCCAAGAAGATCAGCATCGAGAGCTGAGAAGCGCGTTCCTGAAAAGTGCCACACCCCGGACAGACAAAAGCATATTTTCACGAAGCCAGGAGGACGACGCCATGAACACCGAGAAGAAACAGACCCCTGCTCTTCCCAAGGCCCGGCCGGCCACCGACATTCTCGAGGACAAGGACGGCTACCACATCTATCTGGATGTCCCCGGCCTGGACAAGAGTGCCATGACCATCGACCTCAACGAAAACGAGCTCATCGTCTCGGGTGCGACCAGCTACCCGGAGCCCGGGCAGGCCAAGCCAGTGCACGCCGAGTTCGGCAATGGCGAGTACCAGCGGACCTTCACCATCTCGGACACGGTGGACCGGGAAAGGATCAAGGCTTCCCTGGTCAACGGCGTGCTGGAGCTGTTCCTGCCCAAGGCGGAAAAGGCCCTGCCCAAGAAGATCGAGATCCAGGCCGGGTAAGGGCCTGAAGCTGCTGCCAAGCGGCAAGGCCGGGGCCGGCTCCGAACTCCCGGCCTGCCCTGTGAGACGGTTACACAACAGGTGTATGGGTTTTTCAGGGAAATTATTCCGTACCGACAAGGAGGGATGCACGATGTTCACCAGACGACTCCCCACCCTGCGCAGACGCACGGATGAGACCCCGGCCAGCTCCATCTGGGACCTGATGGAGGACTTCCGGGACGCACCGTTTTCCTTGACCCGTGAGGCCGTGGTCGTTCCCGCCCTGGAAATGAAGGAGAACGACAGCGAGGTCACGGTCAGGGCCGAGCTGCCCGGCATCGACCCCAAGGAGGTGGATGTCAGCCTGGAGCGGGGCTACCTGACCATCAAGGGCGAGAAGAAGCAGGAGAAAAAGCAGGAGAAGGAGAGCTACCTGCACGTGGAAACCAGCTACGGGTCCTTCTCCCGCACCAT
>CAZQOG010000095.1:7184-11021 GCA_964594925.1 uncultured Desulfohalobiaceae bacterium
GACCACCCACACCTACGAGTTCAAGGCCGAGATCAAGAAGCTCCTGGATATCATTGTCCACTCCCTGTACACCAACCGGGACATCTTCCTCAGGGAGCTGGTCTCCAACGCCTCCGACGCCCTGGACAAGGTGCGCTTCGAATCCAGCAGAGGCACCGAGCTCAAGGACGCCGACCAGGAGCTGGAGATCCGCATCGATGTGGACAAGGAGGCCGGCACGGTCACGGTGTCCGATACCGGGATCGGCATGAGCCGGGACGAGGTGGTGGCCAATATCGGCACCATCGCCCACTCCGGGACTGCTGACTTCCTGGCCCAGGCTGCCGACAACGCCTCCAAGGCCGGGTCCATCATCGGCCAGTTCGGTGTGGGGTTCTACGCCGTGTTCATGGTGGCTGCAAAGGTCCGGCTGGTCAGCCGTTCCTGGGAGCCGCAGGAGAAGCCGGTGGAGTGGGTCTCCGACGGCACCGGCTCCTACGAGGTCCGGCTGCTGGACGAGGAGCGCCCCCGGGGCACCTCCATCGAGGTCTTCATCAAGGAGGACGCCCGGGAGTTTGCAGACCCCGAGCGCATCACCTCCATCATCAAGGAGCACTCCAACTTCGTCTCCTTCCCCATCCACGTCAACGGGGACAGGGTCAACACCATCCCCGCCCTGTGGCGCGAACCCAAGTTCAACGTGACCGAGGAGCAGTACGCGGAGTTCTACAAGTTCCTGACCTACGACACCCGGGCGCCTTTCGACACCCTGCACTTTGCCGTGGACGCACCCGTGCAGTTCACCGGCCTGCTGTTCATCCCGGAGCAGGACCTGAACATGTTCACGACCGGGTACGAGGAGTACGGCCTGGACCTCTATGTGCGCAGGGTGCTCATCCAGCACAGGAACAAGGATCTCATTCCCCAGCACCTGGGCTTCGTGCGCGGGGTTGTGGATACGGAGGACCTGCCGCTGAACATCTCCCGGGAGACCATCCAGGAGAACGTGCTCATCCGCAAGATGGCCGTGACCATCACCAAGCAGGTCTACTCCCGGCTGAAAAAAATGGCCGCGGGGCAGCCCGGGCAATACGCCGCCTTCTGGCGGACCCACGGCAAGACCTTCAAGCTCGGCTATGGCGAGTACGACAACCGGGAGACCTTCCAGGAGCTGCTGCGCTTCAACGCTTCCAGCTGCGAGGATGCCCAGGGCCTGGTCTCCCTGGCAGAGGTCGCAGGCCGGCTCAAACAGGGGCAGAAGGCCATTTACTACGTGTCCGGCCCCTCGCGCGAGTCCGTGGCCATGAGCCCGCACCTGGAAATCTTCAAGCGCAAAGGCATCGAGGTGCTCTACCTGTACGAGCCCATCGACGAGTTCGTCATGGAGACATTGGGCTCCTACAAGGACACCCCCCTGCGCTCCGTGGAGCACGCCGATCTAGAGGAGATCGGCAAGCTGCCCGACACGGAAACGGAGGAAGCGCCCGCCGAGGAGCTGGACGCAACCCAGCAGAAGAGCCTGGAGGGCCTGCTCGGGCGCATGAAGGACATCCTTGGCGAGCGGGTCGCCGACGTCAGGTCCACGGGCCGGCTGAGCACAAGCCCGGCCTGCCTGGTCAGCCCGGACGGCGCCCCTTCTTCCCAGATGGAAAAGATCCTCAAGGTCATGAGCAAGGACACCACCCCCCCGAAAAAGGTCCTGGAGATAAACCCGGGCCATGTTCTGACCCGCAACCTGATAACGACCTTCGAGTCCGATCCGGAAGACCCCTTCCTGGGCACTGCCGTGGAGGAGATCTACGACTGCGCCCTGCTCCTTGAGGGCTACCTGACCGACCCCCACCAGCTGGTGGCCCGGACCTTCGACCTGCTGGGCAAGGCCAGCGGCTGGTATGTCGGCGGAGGCAGGGAAAAAACAACGGAGAACGACTGAACCGGGGCTGGAGTGACGTTGTTCCCCGGCCCTACCCCCCTGGTGCGGGGCGCTGCCCGCTGGTTTGCCGCTCCATGCCGCATCCGGGGCAGCGCTCGCAGCCCAGGGGGGAGCAGCCAGGTGACATCCGGCCCTGCTTGTAACGCTCCCACTCCAGCCACAAGGCCTCCCTGTCCACACCCGCGTCAATGCATTCCCAGGGAAAGGCTTCGGATCGCCCCCGTTCACGGTCGAGGAAAAAGACGGGATCCCCGCTCCAGGCCTTGAGGCCTTTGCGCCAGCTCCCGCCCAGCTCCGCCGTCTGCAGGATGAGGCTGTGGACCGAGGCATCACCCCGGGCGATGAGCCCCTGCAGGCGCGCGCCGAACGGTGTCTCGCCCTCCACCCGGAAGCCCTTGATCGGCCTGCCCAGGGCGCGGATCTGCTCCAGGCGGCGGTGCAGGAGCTGCTCCGGCGCCATGGGCGCCCACTGCAGGGGCGTCCATGGCTTGGGCACCAGGCAGCTGACGCTCAGGGTCAGGTATCCCAGGCCCTTGCCCTTCGCCCCCTTGCCCTGCGTGACGGCGGCATCGATCTGCTGCAGGAAACCGCCGAGCTCGGCCAGGTCCTCGTCCGTCTCCCCGGGCCAGCCGGTGATCAGGTAGAGCTTGAGGTGGTTGAACTGCAGCTCGCTGATGGACGCGACCGCCTCCAACAGGCCCTTTTCGGAAAGCCTCTTGTTCATGGCCCTGCGCAACCGCCTGCTGGCCCCCTCCAGGGCCAGGGTCAGGGTGCGGGTGCCTGTGCGGCGCAGAAACTCCAGCAGCTCCCTGGTCAGCCCGTCAGCCCGCAGGGAAGACAGGGAAAATTTGATCTTGCGCTCGTGCAGCCATTTGAGAAAGGGCTGCAGGTCGGGCCAGTCGGTGAGCGCGGTCCCCACCAGCCCCACCTTGGGCGGGGACGCGGCGCGGACCATGTCCTTGAGATCCTCCACGTCCGCCTGTCGCGGCGGGCGATAGACGAACCCGGCGGCACAGAAACGGCACCCGTAGGGGCAGCCCCTGTTGACCTCCAGCAGAAAGGCGTCCCGAAACTGGGCCTCGGAGCTGATGAAGCAGGAGTGGCCGGGCGTTGCCAGGCTCCTCCCCGAGGATGCGGTCAGCCTGCTGACTGGAAGATCGCTCACCCCGGGCACCAGGACCCCCCTGACCGCGGCCAAGCGTTGCAGGCAGTCCGGCTTGGCTGTCCCGGCGAACCACTCCACGGCCACACTCCTGCACAGGGCCGCGAAACCCGCTTCGGCCTCGCCCACAAAGAGACAGTCCAGGCTCGGGGCTATGGGGGCGGGGTTGAGAAAGGCCAGTGGGCCCCCGGCCATGACCAGGGGCCAGTCCGGGTTGTCAGACGCATGAAGAGGGATGCCGGCGCCCTTCAGGGCCTGAACCATGGGGAGGCAGTCCAGCTCGAAGTTCAGGCTGAAACAGACGAGGGGAAAGTCCTGAAGGGGCCGGCTGGAATCCCTGGAGAAGCACTGTCCGGCCTTGGGATCCCAGAAGAACCGTTCCACCACCAAGCCCGGCTCCTGGGCCAGGAGCCGGTAGACCACCTGCCATCCCAGTGTGGACAGCCCGAGGGGATAGGGCTGCGGGAAGACCAGTGCCACCGGGAGCCTGCCACCCCGATCCGGGAGTGCCGGCTCGTCACGACCCCAGTAGTGGAAGGTTTTCTGCTTCTCAGCCGTAGGCACGTTCCTCAGGGTTGTTCTCGATCATCAGACTTCATCTTCCTGCAGGGTGTTCAAAAACCACGCTGGCAACCCAGGCTCCGCATGGCTCCGCCGTGGCATGGGGGCGCTTTCCCAGGGACAAGGCCGAAGCGTATTCTTCATACGTGAGGCCTTGCCCATGGCGAACCAACGCAGTCCAGCGGGGATTTTTCAACACCCT
>CAZQOG010000096.1:0-10792 GCA_964594925.1 uncultured Desulfohalobiaceae bacterium
CCATCTGGTGCACGGGCTGACCCACTCCTCGGGCGGGGGAAGCCCGGGGGGGGAGGCTGTTCAACTTTGCCGGGGGCGACCTGCGCTACCGGGCCGCGGACCTGTCCTGGGACTGGGTCACCGAGGACCGGACAGCGGCCGGGATGTGGGTGGACCGGATGAACGTCAGGCTGAGCCTGCCCTGGGCCGACATTACCCTGGGAAGGCAGGCCGTGACCTTTGGCAAGGCCCACTTCTGGAATCCTTTGGACGTCTATCTGCCCTTTGACCCCCGCCAGTTCGACCGCGACTACAAGCCCGGGGTGGACGCCCTGCGCTGCGACCTGCCCCTGGGGCCCTTCTCCGGCCTGACCCTGCTGGGGGTGGCCGGGCGGGAGCTGGACCTGTCCGGGCAGGCCGCCGCTCCCGGGCAAGGCCTGCAGGCCGGCTGGTACGGTTCCTCGATACTGGCCAGGGCCTTCACCACCCTTGGAGGCTGGGACCTGGCCCTGCAGGGGGGCAAGATCTACGGCGGCTGGCAGCTGGGCGGAGGTCTGGTGGGCGAGCTGGGGCCTGTCCAGGTCAGGGCGGAGGCCGCCTGGTTCCGGGCCCAGGACTCACCCTCCCTGGCCCCCCTGCCCGGGGATCTCTACGAGGACCACCTGACTGCCGTGCTCGGGCTGAGCCGACGCTTCGAGTCCTCCCTCATCCTGGAGCTTGAGTATCTTTACAACGGGGCAGGCGAGTCCAGCCGGCTGGAGGCCGGACTGGCGCGTTTCCAGAACGGGGCCTCACTGCACGTGGGACAAAACCTGCTGGGGGCCCTGGCCTCCTACGAGCTCTCCCCACTGGTCACGGGCAGGCTGGCGGCCATCGCCTCCCTGACCGACGGCTCCGTCCAGATCCAACCCACCCTGACGCTTTCAGCCAGCGACAATACCGACATCATCCTCGGCGCATCCCTCAACTTTGGGCGCCGCCCCGAGGCCACTCCCCCGGTTGGCCTGGAGATCAACTCGGAGTTCGGCACCTACCCCAACTTCCTGTTCGGTGAGATCAAGATGTATTTCTGAGCCCGCTTTTCGCTTTTCCGCAACCTGCCAAGCAATCAGCAGCCTCGCACTTGCCCAGTATCAAATATATCGCGTATGCAGCCTGAAAGCTCTTTCAGAGTTCAACCTGTTTCAACCAGCCGCAGTGGGGGATCAGCAATGGGCATGCTCAAGGAGTTCAAGGAGTTCGCTCTCAAGGGCAATGTGGTGGACATGGCCGTGGGGATTGTCATCGGCATGGCCTTCGGCAAGATCGTGTCCTCCTTTGTGGCCGACGTGGTCATGCCGCCGCTGGGGCTGCTGGTGGGCAACACCGACTTCACCCGGCTGGCCCTGGTCCTTCGGGAGGCCAGGGGCGACGTGGCCGCGGTGACCCTCAACTACGGCAGCTTCATCAAGACCCTTGTCGACTTTGTGATCATCGCCTTTGCCATCTTCCTGGCCGTAAGGACCATGAACCGTCTGCGCCGCAAGAAAGAGGCCGAGCCCGCCCCGCCTGCGCCGCCCGAGCCCAGCGCGGAGGAGAAGCTGCTGACCGAGATCCGGGACATCCTCAAGCAGCAGTGATGCGCCTTGCGGCCACTGTGCGGTCACCTGGGCCTGGCCGCTGACCCGCCTGGCAGAGCTGCGCCAAACGCACATTATCCCTGACCGGTTCGATCTCTGCGGCCCTTTCCAGCGAGCCGAGAATGTCTGCGCCCCGGGGTCACTCCATGTGGAACCGGGGCGGTTCCACATGGCTTCCCTTGCAGCGCGGGCAGCGCCCCGGCTTGGTGAACCTGCTCCGTTCCCTGAACACGAAGCCGCAGTCCAGGCAGGCAAAAGGCAGCACCAGCAGGCGCTTTCCCTCCTTCCGGGCCGTCCTGGCCACGTGTTCCAGATGGCCGGCGACCTCTTTCTCCGAAATGCCCAGCTGCTGGGAAAGCTCCCTGGTGGTCAGCGCCTCCTCCGCAAGCAGCTCGCGCATCTGCTGTCTGATGGTGGGCATGGTCCTCCCGCCGACGTGGTTGTGTCTTGTCCCCTGCCTGCAGAATATCAGAATAATGCTCGAGTGACTGTTTCGATCCCGGTACGAAAAAGGCCCGGCTTTGCCGGGCCCTTGCACAGACACGTGATCCTTGAATTTTTTACTGGCCCATCAGCATCTGCTGCACGGTCATGTCCCAGTCCCCGGTGGCGGGAAGCCCCTTGCTCTTCTTGAAATCGATCAGGGCGCCCCGGGACCCCTTGCCCCAGATCCCGTCGATGGTGGAGGTGTAGAACCCCAGCTCGGCAAGACTGGACTGGATCTTTCTGGCATCCTCGCGGCTGGACGGATCGAGCAGGTCAGGGCTGCTTTGCGACTCAACAGGTGCTGTGGGCTGCTGATAGGCTGCCGGCTGGGCTTTGCCCTGCCCAGGGTAGCGGTAGTACTCCTGGGGGACCTGCTGGGAGATGGTCTGGACGGCCGCGTCCAGCATGTCCCGGACAGCCTTTTCCATGGGGGTGTTCTTGTACCCGCCGAGAGCGCCGCCCAGCGCCACGTTGCCCACCAGCGCTCCGCCCAGCCCCCCCACCATCCAGCGGGTTGCCTGGCCCTCGACCGTGGCCGCGTTGATGACCCGACCCCGACGCACGTCGACCAGACGCAGATCGGCCTTGATGTACGCCTCTTCCTTGCCCCCCAGGACACCACCCAGGATTCCGCTGCCCAGGTAGAGCCCGCCAACCCCCCCGCCCACACCCGAGGCCTTGGGCTCGAACTCGGTGATGGCGCCCATGAGCAGGATGTCCGCCCCTTCCATGAGACCCTTTTCAGCACCCTTTCCCTCTTCCATGTACCCGGTGTCCATGAGGTCCAGCTCCTCCTTGAGCTCGTCGAGGCCCTCGCCCCGCTCCAGGACGATGAAGCGGTTGCTCCTGAACAGCGCCGTGGTCAGCATGTCGGACACGCCCTCCCCGATGTCCCCCGAGCACTGTGCGGCCTTGCATTTGAAGTTGGCCACGGCGATCCGGGCCCTGGGGCCTTCATAGGTCACTGTTTCCTGCACGCTCGGCCCGGAAGCGTCCACCCTGGGTTCCTGGGGAGTTGTGGCACAGGCCGTCAGCCACACGGCAATGGCGCAGAGAAGGAAACGGACACTGAAGCTTTGCATGATGGACCCCCTGAAAAAGAAAATGATTCTCGACCTCCCTGTGGAAGGTCTCTGGACACCGACCACCTGAAAAACAGCTTTTTACTGCCTGATGTATATGAAAAGAACGCGCTTCCGACAAGCGGGCCCTCAACCCGCCCGTGATAGGCGTAGAGCAATGTCTGGACCCTGGGTCCGGAATCTGACATTTTACTGATCGGGTACGGAATTCTGAACTGAGCACAAGGGAAACCAAGGGAGGATATCGTGGACAACAAAGCACTCATCGACATGCTGAACAAGGACCTGGCCGAGGAGCACGCCGCCATCCTGCGCTACCTGGTGCACAGCTACCTGGAGGGGGAGGACACGCCCATCGGGGCCGGCCTGCTGTCCCGGTCCCGGGAGGAGATGTGGCACATGCACTGGCTGGGCATGATCATCGGCCAGCTCGGCGGTGAGCCCAACCTCGAGCCCGCCGTGTACCCCTTCGACCCCGCCAGCCGTTCCACCATTTTCAAGTCGTACGTGGACTACGAGGAAAACCTGGTTCCGCACTACAGCAGGGAATCGGAGCTGGTTGACGACCCCCACATCAGCCGGGTCCTGAAACGTGAGGGCTGGGAGTCGGCTTACCATGCCAAGAAATTCAGAAAGCAGCTGGAGAAGCTCAGCCCGGAGGAGGCTGCGAGCCGCCCTGAAGGCGAGCAGGAGCTCCCTCCCGACTTCCTCGACATGCTCCAGCGGGAAGTTTCGGACAAGTACTCCGAGATGATCGAGCACGTCCGGCATGCCTGGGTCTACCAGGGGAATGACGGTCTGGGGTGGAACCTGATGGATACGGCCATGACCAAGATGAAGCAGCTGGCCCACTTTGCCGAAGAGGTGGCGGAGAACGGCATGGAGCCCGACTTTGCAGCCGCCGACCTCAGCCTGGACAAGACCATGCAGGCCGCCCTGGTGGCCTCGCTGAACCGGGCCCGGGCCGCTCACTCCAGACACCAGGCCCTGCAGCAGGACTCGGAGGTCCAGGCCCTGTCAGGGCTGGCTGTCAGCCTTGACCTGACAGTCCAGCAAGAGGCTTTTCAGGTGGCCGAACTCGAGGACTGGATCGCAGCTCTGACCAAGAGCGGGAGCTGAACCCATGGCTGACCGCGCAGTTGTCAAAATAGATCTCTACGACAAGCTCGACCTCTTCCATGAGCTGTGGAAGCCCCGGGTCGTGGGGGAAATGAACGGCCAGTACCTCAAGCTGGCCAAGCTCAAGGGTGAGTTCATCTGGCACAGCCACGAGAATGAAGACGAGCTCTTTCATGTGCTCCATGGTCACCTGACCATTGCCTTTCGGGATCGTGAGGTTGTGCTTGGACCCGGACAGCTGCTGGTGGTGCCCAGGGGGGTGGAGCACAAGCCCGTGGCCACGGAGGAGGTCCATGTGCTCATGATCGAGCCCAAGACGACCCTGAACACAGGCAATGTGCGCAACGAGCGAACCGTGGAGCAGCCCGAATGGATCTGAGCCCGGTGCTGGGTGGGAATGTTTCGACCTTCACCCTGCAAGGATGGCTGTCCTGCTTCCACCACTTGGAAAATTACCCTGTTCGGGGTACATTTTTACTCTGGGCGATTTATCCCGGTAATACACCCCCTGGTGCGTCATGAAAGAGGCCCGGTTCTACACTGCTCTGGCGGACGAAGAGGTCCAGTGCTTTCTCTGTGCGCACCGCTGCAGGATCGTGCCGGGTGAGCGGGGGTTGTGCGGCGTGCGCGAGAACCAGGGGGGAAGCCTGTACACTCTGGTTTACGGCCGGCTGGCCACCCGCCATCTGGAGCCCATCGAAAAAACGGGGCTCTTCCATTTCCATCCCGGCTCGGAGTGCACCTCCATCGGCACCATGGGCTGCAACTTCTCCTGCACCTGCTGTCAGAACGCGGATATGGCCCTGACCCCCCGCGAGCAGGGCATCATCCTGGGCGAAGACGTGTTGCCGGAGGAGGTGGTCGCTGCGGCCAAGTCCAGCCGGGCGGCCGCCATTGCCTACACCTATGTGGAGCCGACCATCTTCCTGGAGTATGTCCTGGACGTTGCCAGTGAGGCCAGGCAGGCAGCCATCCGCAATGTTTTCATCACCAACGGGTACCTGACCGGTGAGGCCCTGGACGAACTGCTGCCCGTGCTGGATGCGGCAAGCGTCTCCCTCAAGTCCTTCAACGAAGACTTTTATGCCAAGCACTGCGACGCCGGGCTCGAGCCCGTGCTGGAGACCATTGCCCGTCTGCACCGGGCCGGGGTCTGGCTGGAGGTCTCCACCACGATCATACCCGGTCTGAACGACAACCCTCTGGAGCTCAAGCAGCTGGCCCAGTTCCTGTGCGACATCAGCCCGGTCATCCCCTGGCACGTGACCGCCTTCACGCCCGCGCACCGTCTCCTGGATCACCCGGCCACCGACATCACCACCCTGCGGCGGGCCAGGGACCTCGGCCTGGAAACGGGGCTGCACCACGTGTACACTGGAAACGTCCCCGGCGACAGGGGAGAGAATACCTACTGCCGCATCTGCAAGGGGCTGCTCATCGACCGCTATGGATTTTCCGTGCAAAAGATCAATCTGTGGCGCGAGTGCTGCCCCATCTGCGGCGAGCCACTGACCGGTGTGGGCATTCCCTAGACGGTTTGCCCGGCCACAACCATTCGGGAGGATCCCATGGACAGCGTGTACAAGGTCATCGATGTCATCGGCACCAGTGAAACGTCCTGGGAGGATGCGGCCCAGAGAGCCGTGGACGCGGCCGGCAAGTCGCTCAAGGACCTGCGCGTGGCCGAGGTCAAAAAACTCGACCTGAAAATCGAGAACGGCAAGGTCACTGCCTTCCGGGCCCGGCTCAACCTCTCCTTCAAGTACCACCCTGGGGAAGGCTGATCTCCGGTCCTTGACCCGTTGCTCCCTCTGCAACGGCTTGACGACAGTCACCGACACCGGCGGGCTCCTGCCTGAAGCCCAGAACCGCCCTGCGGTTGCAGCAGGAGCCGCCACCCATCACCTGAGCGCAAAATACCGACCCTTCCGCCAGGAGAACGCACCGTGCCCTTTGTGAACATCAAAATCACCCCGGACGGGGCCACGCCCGAAAAAAAGGCCGAGCTCATCCGCGGGGTAACCCTCCTGCTTCAGGAAACCCTTGGCAAGAACCCCCAGACCACCGTGGTGGTCATCGACGAGGTGGAAACGGACAACTGGGGCATCGGCGGGGAGAGCGTGACCGCAAGGCGCCGGCGGGAATCGTGAGCATTCCGGGCCCGCCCCCCAGCACGCAGCCATTGTGATGCCACGCCACGAACACCTGGTCACGGTCAAGACCTTCCTCTACCCATGGGAGGCCGACCTGGCGCGTTCCGCGTTGGAGGCAGCCGGGATCCCGGCCTATGTCAGGGACGCAGAGACAGTTTCGCTGAACTGGTTTCTGTCCAATGCCCTGGGCGGGGTCCGGGTCCAGGTCCCCGGCGAGCTGGCGGACAAGGCCCTTGAGGTCCTCGAGGCTCCTGCCGAGGACGTTGCCTGGCCGGATCATGATGAGCTGGTCCTTCCCACCTGCCCAAGGTGCGGGAGCGCATCCACAACCGCCTTCCGGGGCCGCTGGTGGCTGCCCTTCCTGTCCTGGTTCCTGGCCGACCTGCTCCTGCTCTCCCGCCGCAAAAGGCGCAGGTGCAACCAGTGCGGGCACACCTGGACCGAAAAGACCCCGGACTGACTCCTGCCGTCTGAAGAACGCTGTCCAAGAGGCCTGCGAACCAGTCCGGGTGATCTGCAACAGCCAGCTCGACGGCGGATCACCAGGGGCAGGGGCATGGCTTTCGTGTCCGGGAAATCCTGGAAAGCGGGGCAGATTCTCACAACAAGCCGTCTTGATGACGCGACCAATGCCGAGGCTGCCGCGGCAGGAGTCAAACCGGCCCAGCCCCTGAGCCAAAATCGGTACAAGGTCGACCTGCTGCGGGCCGTCATTACAGAGGAGCTGACTGTTGTCCCGAACTGAGCCGCCCTTGACTCGAAGCGCCGACAGCGGCACCCTGCCGGACATGGCACGGCAAGCACACCCGAAGCAGCAGGTCAGGGTCCTGCTCATCGTGGCCCACGGCAGCCGCCAGGCCCGGGCCAACACCGAGGTCGAGGAGCTGGCCGGCCAGATGCGGGATGGGATGCCCCGGGCCTTTGACGAGGTCGCCTGCGCCTTCCTCCAGATGGGAACCCCATCCGTGCCGGAGTGTATCGATGACCTGGTGCAACGAGGGTCCACCGAGATTGTGCTTTTCCCCTACTTCACTGCCGCGGGCACCCATGTCTGCTGCGACCTGCCCCGCCTGATCAGGGAGGCGGAAAACCGCCACCCGGCCACCTCCTTTCGAATGATTCCACACCTGGCAGCCATCCCCGGGCTGGGGCGGCTGATCATCGACCACGCCCTGACCCGCAGCTGAGGGCATCCCCTGGCCCGAAACACGGATTCGGCTGGACATGAATGCCCCACGGCCTCCCACTTCTGCGCTGGTCTTATACTCTTGAATCGGATGAACCTTTACAATCGCTGTCGCAATCGCCGGGCGGCAACCATCCCGTTCAATTCGCCCCGCATGCACTCCACAACACCCTGGTGCATCAGGGATTGACATTTCAAAATTACAGTTAATATGTTATGCTACAAAAATGTTGGAGGAGTTTGTTTGCAATTCCCTGAAGGAATCTGCTCCAAGCGACGCGGTGTGATTAAAAAAAACAGCAGTACAGAATCATTTTGATTGCATAACTCCCTGACGTCGCTTTGGTCAAAAAAGCGGTCCCGGGAATGCGCTGCTGTATCGCATGCCAGACCACGACACTGGCGGACGGAGGTAGTCATGCCCCATTACAAAGTGCTTTTGATCGAGCCCGACCCATTGGCTCGGGTCTACTTCTCCAAGCTGCTCACGGAACATTTCTCCACGGACACGGCTTCCCAAAAAGAGAGCGCCCTGGAGCTGATATCCTCCCGTGGTCCGTACGCCGTCTTCGTTCTTGATCTGTCCTCCCTGGAGCAGGAGGGCGATGACTTTCTGAGCAGGCTGGAACAGGAAAATCCGGATGTAGTCACCGTCCTTATCTGCGACCCCGACACCGCCACACCCGACCGGCTGTCCAACCTGCAGTCCAGGGCTTTCCGCATCCTGTCCCGGGACTGCTCCCCGGCAGCACTGGTCCGCACGGTACGCCAGGCCATCGAGCACCATCAGGGAGGCGGCCTCAACCACGACGCACACCAGGTCCTGACCAAGGAGGAGAAAAGGTTCTTCGCCCTGCTGGCGGATGCCACCGCCGCTTCCGGACCCGCCAACGGTGCAGCACCCACAGAAGGTCTGCGGGTTGGCGGTGACACGCATGCACCAGCTCAGCCCTTTGACTCCCGCAGTATGTTCGATAAGACCCTGGCCCAGGCCAAGCGCTCGTCCGTTCCCCTGGGCGTGCTCACCGTGGGTCTGGTCGGAAGCACGCCGCAGGGGGAACAGTCCGTGCCGGACGGCTCCCCCTTCATCGATGCGTTCCAGACGCAGCTGCTGTCCAGGCTCAGGCAGGCCGACAGCTTGTGGCGGTTCAACCCGGAGGAGCTGACCGTGCTGCTCTGGAACGTTTCCGGGCCTGAAGGACTGGAAAAGGTGGCTGCGGACATCCTGAAAATCCACGCGGATCTCGTTCGCCAGGGACAGGTCCCTGAAAACCGCCTGGATGTGCGCATCGGCGCCAGCCTGTTTCCGCAGCACGGTGAGGATGCCGACGCCCTGATCGAAAAAGCAGCCAGGGCCAGGCTGTCGGTCAAAACCGACAAGGACTGGAGTTTCCGACTCTCAGCTGCATGACCCCGCTTTTGCCGAAAGTGCAGGCAGAGGCCTGACCTTACGGTGGTTCTTTGCGCACACGGGCTCCCTGCTGAGCCCGTGCCTCACCCTTCCTGTTCCTTATACTCCATGTCGTAGATATAGAGCATGGTTGCGGCAAAACCCATGATCAGGGGGCCATACAGCAGACCCGGCAGTCCGTATACGGTGATGCCTCCGATCATGGCCAGAAAGATGAAGAAGGGCGACATCTCGGCCTTTCCGCGCATCAGGAAGGGTCGTACGAAGTTGTCGATGGAACCCACCAGCACGCCAAACCACAGGGCGAGGAAAATCGCCGCCTGCCACTTTCCCACGAGCAACATGAAGCCCACTGCCGGGATCCCCACCAGACCCGTGCCCAGCACCGGGAGGAGCGAGGCAATGCCCATGATGGTACCCCAGAACAGCCCGGGGATGCCCACCAGGCTCATGCCGATGCCCCCCACCAGCCCCTGGAGCAATGCCGTGAGCAGCACCCCGGTCAGGGTGGCCCGGGTGACCAGCCGGATCTTGTCGAAGATCTTGTCCTCCTGCTCCTCCCTGAGCGGCGCCAGGTCCTTGATCCGGGCCACCATGGCCTGCCCGTCCCTGACCAGGTAGAAGAGCAGAAAGATCATGATGAAGAACCCGGTCACGATCTTCAGGGTGTTGCCCAGGATCTCCGCACCCTTGTTGACGATGTACCCTGTGGACCTCTCTGCCAGCTGCATCAGGGTCTGACCGAGATCCACACGTTCTGTGGTCCAGCCCGGGATGTACCTTTGCAGCCATTCGGCAGCACTGCTCACCAGAGGGTGCGCAGAGATGTCCTGCAGCTCCTGCGAGGATATCCAGATGTTGACCCTGCCCGCGTATTCAATGGCCTGGGCGTAGAGCGCCAGCAAAAAGAGCGCTATGGGCAGGACAATGACCAGTGCCGAACCGAGCACCATGAGCAATGCGCAGAGGTTTTTTTTGCCCTTGAGCAGCACCAGCAGACGCTGGTGGACCGGATGCAGGAGGATGGCCAGGATCATGGCCAGGACCAGGGCGTGCATCAAGGGCAGGAGAACGTAGAATGTCAGCCCCAGGGCCAGCACCAGCAATACCAGCAGAAAGGCGCGGCTGAGCAGCCGCGGGGCCTTGATATGTTCCTGGCTCATGTACTCGTGCTCCTGTGGGCTGGCGGCAAGATCGTGCAAGTATAGCCTTTATGAGCCGCTATTCGTCAAGCCTGGTCGTGTGAGACGGCCCTATCACCGCCTTGCCTCCCGGCCCTTACACCAAGCCCTTGTTCCGGACAACAGGACCGGGGGGCTTCCCGCCGTTTTCCCTGCCTCTCCCTGCCCAGGCCCATGTGCCGGATGAACACCGCCCTGGGCACTCCCCGGACCAGTTCTGCATTAAAAAGCATTTCTATTTCAGGGCGTTATGCTTGCCAAGCCCTTTGGCACAGCTCTTGATCATGTCCTGAAACCCTGCCCGTGAGCTCTGACCGCACAACCGCCCGGCACGAGGGTGTCAGGCCCACGGACACGGTTCCACGCCGGGAAGGTCGTACCTCAGGACATCCCCCCACCCTCCCGGCTGCACCTTCGACCACGGGAGAGCTTTCATGAAACAGCTGACGTCTTGCTTTGCACTGGCCCTGAGCCTGGCCCTGCTCCCTTCCCCCGGCCGGGCCTCGCTCTTCTTTTCCGAGTACGTGGAGGGCAGCTCCTACAACAAGGCCCTGGAGATCTTCAATCCCACGACTG
>CAZQOG010000097.1:0-10630 GCA_964594925.1 uncultured Desulfohalobiaceae bacterium
TCGACCACCGCAAAAGGCCCGCAAACAGATCACGTTTGCGGGCCTTTTGTCGTTTGCGGGGAACTTCGTATCCCTTTCGTCCTGCGTGACCCGGCAGCCTGGGTGCGGCGGCAAGGAGGCCTGCATTCCGTTCTGGTCATAACCTCCTTTCTGGAGTATGAGGCTGCAAACCTGACGGGAGAAAGCAATGGACGACATGCCGTCTCAGGATTTTTCCGTTCACCTGCTGCAGATGGAGCGGTACTTGTGGACGATCCTGTCCATGGACATGACCGCGGTCCTGGACCTGGAAGGCAGCTTCCTGGATCTCAACCCGGCCTGGGGGAAAACAGTGGGGTACGGGGTGGACGAGCTCAAGGACTCCTACCTCATCGAGTACCTGAAGATCGAGGAACGTGAGCAGGTCCTGGGCAAGCTGCAGAAGCTCGTGACCTCAGATTTCGAGACCACCTCCATCGACTTCAGGTTCCTGGGCAGGGAGGGTGGGTACCACCACCTGCTGGCAAACGTGGCCTTTGTCCCGGAGCACGAGTGCTACTACATCGTGGCCCGCAGCCTTGCGGGAGAAGGCCAGGAAGCCATGGCCTGGGCCTATCACGACGTGCTCACCGGCTTGCCCAACAGGTATCTCCTGCAGCAACGCCTCACGGGGATGCTGGACGGCCTGAACGGGCACGACGATGCCCTGGCTGTCATGTTCCTCGACCTGGACCGCTTCAAACCGGTCAACGACACCCACGGGCACAAGACCGGGGACATCCTGCTCCAGGAGGTGGCCAGGAGGCTCAAGTCCCTGGTTGACGATGCAAAGGGTTTCCCGGCCAGGCTGGGCGGGGACGAGTTCGTCATCGTGGCCGAAGGCCGGGGGGTTTCCCAGTGGGTGTCCGGGTTGGCGGACCAGATCATCGAGGGTCTGGAGAAGCCCTTCTCGATTCTGGGGAAGACCATTCATATCAGCGGGAGCATCGGCATCAGCCTCTACCCCTGCAATGGCCGGGACACCGACTCGCTGCTCCAGAACGCCGACGAGGCCATGTACAGGGCCAAGCGTTCGGGGCGGGGGCACTTCCTGATCGCCGGAAGCTGATCGGGCCCCGCTCACGCCGTGTGCATCACAGGTAGAGCGGGGTGATGTTCCAGATTTTGGTGGCGTACTCCAAGACAGCCCGGTCGCTTGAGAACTTGCCCATCTTGGCGGTGTTCAGGATGGACCGGCGGGTCCAGTCCGCGGGGTTCGTGAACACCCTGCTCACCTCCTCCTGGGCCCGGAGGTAATCCCTGTAGTCGGCCAGGACCATGAACGGGTCCCCCCCCTTGAGCAGCGCCTCCCTGATGGGCGCGAAGATTCCCGGCTCATCAGCCGAGAAGACATTGGCGCTGATCATGTCCAGCACGCCTTGCAGCTCCGGGTCGTTCTGGTAGTAGGTGTAGGGCAGGTAGCCGAAAGCCTTCATCTGGGTCACGTCCTCGGCGGTCAGACCGAAGATGAACATGTTTTCCGGGCCCACCTCCTCCAGCATCTCGATATTGGCCCCGTCCAGGGTGCCGATGGTCAAGGCGTCATTCAGGGCGAACTTCATGTTTCCAGTCCCGGATGCTTCCATGCCGGCTGTGGAGATCTGCTCGGAGAGGTCCGCCCCCGGCAGGACTCTCTCGGCTTGCGACACGCAGTAGTTGGGCAAAAAGACCACCTTCAGAAGCCCCTTGACCCTGGGGTCGTGGTTGACCACTGCGGCCACGTTGTTGATGAGCTTGATGATCAGCTTGGCCATCCGGTACCCGGGGGCGGCCTTTCCTGCGAAGATCACGGTCCTGGGGACCATCTCGGTCTTGGGGTCCGCAAGCAGCCTCCGGTACAGGGTGATGACGTGCAGGATGTTCATGAGCTGGCGCTTGTACTCGTGGATCCGTTTGACGTGGACGTCGAAAAGCGAGTCCACGTTGACCTGTGTGCCGGTGGTGCGCTGGATGTATTTGGCGAGACGGTGCTTGTTCTCCAGCTTGACCTCGCGCCAGAGTGACTGGAACGCAGGGTCGGAAGCGTACGGTATGAGCTCCTCGAGCTTGTGCAGGCCGGTGATCCAATGCCCCCCGATGGTCTGGGTGATGCAGCTGGCCAGGCGGGGGTTGGCCTGCAGCAGCCAGCGCCTGGGAGTGATGCCGTTGGTCACGTTTTGCAGGCGTCCCGGGAAGATCTCGTCGAACTCCTTGAAGACCCGCTCCTTGAGCAGTTGGGTGTGCAGCTCCGAGACACCGTTGACCGAGTGGCTTCCCAGGATGGCCAGGTGGGCCATGCGGACCCTGCGCTGCGGCGCCTCCTGGATGAGGGAGAGCCTGGAAACAATGTCCGGCCGGCCAGGGAAGCGCTGGATGATCATGTTCAAAAAACGCTGGTTGATCTCGTAGATGATCTCCAGATGCCGGGGCAGGACCCTGCCGAGCAGCTCGACCGGCCAGGTTTCCAGGGCCTCGGGCAGCAGGGTGTGGTTGGTGAAGGCGAAGGTCCGCTCACAGATGGACCAGGCCTCGTCCCAGCCGAGCCCCTCCTCGTCCATGAGCAGGCGCATGAGCTCGGGGATGCCGATGGCCGGATGGGTGTCGTTGAGGTGGATGGCCACCTTGTCGGGAAGCTCCTGCAGGGAAGAGAGCCTCTTTCGCGAACGGCGCATGATGTCCTGGAAGGTCGCCGAGACAAAGAAGTACTGCTGCTTGAGGCGCAGCTCCTGGTTCTCCTGGACCAGGTCGCTTGGGTAGAGCACCTTGGAGATGGTCTCGCTGTGGACCTGCTCCTCCACTGCGCCGATGTAGTTGCCGACGTTGAAGAAGTTCAGGTCGAACTCCCGGCTCGATTTCGCCGACCACAGCCGCATGTTGATCACGTTGTCGTTGCGGTAGCCAGGGATGAGATAGTCGCAGGCCATGGCCATGACGTTGCTGGTGTCCACCCAGCGGAAGCGCCGGCTGCCGGTGTCGTCCGTGTACGCTTCAGATCGGCCGTAGAACTTGATCTCGTACATGCTCTCGGGCCGCTTGAACTCCCAGATGGTCCCTTGCTCGAGCCAGTCGTCCGATTTCTCCACCTGGTGCCCGTCCTTGATCTGTTGCTGGAAGATGCCGTAATCATATCGGATTCCATAGCCGTAGCCCGGCACGCGCAGGCTGGCCATGGAGTCCAGGTAACAGGAGGCCAGCCGGCCCAGCCCGCCGTTGCCCAGACCCGGATCCGACTCAAGCTCCGCCAGGCTGTCCAGGTAGAGGCCGAAGTCGGCAACCGCCTTGCGGTACAGCTCTTCCAGCCCGAGATTGATGATCGAACTCATCAGGAAACGGCCCGGGAGAAACTCCAGGGAGAGGTAGTAGACCCTCTTGGCCTCTGACTCGTAGTAGGATCGCTGGGTCTTGATCCAGCGCTCAACAAGGCGCTGCCTGACGCTGTAGGCCAACCCCTGGTAGTAGGGCCAGGCCCGCGGGGGGTCGGAGTCATGCCCGGTGCTGGCCACCACGTGCCGGCGGATGTCCTGCTTGAGCTCTTCCACGTCTTTGGTGTCGCAGCAGGGGTCTTTCCGGGCCTTTTTCTTGTCGTGCTTCATCATTGCTCCGCCTTCATGGGTTTGTTTCGACCTCCTGGTCTCCTATTTTCATCACTGAAAGCAAGTGCACTTTCAAGTCCAAATTTCGTCATTGACGCGAAGCTTGCTTGGCCATGGATGAAGCAGGAAGCCGGGCTTTGTCTGGCAGGGCCTGTTTGAGAGGGACAGGCGAAGACAGCAGGCAAGCATTTTCACTTCACACGAAAAAATGGAGGATCGGAAAAGCTCAGCTCTCGCGCCAGGGAAGGAGGAAACGGTTCAGCCCGTGGACGATCACATTGAAGGAGATGCCCAGCAGGGACACCGTGAAGATGGCAGCGTAGAGGTCCTCGATGCGCAGTGTTTCCCAGGCCAGCCAGATCATGGCCCCAAGGCCCTTGTCAGCCGCCACCAGCTCGACTGCGGTGGTCAGGATCAGGGCCAGGTTGAGTGCCAGGCGGGTCCCGGCAAGGATCATGGGGAGGCTCCCCGGAAGCACGACCCGCCTGAAAAGCCTGAACGCTCCCGAACGGTAGTTCCTGGCCACCTCGAAATGGACCGGGTGGATGTTGCGGACCCCAGCCAGGCTGTTGATGCACAGGGGGAAAAAGCAGGCCACGGCCACGACAACGGTCTTGGAGGTCTCGCCTATCCCGAAGATGATCATGATCAGTGGGAAGACCGCGATCTTGGGGATGGGGTGGACGGCAGCAACCAGCGGGTCGAGCACAGCCCGAAGCCGTCTCGAGCACCCCATGCCCAACCCGACAAGCATGCCCACCCCGCTCCCGATGAAGAAGCCCGTCAAAAGGCGAAAAAGTGTCGGCTGGAGGTGGACCAGCAAAGAGCCGTCGCCAAGCTTGCCGATGGTGTGGCGGACGATTGTTGAGGGGGGCGGGAAGAAGAGCTGGGAGATCAGCCCTGCCCGGGAGAGGGTCTCCCAGGTTGCAAAGAGCAACACGATCACGGCCAGGGGCAGAACCCCTCCGTAGACGACCTGCTGTCGGCGGCTGCAGGCGGTCATGGCCCGTCCAGGTTCAGGCTGGTCCTGACCTCGTCACGCAGCAGGTCCCAGATGTGGTGCTTGATCTGCAGCACCTCCCTGTTTTCCCGCGCGCGCTCCCCCCGGGGACGGCCCAGGGGGACAGGTATGTCTTCGAGGATGGTCCCCGGCCTTCCCGACATGACCAGCACCCTGTCACTGAGGACCACGGCCTCCTCGATGTCGTGGGTGACCAGGATGACCGGCATGGAACGTTCGCGCCACAAACGCAGGAGCTCTTCCTGGAGCACGATCTTGGTCTGGGCGTCCAGGGAACCGAAAGGTTCGTCCAGCAGGAGCAGCTGGGGGTCGGACACGAATGCCCGTGCGATCCCGACCCGCTGCCGCATGCCCATGGACAACGTGCTTGGGTACATGGATGCGAAGGAGCCAAGGCCGAGCTTGTTTATGAAGCCCATGGCCCGTGCTTTGCGTTCCTTGCTGTTCACTCCCTTGCACTCCAGCCCGAAGGCCACGTTCTCCAGGACGGTCATCCAGGGGAAGAGCCCATGGTCCTGGAAGACCAGGACAGCCTCGGCGCATTCCTGCCCTGCAGAACCGTTGAACACTATGCTCCCAGAAGTCAGGGGGCCCAGGCCGGCAATCATCTTGAGCAGCGTGGTCTTGCCGCAGCCGCTGGGTCCGACGATGGAGATGAACTCCTCAGCCTCGAGGCTGAAATTGACATCAGCCAGTGCGGTTACAGGACCAGTAGATCCAGGAAAGACTTTGCCAAGCCTTTCACATTGCAGAGTTTTCAGAGAGTTCATGTTTTGAGAAATGCAGTCGATGATTATGGCCCGGGATCTTTGGACGAATGCAAATTGTCGGCTAGGTGTAGCGGTCACTTGGGCATCTGGTCAATGGACACGGCAGCACTTTCTACGAATTGCGGGTCCCAGAAGGAGGCTTCGTTTAATACGCTGTCAATGTATCCTTTCTCGAAAGCCCATTGCTGGAAGGTCCCTATGCTCTGAAAGTTGATTCGTCCGTTTTCATTGATGGCCGGGAGGCAGACAGATTGCAGAAAGTCGATATCCATGCCTGTATGTTTGGCCAAGATTGATAGGTTGCGTTGAGTTGAACCCTCCTGAAACTGTCGGATTCCTTTGATGTAAGCAGCAATGAATTTTTTGCCCGTTTCGGGGTCGTCCTTGAGAAGGGACGGCCCAAAAAGGATTACAGCGAGCTGGTAATCGGGCAGCTCGTTTTCCACACTCAAAACGACTTTACCATGGCCGGAATTGGTGAGCCTTGTAATCCAGGGTTCGGAAAGCACAGAGAAGTCGAGTGATCCCCGCTCAAGGGCTTCGCCAATGATTGCATCCTTGAGATACACGGTTTTAATATCATCTATAGTCAGACCAAATCTTTGGAGCCATCGTTCGAGGAAAAAACGGTGCACGCTAATAGGAGGCACCTCGAAAACTTTTCCTTGTATGTCTTCAGACGTCAGAGGTTTCATCGATAACGGGAGTCGGGCCACAAGTGCTGTCGTACTGCATTTTCCTGCGGCAAGATGGCCCATTCCCGCCACAGCTTTGAACGCTCCACCACCCTTGCCAATGGCGTTGATGGTTGCCGCAGAAATCAGCACAGGGGCGACGTCGAGTTCGTCAGTGAGTAAAGCTGGAATAGCATTCGAAGGCTTGGAGAATTTTACGGGCTCTATGAGGATCCCCTCTTCTGCAAAGAATCCTTCTTCAAGGGCTATGAAAATTGGAGCGAAGTCCATGAAGGGTGCCAAGAACATCCGAACAGACTTGGTCCCGGCGCTGTGGGAGGTATGGGCAAATATTAGCAGGAACAAGAGCAGAGTGAAAAAAGCTACAAAGAAATTCCTCGAACCTCTACATGATAAAAAGGGGACGTATTCATTATTGGGCATCGTGTCCCTCCCTGGAAGTTGCTTTCTCGTGGGCAGTTTTCATGGGAAAACATTCTTGCGGCATGTTAAGATCATCAGGATCCAGACCGATTCAAGTGCAAGGGCAAAAGCTTGCCGCTGGCCGTAATTTTGGGCTTCTCTCGCCGGACTTTGAGGGAGTGAGCCTGTTGCAAAATTGACTGGGCCATAGCGCCATTGGTCGTTTCCTGCTTGAGTGTGTCAGCGATAGTTTTCTCCACTGCGGATATATCAACAGCCGGGATGGAAGGATCAACCACAAGTACAAGATTGGTGAAACCGGAACTGTCTTCCTCCTCCCAGAGCTGATAGTCGTTCGGGCTTCCTCCGAATCGTTCGGGGAGTATCTCCTCCAGGATGTGCAGCATTTCGCCTTGGAGGAGTGACATGCCTTCACAGCACAGCTTGCTGTAACTCCTGATATTCCTCAAATGTGTTTGATACCCTGCCTCATGCAAAGGACACCCGCAGGGACGGCTCTCTATCACCCCATAGTCGTCCAACTCGACGTTGATCATGACTTTGGGAGCCATTGGCAGCAAAGAGGTACACAAAAAGGCGTCTACTGTGATGTCGTGACCGTCCACCTTTCGCTTGTGCTGGATCAATCCAAACATGTCCTCGAAGAGGTGGAGGTCGTTTTCATCCACTGGATTGGCGCATGATTTAGCCACAGCACCCGCTTCACTAAACCAGTATCCGGGAAACCAACGTGCTCCGCTGGAAGTTATGGTTTCAACCTTTGCAGGTGTGGGAGGTTCACCGCCGCTGAGTATGGTCGTACCCGTCAAGTCGATGCCTAGGCGCAGAGCTTCAAGACAGACACGTAAGGCGCTGCTGACAAAGGTGACCAAGAGGCATTTGCCGTGAAGCTTTAGCAATCTCGCAATGGCTGCCACGACCCGCTCGACATCTTTAAATGCCGCATGTTCAGCCTTGGGGATGGGAAAACCGGCCAACCTGCCTGCTGCGCGAAGGGCTATGACGGTCAGCATATACTTGTGACTCTTGGGCAGGCCTTCAAATGATGGGGAAAACCACGTATCAACGGCCTTGCCGAATCTCGCCCATCTGAGCATATCAGCAATACTGATCACCGGCACCATCCACAGAAGTGTTGGAGCGGTTTGCACTCCATGGGCCTCATGGGCCAGCAGGATGCTCGGTGCCTGAGCAGCGAGGTAGTCCAAATCGAGGTAGGTGCGTGTCGCCCTGCCGGTAGAACCGCTGCTTGTTTTGACAAAGGTCTTTTTCTGGAAGGGATTGTCGAAGTCATGGGCACGCACCGGAATTGATGTTCCGTTGCGGTCTATGGGTTTTCTACCTTTAAACTCCTCAAATTTTATAAATACTCCCGCTTCACGAAGGAGGCGCAACGTATTTTGCAGCCCTTGGGTTGTAACAGTCTGCCGCAGATCGCCGAACTGGCACTGCGCAGCCTCAAAGAGCGGTCGGTAAGGACTCCCGGCGTATCCGAATACAGAAGATTCCACTGACTGCAGGAAATTCGTCTCTCGGTTCACCAGCCGACTGTGAACGATGGCTTTTGCCTCCTCGAGGGAAATCCTCTTGCGCAGGTATCCTGGGAGTGCTGTCGCAAAGCGCAGTCCGTTTAGAAGGAGATTAATGTCGGGCATGCTTGACTTGCTTCAGTTGTCCAAAGTTTTCCGGGCGTGCTCCACAAAACTCGAGTCCCAGAATGTTTTCACCGGCAGGGCCTTGTCGAGCATGCCTTTGCGTATGAACCATTGCTGCATGTCCATGACAGATTCAACATCTATGGACCCATCGATCCGGGTAGCGGGCCAGCAGGCCTCCAGCAAGACGTTTCGGTCCAGGTCTGTATGCTTTTGGAGGATGCCGACGTTTCGGTCTGTTTTGCCTTCAGAATATCGCTGTGTTCCTTGGAGATAGGCGGTCATGAAATTTCTTCCGGCCTGAGGGTCCTGCTCAAGCAGGTTCGGTCCGAACACGATCACTCCTTGCTGAAAGTTGGGATAGAGCTTGCCGCCTGTCCTCCAGGTCTGAACCTTCCCGGTACGACGCAAAAGTGTCGCCTGGGGTTCGTTGATGGTGCCGACGTCTATCGAGCCGTTGATCAAACCTTCCAGTCTGGACGCCATGGGGACGTACACCATGTTCAGATCGTCCAGGCCTAGCCCTGCGGGCTCGAGGTGGCGTTCGATGAGCAGAAGCACCGGCGAAGAGGGATTTGCTGCCGACACCCGAAGCCCCTTCCAGTTGGCCGGGTCGTCAAGGACACCGCTCTGGACCAACCCGTCCCGGGCCATGATGGCCAAGGCGCTGCACCTTCCAGGTTCAAGATGCGATCTGTCAGCCACGAATTTGAGCGGAGCACCCTTGGCCATGGCGTTGAAGTGCCCGGCAAAGGGCAGCCCGGCCATGACATCAATGTCTCCGTTGATCAGGGCTGGAAGGCCGTGGGAGGAGACCTTGAACTGGACGAACTCGACCTTCAGCCCCTGGTCGGCAAAGAAGCCCTCCTCCTGGGCGATGAAATAGGGGGCGAAGTCGAGGTAGGGCATGACCGCGGCCCGGATGGTCTTCAACGATGGAGTGTCTTCAACGGCCAGACATTGGCTGCCGGCCGGGAAGGACCAGGCCAGTATGCAGCAGAGCAGAGCACGGCAAAGGGTGTGCATCAGAGTGCGGCTCACGCCTTCGGATTCATCCGAGTTGCAGTTGAATAGCCCTGATGGCAAGCGGATCATTCCCCATCGAGGGTCGCAAGCGCGTGGTCCAGGAACCGGGAATCCCAGAATCCTTGCACGGGGACAACCGCATCGGTGTGACCATTGCGGTGAAACCATTCCTGGACTTCCAGAACGCTTTCAAAGTTGATGCGGCCATCATTCGGGATAGCCGGCCAGCAGCAGCGACGAAGAAACTCCCGTTCCAGGCCGGTGTGTTTGGCCATGATGTCCAAGTTGCGCTCCGTGGGGCCCTGGTTGAACTGGCGGACGCCTTCGAGGTAGGCCGTGACAAAGGCCATGCCCCTCTCAGGGTCCCCCGTCAGCAGGCCCGGTCCGAAAAAAATCACTGCGTCCTGATAGTCATCAACCAGCTCGGCCACAGACTTCCAGAGTTGGACTTGGCCGCTGTCCATGAAACGGGTGACAAAGGGCTCCTTGATGACAGTGAGGTCGATGGCCCCGGAAACGAAAGCCTCCAGCCGGTTCGGCCCTTTGATATACATTTCCGTGATATCGGAACGGGTCAGGCCCTGGGAAGACAGCAGCGTCTCGTGCAGGTAGGTCGAAGAGGACGACGGTCCGTCAGTAGCCACCCTGAGCCCTTTGAGGCCTTGTGGAGCGTCCAGGATACCGGAGGACAAAAGCTCCTTGCGGGCCACATAGGCGTAGCTCGGGCAAGCGCTGCTGGACACGGTCCCCCGGCTGGCCACCATGCGAATGGTGGCCCCGCGACGCATGGCATTGAAGTAGGCGGGATAGAGGATGCCGGCTACCACGTCCACGTCTTCATGAATCAGCAGGGGGATGGCCTGCAGTGAGCCCTTGAGCCGGATAAACTCCACATCCACACCCCGGGAGGCAAAGAACCCTTCCTCCTGGGCAACAAAATATGGTCCATAGGCCAGGTAAGGGGCCACGACAACCCGCACGGAGTGGACAGGCCGGGCTTGGATCTGGGCGAACCCGCAATGGGGGAGGGCCACATGAATCAGTGAAGCCCAAATGAGTGTGAGCAAAGTGATCGACCGAGACATGGGTTTCCTCGTTCAGGCTGTTTCTTGTTGTGGCGAGAGTGCGGTCCAGTAGGCCCGGGCCTGGTGTGAGGCTTCTGAAGCCAGCGGGTATTCATCGCGTTTGGCCGGTGAGAATATCCCCTGCGGAGTTCACGAAGGAAGGATCCCAAAACTCCTCGATCTTGACCAGGCGGTCTATCATGCCGCGTTGCAGCAAAAGCTCCTGGAACTCGAGGACGGAACCGGCATCGATGCGGCCGTCGGGCCTGATGGCTGTCCCAGCTGGAGGGTGGTGCTTGGATCAACTCCACACCTGCTTGCTTTTATCTTTTCCTGTGAACGGACAAAGGAAGCAGCTTGCCCCGCCCGGACCATTGCGGCTGCAC
>CAZQOG010000098.1:0-10552 GCA_964594925.1 uncultured Desulfohalobiaceae bacterium
GATGTCCCGACCAAAGGCAGGGCGGCTACCAGCCGCCCCTACCAGAAAAGGAAATGCCCGTTCCGAAGCAATCTCTTTCTCGTTGTCGTTGTCGTAATCGTAGTCGTAATCGATCTTCTTGCTCCAGCGGATTTTTCAACATTCTTTTCTCTTTGCAGGCCGTTCAAAAACCACGCTGGCAACCCAGGCTTCGCTTGCAGCTCCGCCGTGGCATGGGGCGCTTCATCAGAGACAAGGCCGAAGCGTATTCCCCATACGTGAGGGTTTGGCTCTGGTGAAGCAACGCAGTCCAGCGGGGATTTTTCAACGGCCTGCTACAAGGCCTCCTTGATCCTGGTCATGGCCCGCTCCACGTTCTCCCGGGAGTTGAAGGCGCTGAGGCGGATGAAGCCCTCCCCGCACTTCCCAAAGCCTGCCCCGGGGGTACAGACCACACCCGCCTTGTTCAGGAGCAGGTCGAAGAAATCCCAGGAATCGGTCCGCCCGTCGATCCAGATGTAAGGGGAGTTTTCCCCGCCCACGCATTCGTATCCCAGGTCCTGCATGGCCCGGCGGATCAGGGCTGCGTTCTGCAGGTATCCGCTGGTCAGCCCGAACACCTGCTCCTTGCCCTCGGGAGTGTAGACCGCGGCTGCCGCACGCTGCACAGGGTAGGAGACCCCGTTGAACTTGGTGGAATGACGGCGGTTCCACAGGGCGTGCAGGGCGTGGGCCCGTCCCTGGCCGTCATAGGCCGTGCACTCTTTTGGCACCACGGTGAAGGCGCAGCGGGTGCCGGTGAACCCGGCGTTCTTGGAAAAGCTCCTGAACTCCACCGCCACCTCCCGGGCACCTGCTATCTCATAGATGGACTGGGGCAGGGTCTCGTCCCGGATAAAGGACACGTAGGCCGCATCATACAGGATCAGGGCCTTGTGCTCCCGGGCGTAGGCCACCCACTGTTCGAGCTGGGGCACGGTGATGGTCGCACCCGTGGGGTTGTTGGGGTAGCAGAGGTAGATGAGATCGACCTTCTGCGCGGGGGGGGCGGGCACAAAGCTGTTGTCCCTGGTGGAATCGAGGTAGACGATGCCCTGATACCGGCCGTCCAGGAACGAGCCCGTCCGTCCTGCCATGACATTGGTGTCCAGGTAGACCGGGTAGACCGGGTCGGGGATGGCCACGGTGATGTCGGTTGCGAACAGCTCCTGGAAGTTGCCGGTGTCGCACTTGGAACCGTCGCTGATGAAGATCTCGTCCGCTGTTATGTCCGCACCGCGGGCCTGGAACTCCTGCTCGGCCACCACCTCCCGCAGAAAAGGGTAGCCCTGCTCCGGACCGTAGCCCTTGAATGTGCCCGGCTCGGCCATCTCGTCCACGCCCGCGTGCAGGGCCTCCAGACAGGCCTTGGGCAGGGGGTGGGTCACGTCCCCGATGCCCAGGCGGATGATCTCACGACCGGGGTTGGAGGCTGCAAAGGCCTCCACCCGCTTGGCAATATCGGAAAAAAGATACGACGCCTTGAGCTTGAGATAGTTCTCATTGATCCTGATCATTGGTCATCCTTCAGTTGAGGTCTCTGCAAAGGTCACCCAGCTTCAAAAAAGACAATCTCACACGTTTCCCCCCCACGGTGCAAGCTCCGGCACAGCCGGAGCTTGCCACGGCGTAGCCACAGGCGAAGCCGGGCTCTCTCCCGCCACAACCCAACCCCCAAGCCTCATCCCCCAAAAAAACCACCATCGCCTGCACCCGGCCCCTGCCCCCCGATTCGCGAGATTCGCGGCAAGACCTCTTCTTCCGTTTCCGGACCCTGAGCTGATCACGGGAAAGGGCGTTGATTCAGCCCGGAATAAAGACCAGGTTGAGAGCACCGATGGTGGAGCTCATGGTAACGCAGGCACTGCGGGCCCTGGGGATGTCCAGGCCCGTGTTCACCCCGATCTCCGGCTGGGAGTGGCGCGTATGCAGGTGGGGCAGTTTCCTGGACAAGGCATAGTCCACCACACCCGCGAAATCGGTCAGGGCCTGATCGATCAGGCGGGAGCTCCAGGTGGAGCGCTGCAGCAGGCAGTAGACCAGTGAAAGCAGCACCGGCCTGGAAAGGGCCAGACCATATTCGAACCCATGTGCCGAGCCGCCCCGAGAAATCAAAACGGTTCGTGCCACGTCACGCAGCCCCAAGCAGGTGGGCTCCACCCTGCTCACCCTGACGTGCCCGCTGATGGCCCGGTAGAGCAGCCGGTGCACTGTTTCCACAATGCCCTTCAGGATCTCACCCTGCGGAATGCTCGAAAAACTGGAGACCAGCGAGGCTGCCAGGTGCTCGTTTTCCGGATGGAAGGCGTCCAGCAGGACCTCGAGCCGATCGTAGGTCAGAACGCCCATCCTGACCAAAGCCTCTCCCAGAAAAAGGTGGGACTCGGCCTGCCTGTCCAGGATCTCCTCCAGCTGTTCCTGGGTCAGGAACCCCCTGGCCACGGCCAGTCTGCCAAAAGGCTCCTCTGTGCCGCGCTGTTCCCGGAGCACTTCCACAACCTGTCCGGCACGCAAGTACCCCAGATCAACACCCAGCAGGCCCAGAGGCTTCCTGGTCTGCTTCTGCATCTCCAGGGCCTCCCTGAGCTGCCCCTGGGTGATGACCTTCTTGTCGACAAGGAACTCGCCGAACAAGCGCCCATACAGTGTCTTCATGACCACACGGCTGTCTCCCCGGCAACTGACTGAGGAATCGTACCGGCAAGGCCTCCGCTTTGGAGCCCTTCCCGGACAAAAGATATCTGCCTTGGTCCCGCGTCACCCCTGCAGGATATCCTCCAGGGCCTCCTTCAGGTTGGGGTGCTCGAAGTGGAAGGCCTCCTCCAGCAGGCGCTGCGGCACGGCCCTGGTGCTCCCCAACACGCTCTGGGCTGCTTCTCCACACGCCAGCTTGACCGCGAAGGAAGGCACGGTGAGCAGTGTGGGCCGGTTGAGCACATCGCCCAGGGTCTTGGTAAAGACCTGGTTTGTGACCACGTCCGGGGCGCAGACATTGACAGGCCCCTCGATGTGCTCGTGCCCCGCGGCATACCCCACAAAACGTACCAGGTCCAAAACGTGGATCCAGGGGAACCACTGTTTCCCGCTGCCGATCTTTCCGCCCACCCCCAGCTTGAAGGGCGTCAGCATCTGTTCCAGCGCGCCCCCGCCCGGTCCAAGCACCGGGGCAAACCTTCCCACCACGACCCGGTGCCCCCCCTCCCGGGCTTTTTCGGCCCGGGCCTGCCATTTTAGGCACACCTCGGCCAGAAAGCCCTTGCCCGGTGGGCTATCCTCGGTCAACGTGCTGTCCCCGCCATCGCCGTAATAGCCAACCGCATTGGCGCAGAAGAATGTCTTGCCGCCTTCACGCCCCAAGGCCTCCACTGCCCGATCCGTGGACAGGAACCGGGTCTTCCTGATGCGCTCCTTGGCATCCTCGGTCCACCGGGTCATGATGCTCGAGCCAACCAGGTTGACCACGACCTGGGCCGTGCCTGCCCGTTCCTGCCAGGGACCGGCATCAAGGGCGTTCCCTTCGACCCGGTCCAGGTCGGGGTGCTCAAAGGGCAGGCTCGATCCCGGCCTGGACAAGGCCTCTATGCTGTGTCCCTGCTCAAGCAGATACCTGAGCAGAAACTCCCCGATGAATCCGGTGCCGCCCATGATGAAAAAATGCATCGCACCTCCCGTGGTCTCAGTGATTCAACCCGGGCCGTGCCCGTGGCCGTTGCCGTGCTTTCAGTAAGGCTTGTTTTGGTCGCGAAGTCAACGGGCCCGCAGCCCTGCCGGCACAGCGTGCCGCTTTTGGAAAGGTTTGCAGCCGGGGCTGCCAGGCGGTATACTTTCATCTCATGGAAACATTCACACTTGCCTGCGTCCAGATGGCGCCCGCACTCACGAAACAGCAGAGCCTGGAAAAAGCCCGCGATCTGATTGTGGATGCGAGCCGAAAAGGCGCCCAGGTCGTCTGCCTGCCCGAGCTCTTCGCCACCCCGTACTTCTGCCAGGAGGAGGACCAGGACCAGTTCGGCCTGGCCGAGCCGCTGCACGGCCCCACCACCGGAGCCATGGCCGATGCGGCCAGGGCCTCCCGGACAACGCTGCTGGTCTCCTTTTTCGAAAGACGCGCCGCCGGAGTCTACCACAACACCCTGGCCGTGATCGGACCCGATGGAGAGATCCTGGATGTCTATCGCAAGATGCACATTCCAGACGACCCCGGGTACTATGAGAAGTTCTACTTCACTCCCGGGGATTTGGGCTACAAGTCCGTGGACACCCCGCACGGCCCGGTGGGCCCGCTCATCTGCTGGGACCAGTGGTTTCCAGAGGCCGCCCGGATGACCGCCCTGTCCGGGGCCCTGCTGCTGACCTACCCCACGGCCATCGGCTGGCACCCCGGGGAGAAGGCGGAGCACGGAGCAGAGCAGCGGGAGGCCTGGATGACCATCCAGCGTTCCCACGCCATTGCCAACGGGGTGTTTGTCGCCGCGGTCAACAGGGTCGGCCATGAACTGCCCCCCTCCGGCGGCCAGGGGATCGAGTTCTGGGGCAGCTCATTCGTGGCCGGCCCCATGGGAACTCTTCTGGCACAGGCCCCGGTTGATCGGGAAGAGACCCTGCTGGTGGCCATCGATCCCGCCCAGGTCGAGGACAAGCGGCGGGGCTGGCCCTTCCTCAGGGACAGGCGCATCGACTCCTACACCCCGCTGCTGGAGCGGTACCTGAAGTGAGCCCGGCCCCGGCACAACCGCCGGCAGGGCTGCGCCTCCCGGCGGAGTGGGAGCCCCACGCAGCCACCTGGCTGGTCTGGCCCCAGAACCGCGGCGACTGGCCGGGAAAGATGGCCCCCGTTACCTGGGCCTATGCCGAAATCGTGCGCAAGCTGGCCGCGAGCGAACTGGTGCGCGTCCTGGTCCCGGACCCGAAGGTGGAGTCACGGGCCCGGCATGTTTTGACCCGTGCCGGGGTAGACCTGGGAATGGTTATTTTCGAAAACATCCCCACCAACAGGGGGTGGGCCAGGGATATGTTTCCCGCCTTCGTGCGGACCCACCAGGAAGAGGACCCTGTCCTGGTCCGCTTCCGGTTCACTGGCTGGGCCAAGTATCCGGACCACGGGCTGGACGCGGAAGTACCGCCACAAATCGCCGCCAGGTTGGGGCTGCCCATGCACGAGGCCGTGCACCACGGCCGGCCGGTCTGCCTGGAAGGCGGCGCCCTGGACGTGAACGGCACCGGCACCCTGCTGACCACCGAGGAGTGCCTGCTCCACCCAACTGTCCAGGTGCGCAACCCGGGGTTCGGGCGACAGGACTACGAAGCCCTCTTTTCCCGCTGGCTTGGGGTGGGTAATGTCATCTGGCTCCCCGGCGGCATTGCCGGGGACGACACCCACGGCCATGTGGATGACGTGTGCCGCTTCGTGTCCCGGGATACAGTGGTGCTGTGCCGGGAGCAGAACACCAGTGACCCGAACCATCAGACCCTGAAAGCCAACCGGGAGGTGCTGGAACGCTCCAGACTGGAGGACGGCTCCCCGCTGCAGGTGGTGGAGCTGCCCATGCCCGCCCCACTGTTCTTCGACGGCCAGCGCCTTCCAGCCTCCTATGCCAACTTCTTGATTGCCAACCGCTGCGTGCTGGTCCCCACCTTCAACGATCCCATGGACCGCGTGGCCCTGGGCATCCTGGCCGGCCTCTTCCCCGGGCGCGAGGTGGTGGGCATCCACTGCGTGGACCTCGTCCTGGGGCTGGGCGCCCTGCACTGCCTGACACACGAGCAGCCCTTGTGAGCAGCAACGCCGGCTGCTCAAGTGGACAGGTCGGAAAAAGATGAATTTTTAAAAACCCGGCAACCAACGCACAGTGACATGAAACAGGCACCGTTTACCCCAAACATCCCCAGGGCCCGCCGCGACCTCGACTTCATGCCCATCGAGCACCAGGGCAGGCAGATGGTGGTGGTGCACGACCGGCTGGGCCTGGTTCGCCAGGGGACGGCCCTTCCGGTCTGGGTCTACAACCTCCTGGCGGCTCTGGACGGCACTCGTGTCACCAGGGACATCCAGCACCAGCTCTCCCGACTGCGGCAGGGCGGGGCGGTCTCCCCGCAGGAGGTCGGGCAGCTTCTCGACGAGCTGGACTCACTGCACCTGCTGGACACGCCCGGGTACAGGCAGGCCAGGCAGGAGCTCATCAACGCCTTCTCACGCTCCCCGGTCCGTCCGGCCGCGCTCAGCGGCCGCTCCTACCCGGAAACCCGCGACGACCTGTCAGGGTTGCTGGACAGCATCCTGGCCTCGAAGACAGACACGGTTTCCCAACCTTCGGGCAGGAGCGTTGGGCTGGTTGCCCCGCATATCGATCTGGACATCGGGCGCAGGGCCTACGGAACAGCCTACAGCGCAATCAAGGGACAACGGTTCGACCGGATAGTGGTCCTGGGCATCGGGCATCAGCTCACGGGCGGCTGCTACTCCCTGACGTCCAAGACGTTTGCGACCCCCCTTGGGCAGCTTGCGGCCGATGTGCAGGCAGTGACCATGCTTCGGGAGCACGGCCCGGGGTGCCTGTCCCCTGATGACTTTGCCCACCGGGACGAGCATTCGGTCGAGTTTCAGGTGCTCTTCCTGCAGCACCTGCTTGGCCGAAAAAATACCCTCCTGGTCCCCATCCTGTGCGGGTCGCTGCTCGGCTCTCTCCCGGAGTACAGCCGCGAGGCCTTTCTGGACACGGCGGGGAAATTTCTCGATGCTCTGCGGGCCCTGATCACTGAGCCCGACAAGAGCACGCTGATCCTGGCCGGGGTGGACCTGTCCCACATCGGCCCCAAGTTCGGTCACGACCTGGAGGCCTCGGGGTTGGAAAAGCAGGCCGTGACCCACGACACCGAGCTGCTGGAACGACTCGTGGCAGGGGACGCACCCGGGTTCTGGCAGGAATCAAAGCGTCACCACGACCGGTTCAATGTCTGCGGCTTCTCCGCCCTGGCCACCATGCTGGAAATCCTCCCCCCTTGTACCGGGCGCGTACTGGACTACCAGATGTGGCACGAAGCGCCGACCCGCTCGGCAGTCAGCTTTGCCGCGGCCGTGTTTGACTGAACAAGAAACGAAAAGGGGATGCCCCGATGGAGCTGCTTCTGGATCCACAGGCATGGATCGCCCTGGCCACCCTGACCGCCATTGAGATCGTGCTCGGCATCGACAACATCGTTTTCATCTCCATCCTGGTCTGCCGCTTGCCCGAGCACCAGCGCAACCGGGCCCGGGTCCTGGGGCTTTCCATGGCCATGGGCTCCCGGCTGCTGCTCCTGTTCTCCCTGGTCTGGATCATGAAGCTGACCACCCCGCTGTTCTCGATTTTTGGCGAGGAGATCTCCGGCCGGGACCTCATCCTGGTGGTCGGCGGGCTCTTCCTGCTCTGGAAGTCCACCTTCGAGATCCACTCCAGCCTGGAGGGGACCGGGCACACCAAGCTCCAGCAGGCCGCGGCCGGCTTCCTGGGCGTACTGGTGCAGATCGCCGTCCTGGACATCATCTTCTCCCTCGACTCGGTCATCACCGCCGTGGGCCTGGTCAAGCACATCGAGATAATGGTCGTGGCCATCGTCATCGCCGTGGGGGTCATGCTCTTCGCGGCCAAGGCCATCGGCGAATTCGTGGACAACCACCCCACCATCAAGATCCTGGCGCTCAGCTTCCTCATCCTCATCGGCGTCTCCCTGATCGCCGAGGGCCTGGACCTGCACATCCCCAAGGGCTACATCTACTTTGCCATGGCCTTTTCCGTGGGCGTGGAAATGCTCAACCTTCGCCTGCGCCGCAAACCCACCCACCCCGTCCAACTCCACTTCCCCCCGGGAGGGGACGCGGCCGGGAAGTGACGGAGGCCCCTCCCGGCTTGCCGGGAGGGGGAAGAGGGGGGTGGACGGAGTGGACGCAGTGGACAAAGGCCCAAGAGTGGACGAAGTGGACACCCCCAAGAACAAAACCTGAATTTTTCTTTGGCGTCCACTTCGTCCACTGCCCTGCCTCTGTCCACTGCGTCCACTTCGTCCACAAATCTCCCCAGTCACCGCTCTCGCCGCGGTTCCGAGCGGGTTCCCGGGCCAGGTCCGCTCTGGAGCGCCTCTGCGGGCAGGGCGAAGGCTTTTGATCAGCCCACCCCTTCCAGACAGTTTTCCAGATCCACGCACTCGGCCTGGAATGTCTCGGCCACCGGGGGGCAGGTGATGTGTCCGTTGCAGACATTGACCCCTTTGGCCAGGGCCGGGTCCTCCCTGACAGCGCGCCGGATGCCCTTGCCGGCAATGGCCAGGGCATAGGGCAGGGTCACGTTGGTCAGGGCGTAGGTCGAGGTCCTGGCCACCTCCCCGGGGATGTTGGCCACACAGTAGTGCACCACCCCATCGACCACGTAGACGGGATCCTGGTGCGTGGTGGGCCGGCTGGTCTCGAAGCACCCTCCCTGGTCGATGGCCACGTCCACCACCACAGAACCTGGCTGCATGGTGCCCAGCATCTCCCGGGTCACCAGCCACGGCGCCTTTGCGCCGGGGATGAGCACCGAGCCGATGACCAGATCGGACTCTGCCACCAGCCGGGCGATGTTCTCCGGGTTGGACATCACGGTGTTGATGCTGTTGCCGAAGATGTCGTCAAGGTAAGCCAGCCTGCGGTGGTTGACGTCCAGGATGTAGACCTGCGCTCCCAGGCCCACTGCGATCTTGGCAGCGTTGGCCCCGACAATGCCACCGCCGATGATGGTCACTGTGCCCCGCTTGACTCCGGGAACACCGCCAAGCAGCACGCCGCTGCCTCCATGGGACTTGCCCAGGTAGGCCGCCCCGACCTGGGAGGCCATGCGTCCGGCCACCTCGCTCATGGGTGTCAGCAGAGGCAGGGAGCCGTCCGCGAGCTGGATGGTCTCGTAAGCCACGGCAATGCACCCGCTGTTGACCAGGGCCTCGGTCTGGGGCTTGTCCGGGGCCAGGTGCAGGTAGGTGAACAGGATCTGCCCCTTGCGCAGCAGCGGGTACTCTGCCGGCTGGGGCTCCTTGACCTTGATGACCATTTCTGCCCGTTCGAAAATTTCCGCGGCCCTGTCCACGACCGCGGCTCCGGCCCCGACATAGCTGCTGTCGTCGATTCCGCTGCCGAGCCCGGCACCCGCTTCCACCAGCACCTCGTGCCCTGACCGGATGAAGGCTCTCACGCCAGAAGGGACCAACCCCACACGATGTTCGTTGGCTTTGATCTCCCTGGGCACTCCGATGATCATGACGTTTCCTCCCTGGACTGGTTCAACCAATGCTTCACACCCTTTGGCAGCATTACCCACTTCCTCCTGGCGTTCATGACCACAAAGGTCTCGCTGGAGTTGATTCCCCCCACCCGCGACAGGTCCTGGTCAATGAACCGGTACAGGTCCGCTGTCTCCTCGGAGAGCACCACCTCGATCATGATGTCGTAGCGGCCGGTCACAACCGCGGCCCAGTTGACCTTTGGCAACCGGGAGATCTGATCCAGCTTCTCGTCGATCTGGTGGTGGCTCTTCAGGGTCACGCAGACCAGCGCGATGGTCAGCCCCCTGACCTTGAAAGGGTCGACCAGCCCGGCAATTCTGAGGACACCCTTCTCCAGCAGGAGCTTGATCCTGGTCCTGATCGTGGGCCCGGTGACCCCGGTCTGTCCGGCAATCGTTCCAGGCGAGAGCCTGCCGTCCCTGGAGAGTATGGACACCAGCCTGCGATCCAGATCATCCAGCCGTTCCTTGACCATGTACCAGCCTCATTTTACTTATTTAAAAAATACAATTTAAAAATTTCACTATTTTAAATTTTTTGTCAAATTATTTAATAAAATTTAAAATACGTTCGCTTCCTTGCAGGCACATAATTTTGTGCAAAATGCACAAAACTTTGTGCAAAGACTGTGTCTGCCTGTACCAGGGGCTCCGGCACTCTCTGTCCTGAAAGTGCCCATGACTGTGTTGGAACAAGGAAAGCCACACAGCCCGGTAAACATAGCCTTGAATCAAAAAAACCATTTATTACTGAAGTTTATAATTTCGGCCCCGTCCTGGTCCGGCTGGCATGATCTTTGTTACTTATGATGTTGTCACCCAATGAAACAACGGCGGGTCTGCGCTGGGTCGGAACAAAAAGCTCTCCAAAAAGCTTCCAACCGTACAGCACAACTCCTCCATTCCACAGCAGGCCCGCCGTGTTTCCTCAACAAATCCCCCCTGGCCCACTCCGCCGCTGATCCCCGCCCGGCTCCTGCCGAGTTCAAAAGTCTTATCCGGTTCGAGGGTGCTTTTTTAAGATTGACGGTTTCGGAAAGAAGCCGTGGGTGTTCGTGACCAGCCAGAATGGAAGTGCGTAGCGTTCCTCCCCACTCACATGATCCTGTGTTGTCTCGGCCGTTCTTGCCGGCGCTCCACCGCCACCGCCTCGTTCCAGCAAGGAATGTCCGGTCCTGCACCCACTGCGTTCAAGAGACCAGCCCAAGTCATTCCTCATAAAAGACACGGATTCGGCTGGGCAT
>CAZQOG010000099.1:0-10343 GCA_964594925.1 uncultured Desulfohalobiaceae bacterium
TGGGAGAATTTAGCATTGGGGTTGTCCTTGAACTCTTTTTGCGCCCCATGCCACGCCGGAGCTTATGGGAAGCCTGGGTTGCCAGCGTGGTTTTTGAACGGCCTGCTTTTTCAACAGACTGTTAGAAGCTGGAAGCTCGAAGCTGGAAGCTTGAAGCAAGAGGTGGGTCCAGCTCGCGGCAAAGGGATAATGGAACCGATACGCTCTGCTGCTGTGTCCATGAGCGCGGAGCCGTGGAGCTTCGGGTTTTCAAATGTACAAACAGTGGGAGTTGACGATGGGTCTTTTGTCGACGCAGGTTGCCGCCAGTCTGGAACGGTCCTCCTGGATCAGGAAGATGTTCGAGACGGGGCGCGAGCTCAAGGAGCAGTTCGGCGAGGAAAACGTCTATGACTTCAGCCTGGGCAACCCGGACCTCCCGCCCCCGCCTGAAGTTGGTCAGGGGCTCAGGCGGATTGCGGATCAGAGCGGTCGCCCGTTTGCCTTTGGGTACATGCCCAACAACGGGTATCCCCAGGTGCGGGAGCATCTGGCCGCGAGGCTCTCCCGCGAGCAGGGCGTGGAGGTTGCGGCCGGCGACTGCATCCTGACCTGTGGTGCGGCAGGGGGGTTGAACGCCCTGTTCCGGGCCGTGATGGAGCCCGGCGAGGAGATTGCCTGCCCGGCCCCCTACTTCGTGGAGTACGGGTTCTATGCCCAGAACCATGGGGCCAGGCTGGTCCCCGTGCCCACCGAGCCCCTGACCTTTCGCCTGGACCTGGAGGCCATGGCCAGGGCCTTGAATCAAAAGACCAGGATCGTGCTCATCAACTCCCCCAACAACCCCTCCGGCCAGGTCTATGAAGAGCAGGAGCTCAGAGCGCTCTCAAAGCTGCTTGAGGACAAGAGCCGGGAGTATGGACGGCCCATCTTTCTGGTCTCTGACGAACCCTACCGGTTTTTGACCTTCGAAGGTGTGGAGGTCCCGTCCATCCTGCCCCTCTACCCTTACAGCATCGTGGTCAGCTCGTTTTCCAAGAACCTCTCCCTGGCCGGGGAACGCATAGGGTACGTGCTGCTCAACCCCGCCATGGATGGAGGTTCGGAGGTCATGAACGGGCTGGTCTTCACCAACCGCATCCTGGGCTATGTCAACGCCCCTGCCGTGGGGCAGCTGATCCTGGACAGCGCCATGCAGGCCGAGGTGGATGTCTCGGTCTACAGGGAGCGGCGCCAGGCCATGGTCACGGTGCTGGAGGCGGCGGGGTACACCTTCACCAGGCCCAGGGGGGCCTTCTACGTCTTCCCCCAGGCCCCTGGTGGCGACGACGTGGCCTTTGTGCAGACCCTGCAGCAGGAGCGCATCCTGGCCGTGCCGGGGACGGGCTTTGGAACCCCCGGCTACTTCAGGCTGACCTTTTGCGTGGACGCCGCGGTGATCGAACGGTCTGCCCAGGGGTTCAGGCGGGCGATGGAAAAAAAGTAGCTCCAAGTTCCAAGCCAAAAGCTCCAAGGGAAGAAAAGGGCCGGGTCATTTTTTCCGTCTTGCGAATTCTTCCCTTCGAACTTCGAACTTCAGACTCCGGACTTCTTGATTCGTTGACTTGCCCCGGCAAAGGGGGTACAGCCAACGACTTTGCTCTTTCCCGTGAACAGAAAACTGAAACACCATGTTCGACAGCTTATCCGACAGGCTCAATAACGCCTTCAAGACCTTCCGGGGGCAGGGTCGCCTTGACGAGAAGAACATTCTCAACGGGCTTCGAGAGGTGCGTCTGGCGTTGCTCGAGGCTGACGTCAACTTCAAGGTGGTCAAGGACTTTGTGGAGCGGATCAAGGGCCGGGCCGTGGGGCAGGACGTCCTGACCAGCCTGACCCCCGGGCAGCAGGTGGTCAAGATCGTTCACGAAGAGCTCATCGATCTCCTGGGGGGCGAGGCCGAGGGGCTCAATCTCAAGGGGGCGCCCGCGGTCGTCATGCTGGTGGGGCTGCAGGGCTCGGGCAAGACCACCTCCACCGGCAAGCTGGCCCTGCACCTCAGGAGGCAGAAGCAGACCCCCTACCTGGTGCCGGCCGACGTCTACCGTCCCGCGGCAATCGATCAGCTGCAGAAGCTGGCCTCGGAGCTCGATGTGCCCGCCTACCCCTCCACCAGCGATGTGAACCCGGTGGAGATCTGCACCAGTGCGGTGGAGGAGGCCAGGCTCAAGGGACACAACGTGGTCCTTTTGGACACGGCCGGCCGGCTGCACATCGACGAGACCCTGATGCAGGAGCTGGTGGCCATCAAGGAGGCCTGCTCCCCAAACGAGATCCTCTTCGTGGCGGACGCCATGACCGGTCAGGACGCGGTGAACGTGGCCGCCAGGTTCAATGACCTCCTGGGTCTGACCGGGGTGATACTGACCAAGATGGAGGGCGATGCCCGCGGAGGTGCCGCCCTGTCCATCAAGAGCATCGTGGGCATTCCCATCAAGTTTGTCGGGGTGGGGGAGAAGCTTTCCGACCTTGAGGTCTTTCACCCGGACCGGGTGGCATCGCGCATTCTGGGCATGGGCGACATCCTGACCCTGATCGAGAAGTCTCAGGAAGGGGTGGACGAAAAGGAGGCCATGGAGCTTGAGCGCAAGTTCCAGAAGGCGGAGTTCGACCTGGAGGACTTCCGGAAGCAGATGCGCCGCATCCGCAAGCTGGGGTCCATGGAGAGCCTGCTCAAGATGATCCCCGGCATGGGAAAGGTCCGGGACAAGCTCAAGGACGTGCAGGTGCCTGAGAAGGAGCTGGGCCGGATCGAGGCACTGATCAACTCCATGACGCACCAGGAGCGCCACAGCCCTAGGATCATCAACGCCAGCCGCAAGGAGCGGATTGCGCGGGGCAGCGGAACCTCGGTCCAGGACGTCAACCAGCTGCTGAAGAATTTCACCCAAATGCAAAAGATGTTGAAAAAAGTGAGCGCAAAGGGCATGAATGCAGGTGGAGGCATGCCCAAAATGCCGGGCATGCCGGGAATCCCGGGAGGGGAAGGCGATTCCCCCATGCCCGGCAAGGCTCCTGGAGCCGGCCCAAGCGCGCAAAAGCGTCTCAAGGCCAAACGCAAAAAGGCCCAGCGCAAGAAGCAGAAGAAGCGTCGGTAAACAGGGTGGTTCCAGGCAGCGCAGCTGCCCGGCAGCCCTTTGATTTTCTTATTCAGTAACTGTATCCGAGTAACATGGGGGTAGACACGACATGGCATTGCGACTGAGGTTGACCCGTATGGGGTCGAAGAAACGTCCTTTCTACAGGATCGTGGCCCTGGACAGCGCCACGAGGCGTGACGGCAGGGCGCTGGATATCATCGGCCATTACAATCCCATGGTCGAGCCCAACGAGATCAAGGTGGACAAGGAAAAGACCAGGATGTGGATCGACCGTGGAGCCAAGCCAAGCGACACTGTACGTTCCCTGCTGAAGAGAACCGGGTTCTACGACTGAGGACCCGGAACGTCGATTCCCAGTGGAGGTGCCCTATGCTCAAGGATCTTATCGAGTACATCGCCAAGGCTTTGGTGGACAATCCAGATGCCGTCGTGGTCACCGAGATCGAGGGGGAGCAGACCTCGGTCATCGAGCTGAAGGTGGCCAAGGAGGACCTCGGTAAGGTCATTGGCAAGCAGGGGCGAACGGCCCGGGCCATGCGCACCATCCTGAGCGCTTCCTCCACCAAGAACCGCAAGCGTTCGGTGCTCGAGATACTCGAGTAGCCCGGCCGCCTTGTCCTGCATGGGCAAGCCGCAGTACCTGACCATCGGCCGTGTGGCCAAGCCCTTCGGGCTGAAAGGGGAGCTGATCATTGATTCCTATGCCGGCTCCCCTTTGCTTTTTGACCAGCTGCCCGGGGTCTCTGTCCGGGATACGGCCGGCAAGGTGTCCCGGTACCGGATCGCCGGGTTCCGTATGCACTCGGGGCGGGTGGTGCTCAGGCTGGAAGGGGTCCAGGGAAGGGACGACGCAGAGTCCCTGCGCGGACGGGAGCTTCTGGTCCGATACCGCGACCTGCCCCCCAGGGAGGAGGGCGAGATCTACCTGTTCGAACTCCTGGAATGCGAGGTCCTGCTGGCGGACGGCACACCCCTGGGCCGGATCCACGACGTGCAGGCGCACAGCGGGCAGGAGTACTGGACGATCAAAGACGATCAGGGCCGGGAGATCCTGTTCCCCGTGGCCGAGCCTTTTGTTGAGAGAATCGACCTGGAAAAGAAGCAGGTCATGGTGTCGCCGCCCCCCGGCCTGGTGGAGCTCTACCTGGAGGAAGCGGCCCGGTCTGCAGCATCAAGGGGAGACCGCACCAGGAAGTAGACCCGGTTTGACCTCCTCTCACAACGGACTGGAAGGAGTCATTGCAAGGCCTTGAGGCCCTGCTCCTCCGGCTTTACGAGCATCTTTTTCGACCTGCAGCCACGAGTCAGCGCGTGCACTTCACCATCTTGAGCATCTTCCCGGAGTTCTTCCAGGGCCCCCTGGACTGCGGCCTGCTGGGCCGGGCCAGAAACGAGGGGCTGGTGTCATTCGATCTGGTCAACCCGCGGGAGTACACCACGGACCGGCACCGCAGCGTTGACGACCGGCCGTACGGCGGTGGCCCGGGCATGGTCATGGCCTTGCCCCCCCTGGTCCGGGCCCTGGAGAGCCTGGAGCAGCCAGGCCGTCTCCTGCTGCTCTCACCCCGGGGCAGGCGGCTGACCCAGGAGAAGGCGGCGGCTCTGGCCGCGGAAGAGAGGCTGACCCTGATCTGCGGTCGCTATGAAGGAATTGACGCTCGTTTGGAGGAGCTTGTGCCAGTGGAGCCGGTGTCGGTGGGAGACTTCGTGCTCAACGGGGGGGAGGCTGCAGCGGTGTGCCTGATCGAGGCGGTGGCCAGGCTCCGTCCCGGGTTCATGGGGCACGCGTCTTCCCCGGACGAGGAAAGCTTTGCCGGCGGCCTGCTGGAGTACCCCCACTACACCAGGCCGGAGGTCTTCAGGGGCAGGGAGGTGCCGGAGGTCCTGCTCTCAGGGGACCACGCCAGAATTGCCGCCTGGAGACGGCAGCAGGCCCTGCAAACCACCCTTTGCCGCAGGCCGGACCTTCTGGCCGAAACCCCGCTGTCCAGAGGGGACAGGGCTTTTCTGACCGGGGCGCCGCGGGTGCGGCCCGGGCGCAACCTGTTCGTGGCCCTGGTGCACGGCCCGGTCAAAACCAGGCATGAAGAAAGTACGGCAGTGTCTTTGACAAACCTGGATATCCACGATATTGCACGCGTTTCCCATTCCTATGGAATGGGGGGGGTGGCCCTGGTCACTCCGCTCAAGGACCAGCAGCAGCTGGCGGAGCGGCTCATGGCCCACTGGCGGAGCGGGCCCGGGTGCCGGGCCAACCCGGACCGGGCCCAGGCCCTGCAGGACGTGTGGGTGGCGGACGACGTGGCCGCGGTCATAAAAGAGATCGAACAGCGGTGCGGGATGCCGCCCACGGTGCTTGCCACCAGCGCCGCCACAGGGGGGAGCATGGGCTTCTCCCCGGTCAGGAAGATGCTGTCCACTGGCCCGGTGCTGCTGCTTCTTGGCACTGGGGCCGGGCTTTCGGACGAGGTGACACGGCTGGCCCACGGGAGCCTGCCCCCGATTCGGCCCTTTGGCCGCTACAACCACTTGTCTGTTCGGTCAGCGGCTGCTATTTTAATCGACCGTCTTCTGGGCGACGCCCTGTGACGGCAACCAGACAAGCACTCCCAGCGGGAGATCACGACACATCAAGGAGTTGGCCATGGAACTGTTGCGAAAAATCGAGCGCGAGCACATGCGCATTGACCTGCCCGAGTTCAGGGCCGGGGATACGATCAAGGTGCACGTCCGGATCATCGAAGGGGAGAAGGAGCGTATCCAGGTCTTTCAGGGCACGGTCATCAAGGTCAGGCGCGGAACCACAGACGCCACCTTCACCGTGCGCAAAATCTCCAATGGCATCGGTGTCGAGCGTATCTTCCCCATGTACTCCCCCTCCATCGAGAAGATCGAGGTGGTGACCCAGGGCAAGGTCCGCCAGAGCAGGATCTACTATCTGCGGAAACTCAAGGGCAAGGCTGCCCGGCTCAAGATCAGGACTCCCTGGTAGCAGGCAGCCGGAAAGCCCTGGGTCCCACCGAAGCCGGCAGCCTGAGAGAGCCGCCGGAAGCTGTATGCATCTGTCCTTTTCTGCTCCGGGCTTCGGCGGAGCACAGCCAGCGACAGGAGACAAGGAACCCCGGCCGGGCAGACACCCCAGCTGCCCCAATCACACCTTCAGCCAGCCATCACGGCGCAGTGACCATGGCCTGATTGCATGCCCGGACTCCGACACCACCTGGTCCAACTGAGGCTGTGCCCGCAGCCCGGAAAGGGGGCTGTGGCCGGCGTGGACGAGGCGGGCAGGGGCTGTCTTGCAGGACCCGTGGTCGCGGCAGCGGTTGTCCTCCCCCATGGGTGCGAGATCCCCGGACTCGACGATTCCAAGGCCCTGACCCCCACGCAGCGCACCCGGGTGGGGGCGGTGGTCACGGCCCGGGCCGTGGCCTGGTCCCTGGGGGTGTCCTGGCCTCCAGAGATCGACCGGGTCAATGTGCTCCAGGCATCGCTTCTGGCCATGCAGCGGGCAGTGAGGACACTCCGGACCCAGCCGGGGGTCGTCCTGGTCGATGGAGACGCAACCATCCCCCACCTTGGCATCAGCCAGCGTTCAATCGTAAACGGGGACGCCCTGGTCCCGGCCATCTCAGCGGCATCCGTCCTGGCCAAGTCCTTCCGGGACAGGTTGATGGACCACCTGGAAAAACGCTATCCAGGGTATGGGTTTTCCCGGCACAAGGGGTACGGCACCGCCGACCACCTCCAGGTGCTGAAGACCCTCGGCCCAAGCCCCATGCACCGGATGACCTTCAAACGGATCAAAACCGAGCCGAAGGAGCTGAGGTGTCGGCTTCCGGGCATCTGAGGCAGGGGCGCCGCGGTGAGGCCGAGGCCGGGTCCTATCTGGAACGCCGGGGGTACACGATTCTCGACCGCAACTGGCGGACGCGGCTGGGCGAGCTGGATATCGTCTGCCGCAAGGGGAGGCTGATCGTGTTCGTCGAGGTCAAGACCAGGGCCCTGAACAGCCTGGCCGCTCCCGGCGACGCAGTCACCAGGCAGAAGCAGCAACGGTTGATCCGTGCCGCCAGTGCCTACCTGAGCAAGCACGGCCTGTGGGACAGGTCCTGCCGCTTCGACCTGATAACCGTAGTCATGGACGGCCCCAGGCCGGATGTGGAGCACACCATTGATGTCTTCCAGCTCTCAGACGCTGTGGGTCGTGGCCACACCGCTTGGCAACCTTGGTGACCTCTCCGAAAGGGCCAGGGAGGTTTTGGCACAGGCGGACCTCATCCTGGCCGAGGACACCAGGCGCACCGGCATGCTCCTCAAGAAGGCCGGGTTGCCCAAGAAGAAGTTTCTGAGCCTTTTCGAGCACAACGAGTCCAACCGTGCAGCCGAGGTCGTCACCCTGCTTCAGGCAGGAAGCAGCGTGGCCCTGGTCTCGGATGCCGGAACCCCCCTGGTCTCCGACCCCGGGTACAGGCTGGTGCGGTCCGTGCGTCAGGCCGGCTTCAGGGTGGCGCCCGTGCCCGGCCCATCGGCAGTGCTTGCAGCGCTGACCGTCAGCGGTCTCCCCCCGACCCCCTTCACGTTCCTTGGTTTTTTGCCCCGCAAGCCGGGAGAGCAGCGCAAGACCCTGGAGCCTTTTGCCGCTCTCAAGACCACCCTGATCTTCTTCGAGCGCAAGAGCAGGCTGCCCGGGACGCTCGCCCTGGCCCACGCCGTGCTCGGCGAGCGGGAGGTGTGCATCGCCCGTGAATTGACCAAGGTACATGAGCAGGTTATGAGCTGTCAGTTGAGCCAGGCCCGGGAGGCGGCGGAAAACCTGCTGGGCGAGATCACCGTCGTGGTCGGCCCTCCGCTTGCGGAGCAGGTCCTGAGCACGGAGCAGGACATTGAGGACATGCTGCTCCGGGAAATGGAACGGGGAGGACCTCCCGGGGAAGTGGTGGCCAGGGTCGCGGCCCGATCCCACGGGTGGTCGCGAAAGAGCGTCTATGCAGCGTACCAGGCCGTGAAGGCAGCGGGGGGATTGCGGGCATCCCCGGACGGGAACGAGAGCGAAGGGGGCTGAGCACGGCCGTGAACTGGGATTGGAGAAAGACTCTGGCCTGCTTCTTCCGCACCTATCTGGTGGGGGCCTGCTTCAACACCAGGGGGTTGCAGAACGTGGGGCTGGCCTTTGCCATGGAGCCGGGGCTCAGGGCCCTGTACCAGGACCCGGCCTGCCTGAAACAGGCCCGCAAGCGGCACCTGCGCCTGTACAACACCCACCCCTACTGGACGCCTTTTTTGGTGGGATATTTCCTGTTCCTGGAACGCAAGATCGCTCAGGGGGCGTTGCCGCCGCGGGCATTGGGCCGGATCCGCCAGACCACCACCTACACCCTGTCGGCCATCGGGGACTCGGTCTTCGGGGGCAGCCTGCTCATCTTCTGGTCCTTGTCCACGATATGTCTGCTGCTCTATGATCAGAGAGCCCTGGCTTTTGTGTGGCTCGGTACGGCCCTGGCCGCCATTCAGGTCTTCAAGGTCTTCACCTTCTGGAGAGGGCTGACCAGCGGCCTGACCTTCCTGCAGAAGGTCAAGGCGTGGGATCTCATCAACAAGGGACAGCGGATCAAGATCACCAATGCCCTGCTGCTGCTTTTGATATGGTACAGGATATATCCCATCAACAACCCGCCCTGGGACTCTCCCTGGACCTTCTGGGCCTGGGCCGGCCTGGTGGTGCTCTGCGCATGGATCGCCGAACGGACCATGCTGTTCAGGGAGGGCGTGGTGGTGGCAGCGGGCATGGCCTTTTTGTTCTGGCCGATCCTGGTCGAGCTCTGGACGATGGTGCTCGGCTAATGAAAACACAATGGTCCCGGTCATGGAGTGGCAGCTATGTCTGATGAAACGCGGATCATAGAGGTCTGCGTCCGCAACGAGCTGGGCATGCACGCCAGGCCTGCCGCCTTGCTGGCCAAGGAAGCCCAGAAGTTCAAGGCGGAGGTCGTTCTTGCCCTTGACGGCCGGGAGGTGGACGGCAAGTCCGTCCTGGACATCCTGACCCTGGCCGCGACCCAGGGGGCGCACATGCAGATCAAGGTCACCGGCGAGGATGCAGGCGAAGCTGCCCAGCAGCTGGAGAAGGTCTTCAAGCAGGGTTTGGGTGGGGGTTAGGTGGCAAAGAAGATATTGACGGGCATTCCTGTTTCCGTGGGCATTGGCATTGGCAAGGCCTACTATCTGCGGCGGGGCGGCTTCCATCTCGCACCGCGCCAGATCATATCCCAGGAAGAGGTCGAGTCAGAGGTCCAACGGCTCACCACGGCCTTTGACCTGGCAGGCAAAGAGCTGGAGGATATCCAGGCCAAGGTCCCCCTGGAGCTTCGGGAGCATGCCGCGGTCCTGGAGACCCACATCATGCTGCTGCGGGACAAGAAGCTGCGCGCAACCGCCACGGGCTACGTACGCGAGCAGCGGCTCAATGCGGAGTGGGCCCTGGAAAAGGCCGTGGCGGATATCGAGAAGGCCTTCAGGCAGATCCAGGACGAGTATATCCGGGAGCGCATTCTGGACATCAGGCAGGTGGTCAAACGGGTCCTGAATGCGATGGCCGGAAGCGTGGACGAGATCGAGCCCATCGACTCACGGGTCATTCTGGTGGCCCGGGACCTCACTCCGGCGGACACCATCGAGCTTGACGTGAACAAGATCATGGCCTTTGCCACGGCCACCGGGGGCAAGACCTCCCACGTGGGCATCCTGGCCAGATCGCTCCAGACCCCGGCGGTGGTGGGCGTGGCCGATCTCGAGCCGGGCATCATCGACAACGAGCTGATCATCATCGATGCCATGAAGGGCCGCATCCTCATCGACCCGGACGAGGAGGAGCTGGCCCATTACTCCGACCTGAAGTACCAGTTCGAGAATTACCGGGCCAACATCATCAGGCGCTGCAACCTTCCGGGGGAGACCATCGACGGCTACCGGGTGAACGTGCTGGCCAACATCGAGCTTTTTGAAGAGGTGGCCACGGTCCTGGACAACGGGGGCGAAGGCATCGGCCTGTACCGCAGCGAGTACAGCTACATGAACCGCCGCGAGCTGCCCGGTGAAGAGGAACTCATGGAGGAGTACAGGGACCTGGCCCACATCGTCCATCCCCGCAAGGTGGTCATCAGGACCCTGGACGTGGGCGGGGACAAGTTCGACCGGATCTTCGGGCCGTCCGACGAGGCCAACCCC
>CAZQOG010000100.1:0-10209 GCA_964594925.1 uncultured Desulfohalobiaceae bacterium
GAATCCATGGCAGCGGTAGGGGTAATTCTCGAGGTGTCCCGCGATGGGAGAAAGGTGGGCCGGCTGACCCCGGAACGCAGGGTCTACCGCCAGTTTGATCAGCCGTTTGCCGAGGTCTCGGTCATCCCCGGGCTTGGGGACGAGCTCTACGCCACGCTCCTGGGCATTACGGAAGAAGGGGCCATCAGCCTCTCGGTCAGGGTCAACCCGCTTGTGAACTGGATCTGGATCGGGGGCACGCTGGTCTGCGTGATCGCCTTTTTGACCCTGGGGCGGAGAAAGGAGGGGCCTTCTGTTCGATCCGACGAGGGCGTTGTCCGCTCCGGGGGCGGCGCTCCCTGAACACATGATGCTCCATGCCAGGAAAGTATCCAAGGTCTACGACACCAAGCTGGTGTTCAAGGATGTGGACCTGTCGCTCGGGCCCGGTGAGATCTGCATTGTCATCGGCCCGAACGGAGCTGGGAAATCCACCCTGCTCAAGATCCTGTGCGGGCTCATGGCGCCCACCAGGGGCCGGGTTGTCTGCCAAGTGCCCCGGGACAAGATCGGGTACATTGGCCACAGCACCTTTATCTACCCCCAGCTCACGGCTGTGGACAATCTGCGCTTCTGGAGCGGCATGTACGCGACCGGGCACAGCAGCCACCAGCTTCTGGGGCTGCTGCAACGGGTCGGGCTGGCCGGGGTGGCCTTTGAGCTGGCCGGCACGTTTTCGCGGGGCATGGCCCAGCGTCTGAGCCTGTCCAGGGTCCTGCTGCTGGACCCGCAGCTCATTTTTCTGGACGAACCCAGCACGGGCCTGGACCCGGCCTCACAGGAGCTCTTGCGCAAAGAGATCGCCGCGGCCAGGCGCCGGGGGAGCGCGATGGTCTGGGTCAGCCACCAGGTGGAACAGGATCTGCCAAGGGCCGACAGCGTGCTGGTACTGGACCGCCAGCGAATGGCCTACTTCGGTCCGGCCGCCAGCTACCTAGAAGCAGCCGGGACAGAGGGCGCAGATGTGGTCTAGGACCCGCATCCTGGCCGGCAAGGACATCCGGGTCATCGTCTCCAACGGCCAGGGGTTGGCGCAGTCGGCCTTGATGGGGCTGTTGCTCATCTTCGTGTTCAGCCTGGCCCAGGACAGCAGCCAGCCCATCGATCCCCAGTGGGCGGCGGCCATCTTCTGGCTGGCCACCAGCTTCAGCCTGGTCCTGATCTTCAACTCCCTGTACGGGCTGGAAGAGGACAACGAAGCCCGCCTGGGGCTGATCCTGTCCCCCCTGCCGGCACAGGGGATCTGGCTGGCCAAGGCTTTGGCGGGATGGCTGCTGCTGCTCCTTGTCCAGGGCCTGTTCCTGCCGGCCTCGATCATTTTCCTGGGCATCGGGCAGATCGGCTCCTGGTCCCAGGCGCTGGCCCTGTTGCTGATTGTCGACTGGGGCCTCGTTGTCCTGGGTTCACTGCTCGGGGCTCTGGGGCAGGGGCAGAGCGGGCGGGACTCCCTGCTCACGGTGATCGTCTTCCCCCTGCTGATTCCGCTGCTTTTGACCGGAATCAGGGTCGGGGGGGGGTTGCTGACCGGGGAACCCGTGGAAGCCGTCAGCTCCTGGTTCGGGCTGGCCGGAGCCTTTGACGCCCTGTTCACGGGGGCGGCCCTGCTGCTGTTTCCCTTTGTCTACTCGAAAGCGGAGTGATCCCATGCAAGCCTCTGTGACACGACCGAGATACACCCTGCCGGTGCTGCTGGCGGTCACGTCGGGAGCGGCCCTGGTGGCCAGCCAGGCACTGGTCTGGTTTTACGCGCCCGTGGAGCAGACCATGGGGATGGTGCAGAAGATTTTCTACCTGCACATGCCCCTGGCCTGGTGGGCGCTGGTCTGCTTTTTCACGGTCTTTGTCGCCAGCATCGGCTACCTGCTGCAGCGCCGGCCGGCATACGACCTCCTGGCCGGTGCCGCGGCCGAGCTGGGTGTGCTTTTCAGCGGGCTGGCCCTGCTCACCGGCTCCCTCTGGGCCAGGGCGGCCTGGAACACATGGTGGACCTGGGACCCTCGCCTGAGCACCACGCTGATCATGTGGTTCATCTATGCCGCCTACCTGATTCTGCGCGGGTCCGAGCTTGGGGGGGAGCGGCGCCGCACGTTGTGTGCGGTCCTTGGCATCGTGGCCTTTCTGGACGTGCCCCTGGTGTTTCTGTCGGCCCGGCTGTGGCGCAGCATCCACCCGGCAGTGCTGGCCAGCGCCGAGGGGGGGTTGGAGCCGGAAATGCTGGCCACCGTCCTGGTCGGCCTGGCGGCCTGGGGCGTCTTCGTTGTCACCATCGTCTGGCTCAGGTGGCGTCAACTCAGGGACAAGATGCGGCTTGACGGCCTGCTGTCCTCCCACTGAGGAAGCAGATAGGAAACCGGATTTTTTCAACAAACTGGTAACCGCAGACAGGAAAGACGCGTTATGGACAACACTATTTTTTTGATGGCTGGCAATGCAGTGGTCTGGATCGGTGTGTGCGGCTACCTGGCATTCCTGGCCCAGAAGCAGAGGCGCATCGACCAGCGACTGGCGCAGATGGAGCTTTTGCAGGACGGTCCCCATGAGTAACTCCAGGGCTGGTCTCAACGGCGTGCTGTTGGTCATGGCGCTGGGGCTCGGGGTCATGTTCGTGTTCTCTTTTATGTACCGTATCGAAAACCCCTCCCTGACACGCAGGGTGGAGGTCAGGGAGCACGACCACGGCGAGGCAGGGGGTATGGGCCAGATCGCCGCCCTCATGGAACGGCTTGATGAGAACCCGGACGACCCGGACGTCCTGACCGCCCTGGGCGAGGCCTTCATGACCATAGGCTCCTGGGAGAGGGCGGCCCTGTTCCTGGAACGGGCCCTGCAGGCGCAACCGGAGAACGTGATGCTGCTCAACCAGCTGGCCATGTCCACCTTCAGGGCCGGCAACCACGAGGAAGCAGCCGGGTATCTCAACAGGGCCCTTGCGAAGGACCCGGACAATGTCACCGCCCACTTCAACCTGGGCATTTTGTACAAGCATTATCTGGACGATCCCGACCAGGCCGAAGGACACTTCCGGGCCGTGCTCGAGGCACCCGATGCCGAGTCCGGGCTGAAGGAGCAGGCTGCCCAGGAGATGCAAGAGTAAAAAGCTGGAAGCTCGAAGCTGGAAGCTGAAAGCAAGAGAGAAAAATCAAAAAGCTTCAGAACGTTCGAAGGTGATGTTCAAAGGAGGCGAGGATTGCTCGGAGTCAGAACCAGCCGGGGGCGGGCGCTGCTAGCTAAAACGGATTTCTTGCTTCGAACTTCCAACTCCGGGCTTTGATCGTCTGGCCTCTGGAGGATGCCCGAATCCCCGCTTTTCCGGGCTTGAAACATGTGCTAGAAACCCCCGCAGAAAGGAACCACACTGGAGCACCCATGGAAAAGATAATCGGGACCGGTCTCACCTTTGACGATGTCCTGCTGCAGCCCAGATACTCGGAGATTCTTCCGGACCAGGTGGAGGTGAACACCTTTCTCACGCCGCAAATAGCCCTGAACATCCCCCTGCTCAGCGCGGCCATGGACACGGTCACCGAGTCCCAGATGGCCATTTCCCTGGCCCGGGCCGGGGGTGTGGGCATCGTGCACAAGAACATGAGCGTCGAGCAACAGCGGCTGGAGGTGGAAAAGGTCAAGAAATCGGAAAGCGGCATGATCGTGGCGCCTGTCACGGTGGAGCCCGACTATACCGTGGGCATGGCCCTGCAGGTCATGTCCGAGTACCGGATCTCGGGGCTGCCGGTGGTCAAGAACGACCGATTGGTGGGCATCGTGACCAACAGAGATGTGCGCTTTGTCAAGGACATGGACATCCTGGTCTCCGACGTCATGACCAGCGAGAACCTGATTACCGTCCCCGTAGGGACGGACATGGAGCGGGCCAAGGAGCTGCTGCACCAAAACCGCATCGAAAAGCTCCTGGTGGTGGACGAGCAGAACACGCTCAAGGGGCTGATCACCATCAAGGACATCGAGAAGGTCAAAAAATATCCCCAGTCCTGCAAGGACGAGCTCGGCCGCCTTCGGGTCGGGGCCGCGGTCGGTGTCGGGAGCGACCGCTCCGAGCGGGTGGAGGTGCTGCTTAACGCCGGAGTCGATGTCATTGTCCTGGACTCTGCCCACGGTCACACCAAGAACATCCTCACAGCGGTGCGGGACATCAAGTCATCCTTCCCCCGCTGCCAGCTGGTGGGGGGGAACGTGGCCACTTACGAAGGGGCCACGTCGCTGATCGAGGCAGGGGTGGACGCGGTCAAGGTGGGCATCGGGCCCGGGTCCATCTGCACCACGCGCGTCGTGGCAGGTGTGGGCGTGCCCCAGATTACGGCCATCATGGAGGCGGTCAAGGCCTGCAGAAAAGCGGAGTGCTGTCTGATCGCCGATGGCGGGGTCAAGTTCTCCGGCGACGTGGTCAAGGCCATTGCGGCCGGTGCGGATACGGTCATGATGGGCAGCATGCTGGCCGGGACCGAGGAAAGCCCCGGAGAAACCATCCTCTATCAGGGCCGGACCTACAAGATCTACCGCGGCATGGGGTCCATCGACGCCATGAAGGATGGCAGCTCGGACCGCTACTTCCAGGAGAAGTCCAAGAAGCTGGTTCCGGAGGGTATAGTTGGCCGCGTGCCATTCAAAGGCCCGGTCATGGACAGCCTCTACCAGCTCATCGGCGGGTTGCGCTCCGGAATGGGCTATGTCGGTTGCAGGGACATTCCGCAGCTCCAGGCCGAGTCCCAGTTCGTCAAGATCTCTCCGGCCGGTCTGAGGGAGAGCCACGTGCACGATGTCATCATCACCAAGGAAGCCCCGAATTACCGGGTGGAATCGTACTGATCCGGTCCGGTTCATGCCGGCGACAACGACCACAGCACAGCCGCGGGTACAGCATGCAGCAGGAAGACAAGGTCATCATTCTCGATTACGGGTCCCAGTACACCCAGCTCATTGCCCGGCGGACCCGGGAAGCGGGCGTCTACTCGGAGATCCACCCCTGCACGATCCCGACCGACGAGCTCAAGGGGCTGTCGCCTTCCGCGCTGATCCTGTCCGGAGGTCCGGCCAGCGTGACCCACCCGGAGTCGCCGGGGATGGATGCCGCCATTCTCGATTGGGGGCTGCCCGTACTCGGGATCTGCTACGGGATGCAGCTCCTGGCCCGCGAGCTGGGCGGAAAGGTCGTGCCGGCCCAGGACAGGGAGTATGGCCGCGCCGAGCTCAACCTCGTCGACGAAAGTCTCCTCTGGAAAGGCCTCAAGGGAGAGGAGCCCCTCAACGTCTGGATGTCCCACGGGGACAAGGTGCTTTCCCCGCCCCCGGGGTTCACGGTCCTGGCCAGGACCAAAAGCGTTGACGTGGCGGCCATGGCCGATACCGGGCGGCGCCTCTACGCCCTGCAGTTCCACCCCGAGGTGGCCCACACCGAGGAAGGCGACAGGATGCTGCGCAACTTCCTGTTCGGGGTGGCCGAGCTCAAGCCGACCTGGAACATGGCCTCGTTTGTGGACGGGCTCATGGAGGAGCTGCCGCGCACCATCAAGGACGATCACGTGGTCTGCGGTCTGAGCGGGGGCATCGACTCAACCGTGGTCAGCCTGCTCTTGCACAAGGCCATCGGGCGCCAGCTGCACTGCATCTTCGTGGACAACGGCCTGCTCAGGATGGACGAAGGCGAGGAGGTGGTGACCTACCTGAAACGCCATTTCCCTGACCTGAACCTCACCTACGTCCAGGTGCAGGACCTGTTCCTGGATAGGCTCAAGGGGGTCGAGGACCCGGAGGAGAAGCGCAAGATCATCGGCCACACCTTCATCGAGGTCTTTGACAAGGAGGCCAGGGCCCTTTCCGGGGTCAAGTACCTGGCCCAGGGAACCCTCTACCCCGATGTGATCGAGAGCGTGTCCTTCAAGGGCCCGTCGGCAGTGATCAAGAGCCACCACAATGTCGGGGGGCTGCCCGAGCGGATGCAGCTCTCCCTGGTGGAGCCCCTGCGCGAACTGTTCAAGGACGAGGTGCGCAAGGTGGCAATGGAGCTCGGCCTGTCCGATTTTCTGGTCTGGCGCCACCCCTTTCCCGGGCCGGGCCTGGCCATTCGCATCATCGGGGAGGTCACGCCCGAGCGGCTGGACATGCTGCGCCAGGCAGACAAGATCGTGCACAACGAGCTCATGGCCTCTGACTGGTACTACAAGGTCTGGCAGGGGTTTGCCGTGCTCCTCCCCCTCAAGACCGTCGGGGTCATGGGGGATGAGCGCACTTACGAAAATGTGGTGGCCCTGCGGATCGTGGACAGCAAGGACGCCATGACCGCGGACTGGTCCAGGCTGCCTTCCGAGATCCTGGCCAGGATGTCCAACCGGATCATCAACGAGGTCAAGGGTGTGAACCGGGTGGTGCTGGACATCTCCTCCAAGCCCCCCAGCACCATCGAGTGGGAGTAGGGAAAGCTCGAAGTTCGAAGTTCGAAGCTGGAAGCTGGAAGCTGGAAGCAAGAAAGAGTTCGAAGTTCGAAGGGAAAGAACGTTGCGCCAGGGGAAGAGCAGTGTCGTTCAGGCAGGTTTTTAGGATGGATCACAGACGTTGCCTTTTTCGGTCCTCTCTCTATATTTGATCGCTGACGAAAAATTTTTCTTGCTTCAAGCTTCGAACTTCAGACTTCGAACTCTTAAACGAGGCATATTATGTTCGGAATTGGAACCACGGAGCTGATGATCATTCTGGTCATCGCCCTCATCGTGATCGGGCCGCAGAAGCTTCCGGAGATCGCCCGGACCCTTGGCAAGGGCTTTGCCGAGTTCAAACGCATGAGCAACGACGTGAAGCGGACCGTCGATCTGGAGGCCGAGCGCCTGGAGCAGGAGGAGCGCCAGAGCAAGGTCAAGAAGAAGCTCTTCGACGAGAAGCCCGAGAGCGAGGCCGGCTCTGAGCAACCCTCCGGAGAAGCCGGGGAGAAGCAATCCCCGGCCGAAGATCAGGCCGCGGAGAGTGGGTCGCCGGATCCCGGCAGCAGTCAAAAAACGGAAGAGCCCACCGATGAGAGGGCCGATCCCGCAGCCGGGCCTGAGCAAACCGCTGAAGAAGCCGGAGAAAAAGAATCCTCGGGCGAAGACCATGTTGCGGAGAGTGGGGCGCCGGATCCCGGCAGCAGTCCGGAAGAGCCTGCCGACGAGGGGCCTGATGCCCAGGAAGAGGACCAAACCCGGGAGAGCAGCAAGGCATGAGCGAGACCCCCCAGGACAAGAGGGAAGCACCCGGGTCCGAAGAGGAGAGCCGGGAGGAGGGCACGAAGGAGCAGAACGGCGCCCAGGGCGAGATGCACCTCACCGACCACCTCATGGAGCTCAAGAAGCGGCTGGTGCGCTCCTTCATTGCGGTGTTCGTGGGCATGCTGGCCTGCTACGCCTTTGCCCGGGACATCTACAAGATCCTGATGCTGCCCTTGTTCGAGGCCCTGCCCGAGGGAAGCACCATCATCTACACCGCGCCCCACGAGGCCTTCTTCACCTACATCAAGGTGGCGTTTTTGGCCGGCCTGTTCCTGGCCCTGCCCTATGTCTTTTACCAGATCTGGCTTTTTGTGGCTCCCGGATTGTACTCCAATGAGCGACGCTATCTCATTCCCATGGCCATGGTTTCCGCGCTGTTCTTCGCAACCGGGGCCCTGTTCGGCTATTTCGTGGTCTTTCCCTTTGGCTATGATTTTTTCATGGGCTTCACCGAGGAGCTCATCCGCCCCTACATGTCCATGAAAGAGGCCTTTGCCTTTTCCTTCAGGCTGCTGATCGCTTTTGGGGTGGTCTTTGAGCTGCCCCTGGTGATCTTCTTTCTGTCCCGCATGGGCCTGGTCACCTCCAAGGGGCTGCGCAAGAAGCGCAAGTACGCCGTGCTCATGGCGTTCATCGTTTCCGCCGTGCTGACCCCGCCGGACCTGGTGACCCAGGTTTTCATGGCTGGACCGCTGATCCTGCTCTACGAGCTGGGCATCTGGGTCTCGTACTTTTTCGGCAAGGAAAGAAAGGCAAAGGCGGCCGGGCAGGAAGAAGAGCCTGAAGAGGCAGCGTAAGCGTTTGCTCACCGGACACGGTCCGACAAACTTCCCGGAGGCGGTGCATGGACGAGCGTCGGAGCACGATCACCCGCGAGACCAAGGAAACCAGGATCAGCCTGACCCTGAACCTGGACGGTCAGGGCGTGGTGTCGGTGGACACGGGATGGGGGTTTGCCGACCACATGCTCACGCTGGCGGCCTTCTGGGCCGGCTTTGACCTGGAGCTGTCCTGCAAAGGGGACGTGCACGTGGACGCGCACCACTCCATGGAGGACATCGGGCTGACCCTGGGACGGGCTTTTTATGAAGCCCTTGGGGACAAAAAGGGCATCAACCGCATCGGCTTTGCCCGAGTCCCCATGGACGAGGCCATGGCCGAGGTGGCCCTGGATATCTCAGGCCGGCCCTACCTGGTCTACGATGACGGCCCCCTGCCCGGGCTCATCGCCGGCGAGGAGGGCGATGTCTGGCGGGAATTTTTCAAGTCGCTGGCCTTCAAGGCCCAGATGAACCTGCACATCAGGTATCTGTACGGGAAGAACAGCCACCATTTGCTGGAGTCGGCCTGCAAAGGGCTCGGCCTGAGCCTGGCGCAAGGTGCAGCCCTCAGGCACGACAGGATCCTGAGCACCAAGGGATGTCTGGAATGAAGAACTACCTGCTGCTGACCACTGCCTGCCTGACCGTTCTGGCCTGGTGCCTCACGGCCTGCGCCCCTGCCGAGAAACCCGTTGAGGTGCCCCTGAAGGCCTCCATCAGCGTTGCGGGATTCCATCAGCCCGAAAGCAACCGCGAGCTGCTCGCCGGATACATGGACGAGAGGGCGGAGCCTGTCGGGTCCGAAGCCATCGCCACTCTGGACGAGATACTTTCCAGAGAGCTTCGGGCACGGTGGGAAGGGTTGTTTTACAACCAGGCCCTGACCCGCCAGTGCCGCGGGGTGGTGCTGCAGGAGTCCGGGGACGAGCGCTTATCCGCACTGAAGTTCTGGGTGCGGGTGGGGCGCTGCGTACCGGTGGACTACCTCGTGGTGCCGCAGGTGCTGGTCTGGGAGGAGCGCCAGGGCGGGGAGTGGGGTTCGGAAGACCCTGCCGGGGTGGTCCTGGACCTCTACCTGGTGGATGTGGGCAAGGGAGAGCTCGTACAGCGCTTCCATTTTGACGAGAGGCAGCAGAGCCTTGCAGAGAACATCTTCAGCATCAAGCGTTTCTTCAGCCGCGAAGGCAAATGGGTCACGGCTGAGCAGCTTGCCCGGGAAGCCATACTTTCCGGGCTGGAGGAGCTCGGGCTGTGATCCTCTTTCCGGCTGTGGACATCAAGGGCGGCCAGTGTGTCAGGCTCCGCCAGGGCCGGGAGCACGAGGTCACGGTCTTTTCCAAGGACCCGGTGGCCATGGCAGGTCACTGGGCCGCCCGGGGTGCCAAATGGCTGCACGTGGTGGATCTTGACGGCGCCTTTCAGGGGAGCCCGGTCAACGAGCCCCTGATCCGGGAAATTTGCGCAACCATTGATATTCCAGTGCAGCTGGGCGGGGGCGTCCGTGACCAGGCAATCGCCGAGGCCTACCTGGATGCCGGGGTCGAACGGCTGATCATCGGCACGCTTGCCCTGGAGGACCCTCAGGGGTTCAGGGCTCTGTGCGCGGCGTTTCCAAACCGCATCGGCGTGTCCCTGGATGGAGTTGACGGCGTGCTCAAATCCCGCGGCTGGGTTTCGGATACGGGTCTGAGCGTCGAAGATGTTCTGCCCAGGCTGGAGGCGGACGGCGCCGCCTTTGTCGTCTACACCGACATCAGCAGGGACGGCATGCAGTCCGGGGTGAACGTGGCCGTGTACGAGCGCCTGGTCGACCAGACCAGGCTCCCGGTGCTGGCAGCCGGCGGCGTTGCCACCCTGGAGGACGTCAAGGCCTTGCTCCCGCTCAGCCACAAAGGGCTCGAGGGGGTGATTACGGGCAAGGCCATTTATGAGGGCACGCTAGATTTCACCTCCACCCAGGACTGGCTCGACGCAATCGGCTGAGAATGCCCGCTGGACTGCGTTGCTCGGTCAGCCGGGGGCCTCACGTATTGATATACGCTTCGACCCCCGACTGACCTCGCGCCTTGCCAGCGAACATTCTCAGCCGATTGCGT
>CAZQOG010000101.1:0-10152 GCA_964594925.1 uncultured Desulfohalobiaceae bacterium
TACCAGATAGGAACTACTGGTTATGAAAATTTCTTTGGCATTTCCACACGAAACGTCGAAGAACCATTTTTTTGCTGTCCACCTCAAGAAGTCAATCAGAACAGGCCACACATGACACGACCTTCCCTCTTTTTCTACAAGATGCACGGCAGCGGCAACGACTTCATCCTCGTGGACAACCGCGAGGCGCACCTCTCACCCACGGCCATGCCCGTGTGGGCCAGGGCGCTTTGCAAACGCTCCTTTGGCGTGGGCGCCGACGGTTTCATCGTCCTGGGGCCCGCCCCCGAGCCAGCCGAAGTCGACTATGTCTGGCACTTCTTCAATGCCGACGGCTCCCGGGCCGAGATGTGCGGGAACGGCTCCAGGTGTGCCGCCCGGCTGGCCTTCGAGCTCGGGCTGGCGCCCCAGGACCATGTCCTGGGCACGGACGCCGGGCCCATCAAGGCGCGTGTCCTGCCTGACACCGGCGAGGTCAAGGTGCAGCTCACCCCCCATTTCGGAATGGTCCTGGACAAGCCCCTCGAACTCGGCGAGCATGGTCTGGTCACTGTGCACTTCGTGAACACGGGAGTTCCCCACGCCGTGATCGTTTCCGACGATGTCGCAAGCGTCAACGTGGCCCGGCTGGGGCCGGCGGTTCGTTTTCACGACACCTTTGCCCCGGCAGGGGCCAATGCCAACTTCATCCAGATCCGTGACCGCGGCACCATGCTCCTGAGAACCTACGAACGCGGCGTTGAGGCGGAAACATACGCCTGTGGGACAGGGGCTGCAGCTGCGGTCGTTGTGGCTCAAAAGCTCGGCCTCTGCGATCGGCAGGTCACGGTCACAACCTCGGGCAGGGAGGAGCTGATTGTCACCCTGGAGGATGGTTCCGTCTACCTCCAGGGCAAGGCGGTGCTCGTTTACAAGGGGGAAGTATTTCCCGACTCGGTCGGCCTTGGCGACCAGCTTCCGGCCACAAACGGACAAGGAGGGAAACAATGACGTTTGAAGGCGCTTTTACCGCTTTGGTGACCCCGTTTCGAAACGGAGAGTTTGACGAGGACGCCTATCGTGAGCTTATCGACTGGCAGATCGAGCAGGGCATCGACGGGCTGGTACCCTGCGGGACCACCGGCGAGTCAGCCACCCTGTCCCACGAGGAGCACGGCACGGTCATCAGGACATGCGTGGAACAGGCCAGGGGCAGGGTCCCGGTCCTGGCCGGGGCAGGCTCCAACAACACCCGGGAAGCCATCGAGCTGACCCGCTTCGCCAAGCAGGCGGGCGCTGACGGCGCGCTGCTCATCACGCCCTATTACAACAAGCCCACCCCGGAAGGCCTGGTTGCCCACTTCAAGGCCATTGCCGATGAAGTGCCCATGCCCTTTGTGGTCTACAACGTGCCCGGGCGCACCAGCCTCAACCTGCTGCCCGAGACGCTGGCCCGCATGGCCCGGGAGATCCCCGAAGTCATCGGTGTCAAGGAGGCCACCGGGAACCTCAAACAGGTCTCCGAGGTCATTGAGCTGTGCGGGCGGGACTTCACGGTGCTCTCCGGAGACGATTTCACCGTGCTGCCCCTGCTGTCCATCGGCGGCAAGGGGGTCATCTCGGTTGTTGCGAACATCGTTCCGGGACACATGGCGGGGCTTTGCAGGGCCTATGCCGCCAGGGACTGGGATCTGGCCGCCTCGCTGCACTACGAGATGGCACCCCTGTGCAGGGCCATGTTCTTCGAGACCAACCCAATACCAGTCAAGACGTCCCTGTCCCTGATGGGAAAGATCTCGCTGGAGCTGCGCCTGCCCCTGGTGACCATGCTGCCGGACAACCGGCGCAGGCTGGAAGAGGTGCTCACAAAGGCCGGGATGGTCTGACCCCGGTGCTCACAGCCCGGGCTTCAGGACGACCCTGTCCTCACCGTCGCGCTCCCTGACCAGGACATCGACCTGGTCATCCCGGGTGGTTTCAACGGTCTTGCCCACGAAATCGGCCTGGATGGGCAGCTCCCTGTGCCCCCTGTCCACCAGAACCAGGAGCTCCACCCGGTTCGGACGTCCGAAGTCGAGTATGGCCTCGAGCGCGGCCCGGGTCGTCCTGCCGGTAAACAGGACGTCGTCAACGAGCACCACGCTGGTGCCGTCGATGGAAAACGGGATGTCAGTGCGGTTGATCGTCGGGGTGGTCTCGATCCTGGTCCAGTCGTCACGGTAGAGGTTGATGTCCAGCTTTCCCAGCAGGATCTCGCGTCCGGTGCGCTCATTCAAGATGGCCTTGATCCGGGCGGCGATCTCCACTCCGCGGCGTTGGATGCCCACCATGACCAGCCCCGGATCCTCCCCGTGCCGCTCCATTATTTCGTAGGCCAGGCGCTCCACCGTGCGCCCCATGTCCTTGCCGGTCAGTAATGTCTTCATGATCTGCGTCTCTCCGTGTCTTGCGACCGGTTCTCGTTCATCCAAGGAGGAGGGCTTGTGAAGCTGCCCCCCCTTGTACCCGGCACGCTCCTTCGCCGGTACAAGCGTTTTCTGGCCGATGTCAAACTGGACAGCGGGCCGGTCGTGACCGCACACTGCCCCAACACCGGTTCCATGCTCGGCTGCTGCGAGCCCGGGCGCCGGGTCTACCTCTCACGCCACAACGCCCCGACACGCAAGTATCCCTTCACCTGGCAGCTCATTCGCATGCCCGGAACACTGGTCGGCGTCAATACCATGCTCACCAACCACCTGGTCCGGGAAGCCATCGATGCAGCCCGAATCCGTGGTCTGGATGGTTTTCAGTTCCACCGGGCCGAGCCCCCTGTGGCTGCGGGAGCCCGGCTCGACCTGTTGCTTTCCCACCCGAAACAGAACCACCTGTACCTGGAGATCAAGAACTGCTCCCTGGTCCGGGACGGAACCGCCGCCTTTCCCGATGCAGTCACTACCCGGGGGCAGAAGCACCTGACGCACCTGATGACACTCAAAAAGCAGGGGTTTGGCGCAGCCATTCTCTTTTTGATCCAACGCGAAGACGCAACTGCTTTTTCCCCGGCCCGGGACATCGACCCCCTCTACACATCCCTGTTGCAGGAGGCGGCACGCCAGGGAGTCCTGGTCCTGGCCCACAGCTGCCGGGTCACCACCAGGGAAATCCGCCTTGCAGAGCCCCTTCCCATCGGGCTCTGAAAACGAACACCCCGTCCATGTCCCCCAATCGTTTGACAAACCCATCCATCACTCTTACCTATACCCCCTTACGAAATCGAAGGAGGAGACCTATGGTAGAATTGACAAACAGCGCAAAAGAGCAGCTGGACAGGCACTTTGAAGAGCAGAAAGAAATCCCGTCGATTCGGGTCTACATGGCCGCCGGCTGAGGCGGTCCAAGACTTGCGCTTGCTCTGGATGAGCAGCGGGACAATGACGACATCTTCCAGAATGACGGGTACACGTTCGTGGTTGAAAAAAATTTGAAAGAATCTGCCGGAGAGATCACGGTTGATGCCAACCAGTTCGGCTTCAGCGTAACCTCCACATCCCAGGTGGCGGGCGCGGAAGGCGGAGGGTGCGGCAGCTGCTCCTCGTGCTGACCACAACAGCCCTCTCATCGGGGCCGCTCCACACCATGTGGGGCGGCCTTTTTTTTGGCTGTCGGCCTGCTGAAAAGCCCTGTTCAGCCCATGCTTGACCTCCCGCATGACTTCACTACATAAACAGCCCATGCGGCAAACGCACATCCTTGCAGCGGCGCTGCTGCCCCTGCTGCTTCTTGCTGTCCCGGGCGCCTGGGCGGAAAAGACGCCACGGCTCTTCTTCAAGAAGGAGATCCAGTCCCCGCCGTCAGATGAAAAGACCTACACCCACCAGGTCCGGGAAGGGGAATGGCTGTATGAGATCCTGCGTTCCCACGGCTTCTCCGACCAGGAGATCCCCGTTCTTATGAAAGCCATCTCGCGCCTCAATCCGCACATTCGCGACCTGGACAGTATCCAGCCCGGGCAAACCATCCACATCCCCCCCCTGAAGCCGATCACCAGGCCGGAAACCGCAGCCTCCCCACCGCGACAGGCTCCCCTCCGGTACACTGCCCGGCCCTACGTGATCAGGTCCGGGGACACTGCTGTGGCCATCCTGCGTCAGCAGGCCAACGTTCCCGAGCATCTTATCTTCAACGAGTATTTGAACCTGCTTCGGAGCATCAACCCGAACATCAGTGACATCGACACCATCGCTGCCGGACAGCGCATCCAGGTTCCCGTTCCCGCCGGGCAGGAAGCCGCTCCTGTCACCACGGACCCCGAGGGCCTGCCGGCTCCTGATCCCGGAACCGACCCAGGCTCCTCTTTGTTGCCGAGATCCTTTCTCACAGCAGCAAACCAGCCCGCCCCGGCCGATGCACCCGAGCCGGAGCCAGAGCCGGAGCCGGAACCGGTGAAAGAGGAGCCGAGAACGGAGTCCAACGCGACCCTGAACCGATCCCTGACCATGGCCATGCTGGAACGAATGGGCGTCAACTTCGCTTCCGGCACCGAATCCATGCTCCCCGTGCCCAACGGCGGCTGGTACCGGCTCAACGTGCAGCAGACCCCGTTGGGGACCACTAGTTGGGGGGAAAGAATTCTGTTCGTGCCTGCCAGGAACAGACCCGACGATTTCCCGGACAGTTTGCTCGAAGAAATCACCGTGTGCGAGCTTCCTGACCACTGGGCCCCCAGGACCGTTCTGTCCCGACTGGAAGCGGCCACTGACAAGAAAATGTCGCTCTGGCCCCGGGAGCGACCCCTCATCGTGCAGCGCCGCGGGTACATGGTCGAGCTTCAGAGTGACTACATCCTGGTGGTGGACACTCTGCCGCGCAAGACAATCTATCTCTTCAACCGACTCGACAAAGGGGACCGCCCCCTGCCCAGTCTTGTCAGAGGCTTTTTGTCCCGCCTGTCCATCCAGGTGGAGGAGTGGAGAATCAAGGGTTCGGGGCAGCCCGAGCCCATCACCCTCTCCTGGCCGGCCATGAACAGCCTGCTCACCCCGCTCATTCCCGCCCACGACGCCTGGCCTGACATCAGGAACCTCCTGGGATCCCTGGCTGAGGGGCTCGAGCCGGAATCGGCAAACGTGGTCACGGTGATGTCAGAACTGCAGTCCGCCGGCTTGGCCTTTCCGCGCCAGATCCGTTTCCCCTTTGTCCGGGAAAGCCGGCGCGGCGTGCATGTCTCCTCTCCGGTCATGGAGCTCAAGACACCGGACGGGGCGGTCTACATCTTCGACTCCAGGCATGCCGACCCCTATCTCCTGGCCCTTCTCTCCCTTGACGGGCGGCAATGCTACGGCATTTCCGACCACAGACCCTGAGCCCCGGTCCTGGACTGCGGGATGGATTTGCATTAGGAAGCCGGGCATGCATGAAATGTCCATTGTCCAGAGCCTGCTGTCCATCATTCAGGAAGAGATGCAGAAAAATGAGGTCAGCCGCCTGATCCGTGTCACAGTGGTCCACGGGCAGATGACCAACATCGTGCCCGACTCCCTCCATTTCGCATTCGAGGTCCTGACCAAGGAGACCCCCCTCGAAGGGGCGCTTCTGGAAACCCGTGAAGAACCCCTGGTCTATCGCTGCGCCGGCTGCAAGACCGAGTTCACCCCTTCACTCGCCGACGCCATCCTGGCCCCCTGCCCTTGCTGCGACGAAGAGTTCGGACACGAGGTGCTGTCCGGCCGGGAGCTGTACATCGAGTCAATGGAGGCTGAGTGACAGGCAGGGTCACGGCCTCCTCCCCTCAACCGGCAATACCATGTTTTGTCAGACTGAAAGGAGCACCGCATGCAGATCAAGGTGATTCGAAATATCCTGGAAGCGAACGACCGCATCGCCGCCGAGCTCAGGGAGTTCTTTCAGAGCAAGAAGATCCTGGTCCTGAACCTGATGAGCTCGCCAGGAGCGGGCAAAACCACCTTGCTGGAACGCACGCTCACGGACCTCAAGGCCGACTTCACAATGGCCGTCATCGAGGGGGACCTGCAGACCAGCAATGATGCAGAGCGGGTTGCGGCCACCGGGGCCCAGGCCTTGCAGATCAACACCGAGGGCGGCTGTCACCTGGACAGTTCCATGATCCAGCAGGCAGTGCACCAGCTCGATCTGGACGACGTGGACATCCTGTTCATCGAAAACGTCGGCAACCTGGTCTGCCCGGCCGAGTTCGACGTTGGCGAGGATCACAAGATCACCCTGCTCAGTGTCACCGAAGGCGACGACAAGCCCGAGAAGTACCCCGTCATGTTCAAGCTCTCCACGGTGGTGCTGCTGAACAAGGTCGACCTGCAGCCTTACGTGGACTTCAGCCTGGACAAGGCCGAGACCACTGCCCGCTCCCTGAACGCCGCAGTCACGGTCCTACCCCTGTCCTGCCGGACCGGAGAAGGGCTCGAGCCCTGGTACGAGTGGCTGCGGGCCGCAGTGCAGGCCAAGAAGGCGGAGCAGCCCGACTAGCAGGCCGTTGAAAAATCCCCGCTGGACTGCGTTGCTCCACCAAGGGCAAACCCTCACGTATAAGGAATACGCTTCGCCCTTGCCCTTGGTGAAGCGCCCCATGCCACGGCGGAGCTTATGCGAAGCCTGGGTTGCCAGCGTGGTTTTTGAACGGCCTGCAAAGATAGAAAAAAACGTTGAAAAATCCCCGCTGGCCTGTCCTCCGTAGCCTTGTGCGAAGGGGGGACTGCGTTGCTCCACCAAGGGCCAAAAGGGTATTCTCCCCTGCAATACAGCCCCCATTCCTGTAGGGGCGAAAAATCTTTCGCCCTGCTGCCTTTGGCCGGAACCTCGTGCCGGAGCCGACCCCGGCCTAAGAAGGGCGCGTGCCACGCGCCCCTGCCAGAGCAAGCAGAATCCCCCCCGTTTTTCGGCCCTGATATCCCATTTCTGGTAGGGGCGGCTGGCAGCCGCCCTGCCTTTGGTCGGATATTCGGAGCAGAATGCGCCCGCATGGCTACCAGGGCGTACAATGATCATTTTTTTCTCAAAACAGGCACAAAATTATTCCCCCTCGAAAGATCATACGGTATGCAACGACCAGGGCCTGCATGCACGGGAGAGCGCTGCAGCGCACGAACGTCTGAACTCCCGTGTTCGTCGGCAGCCTATTCGCCACGATCTCATTCAGGAGGAGAGCTTGTGGACGCCCACGCAACAGAAAAATCCGCAGCAGTGCTGAACAGACAGGGGAGCACTCCCCTGGCCTCGATTCTGGACAGCATTGCCGACGGCGTCTTCACCGTGGACCGGGACTGGGCCATCACCTTTTTCAACGCCGCGGCGGAAGCGATCACAGGCATCCCCCGCGCCGAAGCCCTGGGCCAAAAATGCTGGGAGGTTTTCCGCTCCAGCCTGTGCGACGGGGAGTGCGCCCTGGACCTGTGCCTGCGAAGCAAATCTGCCATATCCAGCAAGTCAATCTTCATCATCCGCTCCGACGGAGAAAAGGTTCCCATCAGCATCAGCGCCGCGCCGCTCTATGACGACCAGGGCACCCTGGTGGGAGGTGTGGAGAGCTTTCGGGATCTGAGCGTCATCCATTCCCTGCGACGCCAGGTGGAGGAGAAGTACACCTTCGAGGACATCGTGGGGAAAAGCCGCGGGCTGACCAGGATATTCAACATCCTGCCCCAGGTGGCCCAGAGCAGCTCCTCCGTCCTCATCGTGGGTGCATCCGGGACCGGCAAAGAGCTCTTCGCCCGGGCGCTGCACAACCTCAGCCACCGCCGTGGCCGTCCCCTGGTGGTCGTCAACTGCGGGGCACTTCCCGACCAGCTCCTGGAGTCGGAGCTCTTCGGCTACAAGGCCGGGGCCTTCACCGACGCCAAAAAGGACAAGCCAGGGCGGTTCCAACTGGCCGACGGGGGCACGCTGTTTCTGGACGAGATCGGGGACATGCCCCTGCATCTGCAGGTCAAGCTGCTGCGCGTCCTGCAGGACGGGACCTTCGAACCCCTGGGCGGAGTGGAGCCCCTGACCGTGGACGTACGCATCCTGGCGGCCAGCAACCAGGACCTCGAGGAGCTGCTCGCTGCCGGGCGCTTCCGGCAGGACCTCTACTACCGGCTCAACGTTGTCCAGCTCCGGCTGCCCTGTCTCAATGAACGCGCCGAGGACATCCCCCTGCTGGTCAACCACTTTGTCAGGCGGCTGAGCTCCCTGCAGAACAAGGACATCGAAGGCGTGTCCGAGGATGTGCTGGCTGTCCTGATGCGCCATCCCTTCCCCGGCAATGTGCGCGAGCTGGAAAACATACTCGAGTACGCCTCCATCCTCTGCCCTGGAGGATTTATTCAGCTCGAGCACCTGCCGGAGCACCTGCAGCCCTCCCAGCGTGAAACAGCCCTGCCCAGGGGGCGGACCCTGGAGGACATCAAGTGCCGTGCGGTGCTGGAAGCCCTGGACAGGAACCAGGGCAGAAAGATGGTCACCTGCCGCGAGCTGGGCATCTCAAAGGACACCCTGCGCCGGATGCTCGCCCGGTGCCGGGAGCGGGCGTGAACTGCGCCCAAACGTCCTTATCACCGCGCACTTCCCTTCCACGAGTTCCTTCATCAGATCCCATGATTGCCCCCTGACGGCCTGATGGCCTCATTTTTGACACCTGGCACACTCCCTGCTCTTCCGGGGGGCAAAATCATCAGGGGGTGCTCATTGGTCCGGGGTAGCAGCACAACGGGGACCACGGTCTGTCTTGCAGCCTTCAATGACCGGCTGGCTTCGCTCTTCGACACCGCAATGAGTCTTGAAGTCTATGTCCGGCAGGAGGACGGACCGGTGCACAAAGGAAGGGTCCTGCTCCCGGGCAGGGATCCATACTTTCGGGTCCGCGCCCTGCTGGCCTGCAGGGTCGACGTCCTGATCTGCGGAGCCATCAGCAGCAGGCAGTTCCGCCTGCTCATGCAGTCGGGCATCACGGTCCTCCCCTGGTACAGGGGCACGCTTGCCGAGGTTCTCGAAGCCTGGTGCGCCTCGGATCTTGATCGCTTGGCCATGCCGGGCTGCCGTCCGGACAAAAACACACCGGGTGCAACACAGCCCTCCCCTGCAGCCGAGCCTGAAAAGACCTGAATGCCACACTGCAGGGAAAGACAGCCGCTGCCGTCAGCTCAGCGCTCTGGGAATGCAGGCCGTGGCGTGACCCGGGCTTGCCCCCGGACCGGGACATGACTATATCCGTTCCACACAACAACCAACCATCGGAGGACACTGCGAATGGGCCAGGAAACATGTCAGAGCTGCTCCAGTCAGGACTGCAGCCAGGATAAACCCGTTGAAGACAAGCTCCAGCGCGCACGGAAACGCATCAAGCACACCATCGCGGTGCTTTCCGGCAAGGGCGGGGTGGGCAAGAGCACTGTTGCGGCCAACCTTGCCGTTGCCCTGTCCATGGCCGGCAAAAAGGTGGGGCTGCTCGACGTGGATGTCCACGGGCCGAGCATCCCCAGAATTCTCAGTCTGAGCAATGCCAAGCCCCACATCGAGTCCGACTGCATCGAACCCGTATCCTGGGACCGGAACCTGTGGGTCATGTCCCTCGGGTTCATGATTCCCGACCCATCCGGGGCGGTGATCTGGCGCGGCCCGATGAAAACCAACGTCATCCGCCAGTTCATCGAGGACGTGGCCTGGGGTGACCTCGATGCGCTGGTGGTGGACTGCCCCCCCGGCACCGGTGACGAGCCGCTGTCCGTTCTGCAGCTGCTTGAAAACCAGGCCAGGGCCCTCATCGTGACCACCCCGCAGCATGTGGCCGTTGACGATGTCCGTCGCTCCGTCTCCTTCTGCCGTGACCTCGAAACCCCTGTCCTGGGCATTCTGGAGAACATGAGCGGGTTTGTCTGCCCGACCTGCAAGGACGTGACCCACATCTTTGCCCAGGGAGGGGGCGAGCGCCTGGCCGCAGAGATGGGAGTGCCCTTTCTCGGCCGCATCCCCATCGACCCGGAGCTGGTCCGGGCCGGGGACGAAGGGTACGCATTCGTCAAGGTGCACCCGGAAAGCCCGACATCCAAGGCCTTCACCGCTGCCGTAGCCCCGATCCTGACCATGGTGGGCCCCTCCTGACCAGCGGGGATTTTTCAACGTTTTTCTCTTCGCAGGCCGTTCAAAAACCACGATGGCAACCCAGGCTTCGCATAAGCTCCG
>CAZQOG010000102.1:0-10055 GCA_964594925.1 uncultured Desulfohalobiaceae bacterium
GAAAGGGACCTGCCTGCTCACGGACGCCCCGTCCCGGGTTGCGACCGCCCAGCTCCGCGAGCTCGGCCTCAGGCTCAGGGACAAGACCACGTCCTAGCACATGGAGGGACACATGGCACACGACATCAAGACCTACCCGGAGCCCGTCCTGTCCAGGAGGGCCCGGGAGGTGCAGGAGATCACCCCGGAGATCAAAGAGCTGGCCCGGGAAATGGCCGAGATCATGTACCAGAACGAAGGCATCGGCCTGGCCGCTCCCCAGATCGGCATCAGTCTGCGCCTCATCACCGTCGACGTGAGCGGCCCCGGGTCCCGGTCTTCCCTCATGACCCTGATCAACCCCGAGATCCTGGCCCGGGAGGGCGAGGTGGAGTCAGAGGAGGGCTGCCTGAGCGTGTCCGGGTTCCGGGGCAAGGTGGCCCGTGCGGCCGCAGTGACCGTGAAGGCGCTGGACCTCGAGGGCAATGAGGTCACCCTGGAGGCCGACGGCCTCCTGGCCATCTGCCTGCAGCACGAAATCGACCACCTCAACGGCACGGTCATCCTGGACCATGCCAGCCGGCTGAAACGCTCACTCTACGAAAAGAAAGTCTCCAAATGGCAGAAGCAGAGAACCGACTCCGACTGATTTACCTGGGCACGCCCGACTTCGCAGCCCGCATCCTGACACACCTGCTGGCCTGGCAGGGGGGCGAGGTGGTCGGGGTCTTTACCCAGCCCGACCGCCCCTGCGGCCGGGGCCAGGTCTGCCGCCCCCCGGCGGTGAAACGCCTGGCCCTGGAAGCCGGTTGTGCCGTGTTTCAACCCCGGCGGCTTGCAGGCGAAGAGGAGCTCGGGCTGCTGCGCGACCTGGCACCCGACCTGCTGGTGGTGGCCGCCTATGGTCTGATTCTGCCCCAGGCCGTGCTGGACATCCCTTGCTTCGGTGCTGTCAACGTGCACGCCTCACTGCTTCCCAAGTACCGTGGGGCAGCCCCCATCCAGCGGGCCATCATGAACGGCGAACCCGTGACCGGGGTGACCATCATGCAGATGGAGGCCGGCCTGGACACCGGCCCCATCCTGCTGCAGCGGGCCCTGGCCATCGGGATCGACGACACCGCCGCCACCCTGCACGACGACCTGGCCGAGCTGGGTGGACGCCTGCTGGTCCAGGCCCTGGAAAAGCTCACACAGGGGACCCTCACCTCCCTGCCCCAGGACCCCGAGCGGGCCACCTACGCCCCCAAGCTGACCAAGTCCGAGGGACAGGTCTCCTGGGACCGGCCGGCCCGGGAGGTCCATGACCACATCCGGGCCGTCACCCCCTGGCCCGGGGCCTTTTTTTTCTGGCACGGGCCGGACAGGAAGACCCCCCTGCGGCTGACCGTCTTTCCGGGGAGCATCGGCCCCGAGCTGGAGCAGGATGTCGCCCCCGGCACCTTCCTGGGCCTGGTCGAGGACCGGCTGGCCGTGGCCTGCCGGGACAGAACCTACCTTCTCGACCGGATCCAGCCCGCCGGGGGAAAGCCCCTCACGGCCAGGGAGTTCTTGTGCGGCTTTCTCAGCCGCTGCTCCACGTAGGGGGCGGAAGGCCCTTGTTGCAACCACATGGGAATACGGTACCATCTGAACCGGGAACCCCTGGGAACGCAATGAAACCGCCGCAACGCAACAAGACGTTCGACAGCATCGAACGCGAGATCCGCGACTCGTACGACAGCCGCAAGCGCCTGTTCATCGGGCTCATCATCGGCACCTCGATCCTGGTCTGCCTGCTGCTCGTGGCCCTGTGGGTCGTGCCCTATGTGGGGCTGGCCAACATCCACCCCTGGGCGTCCTGGGTTCTGGGCCTGGTGGTGGTCGTGCTCATCGTGCTCATTGCCTGGGCCGCCCTGGCCCTGGTGCTGAACATCCTGTTCTCCAGGCCGGTCCTGTTCTCCCGCAGGCTGCGCGGGGTGACCATCAAGCTCTTCCTCCCGCTCATGACCCTTGTGGGCCGGCTGGCCGGGATTTCCAAGGAACGGGTCCGCTCCTCCTTCATCAAGGTCAACAACGAACTGGTCCAGTCCGAGGCCACCCGCTACGCACCGGACGAAATCCTGCTGCTCATGCCCCACTGCCTGCAGAACAGCCGGTGCAAGTTCCGGCTGACCTACAACATCAACAACTGCAAACGGTGCGGCGAGTGCCCCATTGCGGGCTTGCTCGAGCTGCGGGACCTCTACGGCGTGCACCTGGCCATTGCCACCGGGGGGACCATCGCCCGCCGCATCGTGGTCCAGACCCGGCCCAGGCTCATCCTGGCCGTGGCCTGTGAACGCGACCTGGCCAGCGGCATCCAGGACACCCACCCCATCCCGGTCTTCGGGGTGCTCAACGAGCGCCCCTTTGGCCCCTGCCTGGACACCTGTGTGGCCCTGGACCGCGTTGAATGGGCCCTGCACCAGTTCATCCGGCCCCAAGATCTTCCCGCTGCACGGCACAGTGTCCCCTAGCCAGGCACTGATTCCTCCCGCCAGGGCCGCAGCCCTTTGCACCCTGCAGGACATTCTGCGAGGGACGGACCTGCAGGCCGCCCTGGACGCGACCCTGGAGGCATCCCCAATGGACAGCCGCGATGCCGCCCTGGCAACCGAGCTGGTCTACGGGACACTGCGCTGCAAAGGCCGCCTCGACTTCATCCTGTCCCTGTTTTTGCACCGGAAAAAGAGGGTCCAGCCGGACCTGCTGCTGATCATGGAAACGGCCGCCTACGAGATTTTGTTTTTGGACCGGGTGCCGCGGCGGGCTTCCGTCAACTGGGCCGTGGCGCAGGTCAAGGCCCGAAAGGGCACAGGGCCGGCCGGCCTGGTCAATGCGGTCCTGCGCCGGGTGTCGGAGCTGAACGAGGATGTCCACAGCGAAGACTTCTACCGTCGGGGCACCCGGACTCCAACCGGTTTGCTGTCCGCCTGGTACTCCTGCCCCCCCTGGCTGGCAGAGCTGTGGTGCTCGGCCTACGGTGAAAACCGGGCCCGCCAGCTGCTGCATGCCGGGCTGTCTGCGCCGCCTGTGGGCCTGCGCTTCAACTGGTCCCGACACGAGGCCCGTGGTCTGTACAGTCACTTTGCAGCCACGGCCCCCTTGTCAGCTGGGGGACACGGTTTGGGATTCCATGGATCTGTTCCCGGGGATCTGACCCAGCCACTGAGCCAGGGGCTGGTCTCCCGCCAGAGCCTGGCCGTGCAGGAAGCCGTGCAGGCTTTCAGGCCCGGAAGCTGGTCCCCACCGGTCTGGGACGCCTGCGCCGGGAGGGGCGGCAAGGCCTGCCTGCTCGGCGAGCAGGGGCTTACCCCCATCTGGGCCAGCGACAGCAACCTCCCCAGGCTCAAGGGCCTGACCGGTGAGCTGGACCGGCTGGGTCTGCCGGGCATCCTGGTGTTCGCGGCCAGGGCCGACGCCTCACCCTGCCTGAAGTACCGCCCCCGCACCATCCTGGTGGACGCCCCCTGCAGCGGGCTCGGGGTGCTCAGCCGCCGTCCGGACATCAAGTGGAAACGCAGGGCAACGGACATCGCCCGCCTGGCCGGGCTGCAGTCCAAAATCCTCGATCAGGCCTGGCTGCTGCTCCCCCCGGGCGGCCGCCTGGTCTACCTGACCTGCACCCTCACTCCTCAGGAAAACGAGCAACAGCTGGCCAGGCTCCTGGACCTGCACGGAAAGGACCGGCTGGAACAGGAATGGCACACCCCCTTTGACGCACCTCTTGGAGAGTTCCTCTACGGCTTCAGCCTGCTCAAAGGCTAGCCCGGCAAAAACCGTTTTCCCTCCTGCGCACTGTTTCGGTTTCCCTTCTATTCAAGTTCATCCGCTTCGAGCTTACTTTTCAAAGCTCACCCGGTTTCGAAAAGAGGTCGTGGGTGTTCATGACCAGCCAGAATGGAAGTGCGTCGCGTCCCTCACTCTCGCATGGTCCCCCTGTGTGCCGGTCGCTCTTACCAGCGCGGCACCCCCATGGGCTCGCTGCAACCGGGATGTCCGCCCCGGCACGTTCCGGGTTCAAGAGACCATCCCATGACATTGCTCATAAAAGACACGGATTCGGCTGGGCATGAATGCCCACGGCCTCCCAAACATACGATGACCAAGTACTCTTGAACCAGATGAACCTCTTTTCATCGTCGGAAAAAATGCTACCGTGAAACGCATGTTCCAGGCTTTGTTTCCCCACCCGATACAAAAAGGAGAACCACATGGCTCACAAAACCATTCTCATGCTGGCGGCAGACGGCGTTCAGGACCAGGAGTTTTCCGAGCCCCTCAGGGTCCTCAAGGAGGACGGTCACCAAGTGGATGTGGCCGCTCCTGACAAGGGCTCCATAACCGCCAAGAACGGGGCCACATTCCAGGCTCCCTTTTCCCTGGCCGAGGTTTTGGAAAAAGGTCTCAAGGATTATGACCTGCTGCTTCTGCCGGGCGGAAAGGGTCCTGAGGTGCTCATGCGCGCGAAACCCGCCCTGGAGATCGTCGAGGCCTTTCAGGCGGCGGGGAAGCCCATTGCGGCCATCTGCCACGGCACCCTGCTCCTGGCGCGGGGGGCCGACGTCCAGCACCGGAGCATCGCCTCCCCCGCGTGGCTTTCCGAGGAGATCCGCGGCGGCGGCGGGATCTGGAAAGACCAGAGCGTGGTGGTGGACGGAAACTTCATCACCTCCCGCGGCCCCGACGACATCCCGGACTTTCTGCGCGAGATACAAAAAGCCCTGGCCTGATCCCGGCCGGTTCAACCCGGGAACAACACAGCTCAAACGCTGAGCGACCCCCGGAAGCCTTCCCAGGAGCGGATGCCGAGCTCTTCAGCCAATGACGCCACCTCCTCCACCAGGGTAAAGGCGGTGTCCGGGCGCATGAAGTTGGCCGTGCCCACCTGCACGGCGTGGGCCCCGACCAGGATGAACTCGAGCACGTCCTCGGCTGTGGTGACGCCCCCCAGGCCCACCACCGGGATGTCCACGGCCCGGCAGACCTGATGGACCATGCGCAGGGCCACCGGCTTGATGGCCGGCCCTGACAGACCGCCCACCACATTGGCCAATTTTGGGCTCCGGCTGCGGATGTCCACGGCCATGCCCGACAGGGTGTTGATCAGCGAGATCACGTCCGCGCCCTCGTCCTGCACCGCCTTGGCGATGCAAACGATGTCGGTGACGTTGGGGGAGAGCTTGACCAGCACCGGAAACCTCCCCGCCCGCCTCTTGACCTCGCGGGTCACCGCCCCGGCCATGGACGGGACCTGCCCGAACTGGACCCCGCCCTGGCGCACATTGGGGCAGGAGATGTTGACCTCCAGGGCCGCGACCCCTTCCTGGTCGGACAGGACCGCTGCCAGCTCGCCGAACTCCTGCTCGGTCTGGGCATAGAGGTTGACGATGACCGCGGTCTCCCTCCAGGGAAGCAGGGGCAGCTTGTGCTCCACAAAAGCCCGGACACCGATGTTCTGCAGCCCGATGGCATTGAGCATCCCGCAGGGCGTCTCGGTTATCCTGGGCAGGGGGTTGCCTCGACGGGGCTTAAGCGACAGCCCCTTGACCACCAGCCCGCCCAGACGTGACAGGTCTCCGTAGGGGGCAAACTCCAGCCCGTAGCCAAAGGTGCCCGAGGCCGTGATCACCGGGTTTTTGAGCTGCACGCCCGCCAGGTCGACGCTGGTATCCATGGTACGCCCATTGCTCACGGCAGCTGGACCTCATCCGCCCAGAACACAGGGCCGCGGGTGCAGGTCTGAACAAGCTCCCCCCCGGAGCCCTCAACCACGCACCCCAGACAGGCCCCGACCCCGCAGGCCATGCGGTTTTCCAAAGAAAGCTGCGTCCTGACCCCCGTGGACAAGGCCAGGCGCTGCACAACGCGAAGAAAGGGTGCCGGGCCGCAGGCCAGGACCAGACCGTTCGCGGGCAGGGATGAAAACCGCTCCTCAAGGACCAGGACAAAATCATCGATGTCGGACTGGGTTGTCTGTCTGAGGGCCTGGGCCTGGATGGAGCTGGAAAAGAAGGCAAACGGATAGTCGTCCAGATCGAGGCGATGGCCGAGCAACAGGGCGACCTGGTCCGGGCTGGGGTGGCGTCTGACCAGCCCCACAAAGGGGGCAATGCCGATCCCCCCGGCCAGGAGCAGGGTTGGCTTCCCTGCCGGGACATGGAAGCCCTGCCCCAGCGGTCCCCAGACCGTGACCCGGTCACCGGGGCGCAGCCCGGCCAGCAGGCTGGTTCCCCGCCCCATGACCTGGATGAACAGGCGCAGGGAGCTTTGGTCCAGGTCGCTGATGGAGAACGGGCGCGGCCAGACCGGGTCCCTGCCCCAGCCGGGGGGGCGGACCATGACGAACTGGCCCGGCTGCCACTCCCAGTCCACCGGCTCCAGGTGCAAATGAAAGAGCCCTTGTGTTCCCTGGGCGCTGTTGTGCAGAACCTCCAGGTCCACGCAGGCCGGATTGTGCCCCTGAGCCGGCCCGTACCCGTCCCGGTGCGAGGCGTTCATCAGCAGCCCCCCCCGGCCTTGGAACCGTTTTCCGTCTTCAGTGCTTCGGCCAGGAGCTCTCCCTGCCGCCCACCACCGGCCATGCGGGCCAGCTCACCAAGGATCTGCTGCGTGTCCAGCTGCACGCAACGGGTGAAGGTCAGGCCGTCCACCACCTCCTTGCTGACCTGGAAGTGGCGCCCGGCCAGGGAGGCCAGCTGGGGCCAGTGCGAGACCAGGATGACCTGCTGCCGCCGGGACAGCCCCTGCAGACGCTCGCCCACCCGCCCGAGCAAGAGCCCGCCGATTCCTGCGTCCACCTCGTCGAACAGCAGCGTGGGGAGATCCGCTTCGGACTGCAGCCCCACCAGGGCCAGTAAAAACCGGGACAGCTCCCCCCCCGAGGCTATCTGGTCCAGGGGCTGCGGCGGATGGCCCGGGTTGGGCACCCACATCAGCCTGGCCCGCAGCTCCTCGATGCCCTGGGTGAGCTGGACCGGAAAAAGCTCGAACAGCACGGAGACGTGCTCGGAAAACCCCAGGGATCGCAGCTCCTGCTCGAGGCGCTCCTTCATCCTGAGAGCAGACTGCTCCCGCATGGTGTTGAGCTGCGCAACGACCCCGCCGAGCTCTTGTTTCACTGCGGCCTCTTCCCGCTCCAGCTGGGTGAGCTGCAGCTGGCACTCGTCCAGGAAGGACAGGTTGGCCTCCACCTCGGACTGGAGGCGCCCGATGTCCGAGAGGGACTTTCCCAGCCTGCGTTTGAGCTGGGCCAGCTGCCACAACCTGGCCTCGACCTTTTCCAGCTCCTTCTCCCAGTCCTGCGGCAGAGGAAGCCGCCGCAGGTCTCTGTCCAGCTCGGACAGGACGTGACGGCACCCTTCCAGGGCTTCGGCTTGCCCCCCAAGATCGTGACCGGCTTCCATCAGACCCTGGAGAGATCTTTCAAGGGCCACGACGCGGTCGTAGAGCCCCTCCTCGGGTCCATGGAGCAAATCCAGGCTGCGCTGCAGGCTCTCCTGGGCCTGGGACTGGTTCTGGAGCTGTCGCCTCCTGGCTTCCAGCTCCTCCTCTTCACCGGGCTGCGGATTAACCCTGGCGATCTCCTTGTGCTGGTACTCCAGGTAGTCCCGTTTCTCGGCCAGCCCGGCCGCCTTCTCCAGAAGGGCTTCCTTGCGTTTGACCACCTCCCGCAGACCTTCCAGGCAGGTACTCCTGCTCTTGAGAACTTCGCCGGGCAGGCTGCTGTCCAGAATGCTGGTGTGGTAGCCCGGCTTGAGCAGCCGCTGCTGGGCATGCTGGCTGGTGTGGATGACCAGCCTGGGTTTGAGCTCACGGATCCGTTCCTGGGAGCTCAACCCGTCGTTGACGAAGACCCTGCTTCTCCCGCTGGAAGCGGTCAGCTCGCGCCGGAGCAGGATCTCCTCATCCTCCAGCACGAAGATGGCCTCCACGCTGGCCTTGTCCTGGTCCGGCCGCACCAGCTCCGGTCCCAGCTTGTCGCCCAGAATGAAATCCAGGGCCCTGAGGATGAAGGACTTGCCGGCCCCGCTCTCTCCGGTGAGCACGTTGAGGCCGGAGTGGAACTCGAGCTCCATGTCCTGGATGAGGGCCAGATTGCGGATGCGCAGAAATTCGAGCATGTTCCCTGATTCAGTGGAGTTGGAGCTGCTTGAGGGTTTGGGCAAGGGTCCCGCCTGGGTCCATGCCCGCGAGGAGCCTGTAAAACCGCTGCTCCTCCCCATTGCTGCAGGCGGCGTCACGTGCGGCAGCGGCCTCTTCCAGGCCCTGCCTGATCCTGAATATCCGAAGGTTGACCATAGCAAGTTCGAGTCCGTCCCGCCAGTTGTCCTGGTCACGCATGGTCAGGCTGGACAGCAAGCCCATCCTGACCTGCTCCGTGCCCCTGAACGTGGCCAGCAGCCCGTTCATCTGACGCTGCACCCGGAGGCTTTCGGGCCGTTTGGCATGGGCCGAGAGCAGGCACTCGAGTGCGGCTGCTGGAAGATGTATCTTGGGGTCGAAAACAAAGCCTGGACGCAGGGGTCGGCCGAGGCGCACAAGCTCCCTGGACCAGGCCAGATAGATTTCCAGGGGGTCGGACACCGGAGGCTGTTTGCTCTTCCGGGACCTGGCCTGGCGGTACCAGAACTGGCGCGCCAGATCAAAGGATCCGAGCTTCAGGGCGGCCATGGACCCGGCCAGGTTGACCCGCCACTCCACCTGGCCCTGTTTCCCGGCCAGGATTTTTACCAGCAGGGCCAGAACCTGGTCCGTGGTCCGCAGCCGCAAGGTCAGTGCAATCACTGCGGCAAGAACCTCCGGAGCAGGGGGCAGGCGCACAAGGTCGGCCAGCAACCGCTCCCCCTGCAGGTCCAAACGACCTGCCTGCCAGAGCTCGAAGCGTGTCAGGAGCAAGCCGGCCCGATCTGCTGCCCCGGTTTCCACAGGGCAACCGGCCGCAAGGTCGAGCACGCGTTCGGCCCGGTGCCTGGGAAGGTGCTCCCTGTGGACACGATCCCGTGCGGCCGCACCAATGCCCCGCATCCGGTCGGTCCTGGCCAGCGCCTGGTTGAGGATTTCCTTCAGCTCCAGGGCGTGGTCATAGACCAGAATCTCCCTGCCGTGTTCGAACAGGGGATCCAGATCCTCCCCCGGCCCCTGGCAGACCACCACGCAACCACAGGAGGCCGCCTCAAAGGTACGGAAGTTCACCTCCCCGAGGATGGACTCGTTGGGGACCAGGTGCGTGTCGGCGTAGACCGCGACCATGTCTTTGAAGGGGAGCTCCTGGTGGATGGTGGTGCCGAACTCCTGGCTGAGAAAGGCGGTGAAGGCCTGCCGCACGGGTCTGTGAGCGGTGACACGCCCCACGAACGAGGTCTTGAAACGCCGTCTGCTCCATGGGGTCCAGGCGTGTTCGAACCCGAACCAGGGCAGCCAGGCCACCCTGGGGAGACCCTGGGAGGTCAACCGGGCGACCCAGCTCTGCTGGGTGGTCAGGACCAGGTCGAAAAGCCTGCCGTAGGGAAGCTGCCAAAAGCTGTTCAGGTGGGTGTCGATGGACCAGAAGACCCTGGGGCAGGAAAACGCCCCCAGCCCCTGGAGCAGGGTCCTGGGACCCAGCCTTTCCTGCTGCACCACCAGGTCTGGCGCAAACCCCTGCTCGGCAAGGGCGCTGTCCAGGGCGAAAAATCCTGGCCCGGGGCGCAGGCTGAGCACCTCGTGACCCAGCTCGCGGAAGGCGGTGTCCAGCGAGCCGTGCACGGAGCAGATGCGCACTGTCTATCCCTCCGGATCCTCGTTCCTGTTCTTTGTTGTTGCCAGGCAAAGGTGTTGCTGCACGGTCTCTCTCCCGATTGAGCGGCACAGTGACCCAATTCCCCGGGCAAGGCAAGATGCACCGTGTGGTCAACCCCCAGTCACGGGTCCTGCGCGGCTCCTGGCTTTGAGCTCCAAACTTCCCCCTTCCCCTATTGACAGAACCGGGCAGGCTTATATATGAGTTCTGCTTCGCGCCGAGGGGCTGTAGCTCAGTTGGGAGAGCGCTTGAATGGCATTCAAGAGGTCGTGGG
>CAZQOG010000103.1:0-806 GCA_964594925.1 uncultured Desulfohalobiaceae bacterium
GGGAGGCGGGGTGGCCTGGTGGGCTCATGCGGGGGGTTTTGTCGCAGGCATTCTGCTGCTGCCGCTGTTTCGCAGCAACGAGCGTTGCTACTACTGCTACGACCGATCACGGGACGCAGCCAAGACTTTCTCCTTCAGGTGAAAGGTGGAGTGCCAGGGCTCCAGTCGGCCTTTGCTGGACTCCTGCAGGAACCTGCCGTATGTCTTTGACCGCTTTGGGCACGACCTGCTGCAGTGCGGTGAGGTGATCTGAACAACAGCCCGCCACAAGGCGGGTCCAGACCAGGAAGCGATCCATGCTGGAAATCAAGGACCTGCACGTCTCCATCGGGGACAAGCCCGTGCTCAAGGGCATCGACCTGACCATCGGCCAGGGCGAGACCTTCATCCTGTTCGGGCCCAACGGCTCGGGCAAGACGTCCCTGCTCATGGCCCTGATGGGGTTTTCAGGCTATGAGGTGACCAGGGGCACCATCCTGTTCAAGGGCCGGGACATCACCGGCGCCCCCACCTACGAGCGGGCCCGCCTCGGCATCGGCATGTCCTTTCAGCGCCCGCCCACCATCCATGGCCTGCGCACCCGGCACCTGGTCCGGATGTGCTCCCGCCATCGCGAGAACGGTGTGGATGTGGAAAGCCTGGCAAGACGGGTGAACATGTCCCCGTTTCTGGACAGGGATATCAACGCAGGCTTTTCCGGCGGTGAAATAAAACGCTCCGAATTAATGCAACTCCTGGCGCAAAAGCCGGAACTGACCCTGCTGGACGAACCCGACTCGGCCACGCTGCCCACGGGCCTTGTGACC
>CAZQOG010000103.1:816-9891 GCA_964594925.1 uncultured Desulfohalobiaceae bacterium
AACGCAGGCTTTTCCGGCGGGGAGATCAAGCGCTCCGAGCTGCTGCAGCTCATGGCCCAGAGGCCGGACCTGGTGCTGTTCGACGAGCCCGAATCAGGGGTCGACCTGGAAAACATGCAGCTGGTGGGCAAGGTGGCCAGGGAGGTCCTGGACGGAAGTCTGGACCCCGCACCCTACCAGAGCATGAAAGAGCGCAAGGAGCAGGTCAAGACCTCCGGCCTGATCATCACCCACACCGGTTACATCCTGGACTATGTCAACGCGGACCGGGGCCAGGTGCTCTACGACGGCCACCTGTGCTGCGAAGCCAGGCCGCGGGACATCCTGGACCACATCCGGGCGCATGGCTACCAGGAATGCGTGCGGTGTCTCAGATAGCTGGCGCTATCTGAGAGTTCGAAGCTCGAAGTCGGAAGTTTGAAGGGAAGAGGGAGAGCTGAAAACTGAGGGTGAGAGGAAAAAGTCGGAGTTCGTAGGGAAGAAAATGGCAGGACCACGAATTTTCACGAATCTGGACCAATTGACACGAATAAAGTCCTGGTGGCATTTCCAGCGCGGAAAATGACCTGCGCAGGAAAAGGGGCCATCGGCTTCGCCGAGAAAAAGCATTTGATTTATTCGTGCAGATTCGTGGTAGCGCCTTTCTGACTTTTTCTTCGAACTTCCCCCCCTTCGCTTGAAGCTACGGGGGACAGGCCGACTTCGAGCTTCGAACTTAAATTTTCCGTTCCTGAGAATCTTTCGGCTATGACCCACACTTCCAACCAGATACGAATCATCGGTACAAATCATGAGCGACGTTGATCTTTCCAGGTTCAAGTTCGAGGGGTTGGAGCACTCGGGTATTAGTGATTTGCGCTCCCTGTCCGAGGAGGACAAGGAGCAGCTGCTCATGGCCGGGGTGGTTGCGGACGAGGAGCAGCGTTCCGCCTCCTATCTGCAGGTGGACCACTCTGCGGTGCACTGCAGGTCCAGCCACGAAGGGGTGGAGATCCTGGACATCAAGGACGCCCTGAAAAAGTACGACGGTCTGAAGGACGTCTTCTGGACCCTGGTGGACAAGGACAAGGACGTTTACACCCGCGCCGCCCACGACCGGCTGCACGGGGGCTACTTCATCCGGGTCAAGGCCGGGGCAAAGGTTCCCGACCCCATCCAGTCCTGCCTGATGCTCAAGGCCGAGCAGGTTGGCCAGAACGTGCACAATGTCGTGATCATCGAGGAAGGGGCCGAGGCGCACATCATCACCGGCTGCTCCGTGGCCCACGGAACCAAGGGCGGGGCCCACCTGGGCATCTCCGAGTTCTTCGTGCGCAAGAACGCCTCACTCACCTTCACTATGGTGCACAACTGGGGGGAGAGCATCAGCGTGCGCCCCCGCTCGGCCGGCATCGTGGAGCAGGGGGGGAAGTTTCTCTCCAACTACGTGCTGCTCAAGCAGGTCAAGGACCTGCAGATGTACCCGGCCATCACCATGACGGGGCCTGACTCCGTGGCCCGTTTCAACTCGGTCATCGTGGCCCCGCAGGGCTCGCACCTGGACATGGGCAACAGGGTGGTCATGAACGCGCCGCGCACCCGTTGCGAGATCATCGCCCGCACCATCTCCACCGGCGGCACCATCATCAACCGGGGGCACATCGGGGCCCACCACGTTCCCAGCAAGGGGCACCTGGAGTGTCAGGGCCTGATCCTGGGAAACGGCCGCATCTGGGCCATCCCTGAGCTGGACGGAACGGTCGAGGGGGTGGAGCTCTCCCACGAGGCCTCGGTGGGCAAGATCGCCCAGGAGGAGATCGAGTACCTCATGGCCCGGGGCATGGACGAGGACGAGGCCACCTCGACCATTGTGCGCGGTTTTTTGAACACCGACATCATGGGGCTGCCCGAGCGGCTGCAGAAGGCTATCGACAAGCAGATACAAGAGCTCCAATCCTCCGACTCCATGTAGGCAATCGGCTGAGAATTGGCCCTGGACTTCGTTGCCGCGGCCATCTCAAATCCTCACGTATTGAGATACGTTCCGGTTTGAGATGACCTTGCGCCTTGCCAGGGCCAATTCTCAGCCGATTGCCACGGCGTCTTGTCACGGCGTAGCTAAAGGCGAAGCCGGAAGCTGCAAGCGAAGCCGGGCCCGGGCCCATTTCAGCCGATTGCCGAAGTTGTGGACGACGTGCTGGACGGCGTTGCTTCGAGAATCTCAAACCCTCACATATCGGAATATGCTTCGGCCTTGAGATTCTCTCACGCCTTGCCAGCGTCGATTCTCAGCCGATTGCCACGGCGTCTTGTCACGGCGTAGCTAAAGGCGAAGCCGGAAGCTGCAAGCGAAGCCGGGCCAGGGCCAATTCTCAGCCGATTGCCGGGTCTAAGCCGAGGCGTGACTTTTCCTTGTTTCGACCGCTCCATCCTGCTTGCCACGGCGTAGCCAAAGGCGAAGCCGGGCCAGCGTCGATTCTCAGCCGATTGCCACGGCGCTGTTCTATTCCGGCAGGAAACGCAGGTAGAGGTCGCCCCTGAAGGGGCCGATGCGGCGGCCGTAGCCTTTGAGGCGGATGGGGCGGCCCACCACGTAGTCGGGGGGGAGGGTGACCTGCAGGCTGACCGGGGGGCCTGAGAAACGCCTGCTTATCTGGAAGCGGATGGTCTGACCGGGGCGCAGCAGCTCCGGGGCCAGGGTGATGGACTGCTCGTCGTCGAGCTGGGAGCGAATCCGCGCCTTCAGGCCGGCCCAGGCGCCGGTGGAGGAGGAGGTCACGGTCTTGACCAGGGCTTGCTTTTTCCCGGAGGCGCTCTGCTCCAGGACCGTGGCCCGGTTGCCCCGTTTCCGGATGGTGCGGTAGATGTCCTCGAAGACCTGTCGCGCAAAGGGGTCCCTCAGGATGTCGCGCAGGACCTCCTCGCGGTTGGTGCGGGCGTGATAGGCGCGCCGTGCACGGTCAGGGCCCTCTTCACGGTAAACCCTCCCGGTGGTCTCGCCGGAAGTCCGGGTTTCTGTTTCTTCGCTGCGGGTCTGCAGGTGGTGGGTCAGTGTGACGTAGGCCTCGTTGAGCTGTTGGAACTTGCGCGCTGCCTGAGGGTCGTCGGGGTGCAGGTCCGGATGCAGCTCAAAGGCCCGGGCCCGGAAGGCTCGCTTGACTTGCTCCAGCGAGGCCCGGGCAGGCAGGCCGAGCATGTGCAGGCTTTGCTCGATGTCCATCGCGGTCACGTCAGGTCCCGGCAGTCGATGATCAATGCCGCGGCCACGTCTGGGCGCGGGTTGCGGGCCAGACCGTGGCGCAGCAGATAGGCGCATCCCTGGCGCACGAACTCACGGTGCCCGACTCCGGGCTCGATGCCCGGGCAGCTTTCCTGGGCCATTTCCCAGCTGACCGCATCGATCAGGTTGCCGCGGAAAAAGGGCCAGGCCCGGCAGATGTCCGGCTTGTCCGAATGGACGGTGCAGCCGCGGTCCTTGACGAAAAAGACGCAGTAGCCGTCCTGGCCGGTGGCCAGAACCCGCTTCTCCCCGACGCTTGTGGTGTAGCGCCGACAAAAGCTCTCCAGATCCATGCCCAGCAGGCGGCTCAGGCGCTCCTGCTCCTCCTGCGTGACCACGATGCCGCCCTCGCCCCGGCAGCACTCCCCGCACATGCGGCAGGCAAAGGCCGGTGCGGCGGGAGTCATGAGCCCGCCCCACAGACCCGGCGGTGCTCCACCATGAGGCAGGAGTCCTCGACCACCCGGATGGTGGTGTTCGTGAGTATGCGCCGGGATTCAGGGCTGCGGATTCCGGACTGCATCCAGAACATCATGGGCCAGGGCGACAGGGAGAGGCACTCACGGGCATGACCGGGGCACGCCTCGGGAGAACGGAACACGGTGACCACGTCCACGCGGCCTGGGATGTCGAGCAGGCTCGGGTAGGTGTCCAGGCCCCAGACACCACTCCGTTTGGGATGCACCGGGAGGATGGTGTAGCCGGCCTGGATCAGGTAGCGGCCGACAGTGTCCACCGGGTGCCCGGGCCGGTCCTTGGCCCCGACCACTGCGATGGTCTTGACCTTGGCGAGAAGCCCGGCTAGCTCCTTGGTGTCCGGCATTTTGCTCCTGTAAACGTTTGTATCGGGCGTCCAAATCCGCGAGCACCAGTCATGCAGCACCGCCTCAGCCCTGAAGACGCCGTCCGGATCTGGAAGAGCGGGGAGATCTTTTCCCTGGGACGGTCGGCCCACGCCCGGCGGCTCGAGCTCCACCCGGAGCCCGTGGTCACGTACATCGTGGACCGGAACATCAACTACACCAACGTGTGCGAGTCGGGATGCCGGTTCTGCGCCTTCTTCCGTCCGCCTGGCCATCCCGAGGGCTATGTGCTCAGCAGGGAGCAGCTGGCCCACAAGGTCCAGGAGACCGTCGACCTGGGCGGCTACCAGATTCTCCTCCAGGGGGGCATGAACCCCGAGCTTGACCTGGCATACTATACCGCGACCCTTGCCTTTCTCAAGGAGCGATTTCCAGGAGTGGCCGTGCACGGCTTTTCCCCTCCGGAAATCCACGCCCTGGCACAACGGCACAGAACCTCCGTAGCCCAAGTCATCCGTGAACTCAAGGAGGCAGGGCTCGACTCCATCCCCGGCGGCGGGGCCGAGATCCTGGTGGACAGCGTCAGACAGCGTGTCTCTCCCCGCAAGGCCACAACAGATGAGTGGCTGGCGGTCATGGAAGCGGCCCATGATCTGGGGATGCGCTCCACGGCCACCATGATGTTCGGCCAGGGCGAGAGCTTTCACGACCGCATTGACCATCTGACACGCATCCGGGACCTCCAGGACCGCACCGGAGGGTTCACGGCCTTCATTCCCTGGACCTTCCAGCCCGGAAACACGCAGATGGACACCCCGGAAGCCTCGTCCAGCGAGTACCTTGCCTTCCTGGCCCTGTGCAGGCTGTTCCTGGACAACGTCCCCAATATCCAGGCTTCCTGGGTCACCCAGGGACCGCTGGTGGGTCAGCTGGCCCTGCTCTGGGGGGCCAACGACTTCGGCTCGACCATGATCGAAGAGAACGTGGTCGCCGCTGCCGGGGTCGGCTTCCGGCTCTCCGAGAAAAAGCTGCGCCGGCTGGTGCGCGGGGCTGGGTTCGAGCCGAGACGGCGGCGGATGGATTATTCCCTCTTTGAGTGATGCTGGAAGCTCTGGACTCGGAGTTTTCACTTCCCAGCCGACATTTTTTTCACGCTGTCACCCCAGGATACCCAGTCATGACCACGGAGACCACTTCGACATTCACCCCACTGGAACGGATGCCCCGGCAGGAACTGGAGTGGCGGTGGAAACGATGCCGGGCGCAGCTGGCTGCCCTGCGGCCCGAGGCGGGCGGGCTGTTGGCCTTTTCACGACTGAACATCTACTACCTGAGCGGCTGTGCCGTGAACGGGGTGTTCTGGCTGCCCCTGGAGGGAGAGCCAGTGGTTTTGGTCCGCCGGGGCCTGGAGCGGGTGGCACTCGAGTCGAGCTGCTCCCACCAGCGCGCCTTCAGATCCTTTGGCGACATCCCCACGGTCCTGGCAGACCTGGACCAGGTCTTCCCAGCCACGGTTGCAGCCGAGATGGGGGGGCTTTCCTGGAATCTCGGCCAAAGCCTGTGCAGGCGGCTGACAGGGACCACCTTCCTGCCCGGCGACGAGGTCCTGCTCCGGACGCGGGCGGTCAAGTCGTCATGGGAGCTGGCCAAGATGCGCCTTGGGGGAGCCCGGCAGGACCAGTGCCTGCAGCAGGACCTGCCCGGGTTGATCAGTCCGGGCATGACCGAGCGTGAGATCGCCCTCAAGGTCTGGGAGGCGTACTTTGCCAGGGGGCATCAAGGGCTGATGCGCATGGGCAACTTTGGCGAGGAGATCTTTCTCGGGCACGTGGCCGCGGGTGACAGCGCCAATTACCCAAGCGTGTTCAACGGACCGGTGGGACTGCGCGGCGCGCATCCGGCGGTCACCCAGATGGGGTACGCCGGCAAGGTCTGGCTGGCGGGGGAGCCCCTGGCCATCGACGCGGGGTTTGCCCTTGAGGGGTACAGCCTGGACAAGACCCAGGTCTACTTCGCGGGGAGTCAGCGGGACATCCCTGACCTGGCCCGCAGGGGGCACGAGTTCTGCAAACGCGTCCAGTCCTGGCTTGCGGACCACCTGGTACCGGGTGCTGTGCCCGCCGAGCTCTACGACCGGGTCGTGCAGTGGGCGCAAAAAGAGGGCTGGTCCGAAGGGTTCATGGCCCTTGCGGGCAACAAGGTGGTCTTTCTGGGGCACGGGATCGGTCTGGCCATAGACGAGTGGCCGGTCCTCGCCCGTGGCTTTGACCAGCCCCTGGAGGCCGGAACCACCCTGGCCCTGGAGCCCAAGATGGGTGTGCCGGGGCTGGGCATGGTCGGGGTGGAGAACACCTTCGTGGTCACGGAGCAGGGTGGGGAATGCCTCACCGGCGATGTCTTCGACATACTCTGCCTGGCAGGCCGTTGAAAAATCCCCGCTGGACTGCGTTGCTTCACCAAGGTCAAACCCTCACGTATAGGAAATACGCTTCGGCCCTGCCCTTGGAGAAGCGCTCCATGCCACGGCGAAGCATATGCGAAGCCTGGGTTGCCAGCGTGGTTTTTGAACGGCCTGCAAAGATAGAAAACATTGAAAAATCCATTTTGGACTGTGTTGTTTCATCAGGGCCAAACTCTCACGTTGAAAAATGGTTCATCCGGTTCAAGAGTACGTGGTCATCGTACATGTTGGAGGGCGTGGGCATTCATGCCCAGCCGAATCCGTGTCTTTTATGAGGAATGACAGGGGATGGTCTCTTGATTTCAGCAGGTTCCTGGGCGGACATCTCAGTTGGAGCGGGACGGTGGTGGTGTTGCGCCAGAAAGAACGACCGACACAAAGATGGACCAGGTGAGAGCGAGGGTCGCGACGCACTTCCATTCTGGCTGGTCATGAACACCCACGCCCTTTTTCCGAAACCGGGAGATCTTTGGAAAAGTATCCTTGAACAGGATGAACCAAAAATCTTGCTTTGAGCTTTGAGCTTTCAGCTGTTTCCCCTTTATCCTCCGAGCTACTCCAGGGCCCGTCTTGCCGCCTGTCTGATCTGCCTTTTGGAAAACAGGTCGCGCAGGGCCAGGGGGGCGTTCTTTTCCTCGCCCTTGGGAAAGATGGCCACCACGGGGATGGACTGGCTGCCCAGCTTGCGCAGCAGGGCCATCTTGTCCGGATCGTGCTGGGTGATGTCCACCCTGAGGGTACGCAGCCCGTATTGCTCCCGCAGGGGATCAAGGACACGGGGGACGAGCACGGTCTTCTCCAGAAACTTGCAGTTGGGGCACCAATCCGCAGTGAAGTCGAGGAGCATGTTCTCTTGGCCGTGGAGCTCGGCGAAAAGCTCGGGCGTGAACTCTTCCCAGTCCACATCACCTTCCGAATAAAACTGCCTGGCCAGCAGGCCGACCCCGAGGACCAGGGCTACGGCCAGGACCCGGACCGCGATGCGTTTGCCCCTGTCCATGGTTGGCGGGGCCCACTTCCCCCAGACCCAGGCCCCGAGCCCGGCCCCCCAGAGGAAGAAGAGGGTCGGAAGGAAGTAGCTGTCGGGCAGAAAGGTGAGCAGATAGATGCACGTGGCCAGAATGAGAAAGCCCACGATCCGTTCCAGGTGGATCATCCAGTTCCCGGGGCGGGGGAAGTATCTGTGCAGGCGGGGGAAGAGCGCCAGCAGTATGTAGGGGGAGGCCATGCCGATGCCGATGCACACGAAGACCACCGCGATGACCAAAGGCGGCTGCAACAGCCCCCAGGCGAGCACTCCACCCAGAAAGGGCCCGCTGCAGGGGGTTGCCAGCAGGGTGACCAGCATCCCGGTGGTCAGGGCCTCGGTGCGGGGGTTTTGGGCCGGCCCCCGGCTGGTCCTGAGATCGATGATGGGCAGGTGGAAGACATCGAAGAGGGACAGGGCCAGGGCAAAAAGGACCGTGGCCAGGATGAGCACGGCCAGGGGGCTCTGGAATATCTGTCCCCAGGCCATGCCGGTGACGGAGATGACGGCGGCCAGGACCAGGAAGAAGAGCAGGATTCCCAGGGCGAAGAATACGTTGTGGGTGCGGAAGTCCGAGACCCTCTTGTGCTTGTCCTCAGCCGCGGCCGAGGGAAAGAAGGCGCGCATCTTCAGCGCCAGCACCGGGAGCACACAGGGCATGAAGTTGAGGATCAGGCCGGCCAGCAGCGCAAAGACCATGGCCTTGCCCAGGTTGCTGACCACCATGTGGGCCCGGAAGTAGCTGGGCTCGAGAGTCAGGTCCTGGATCGGTGTGGGCAGGCTTGTTTCAGCCATTTCTGGATCCGCTGCAGGGAGGGCGGTTTCCCTGACCGCTGTCTCCCAGACCGGCCACCATCCCTGCTCTTCAGCCCTTGGGAGCTGGGAGGGGGCAACATCCTCCCAGTCTCGTTCCAGGGTGTCCTGCACCGGCCAGCAGCTGGTGTCGGAGCAGAGCAGGAGCTCGATCCGGGTACGCAGCACAATGTCCTCACCCGGCTCGACCCCGGAGATGGGAATGAAGAAAGGGGTTCTGGCCTCATGAACCGAAACCAGGATGCTCGGCTCGAACACGTCCGGTTTTTCCTCCCCCGGCGGATAGTGCACGGGAAGGACTTCATCCCCGGGAAGGAGGCTGGGGGTGATGGTCGTGGGCAACCCTGTGCCACCGGGATTTCTGGCGTAGAAGTGCCACCCCTGGTCCGGGATGATCCAGAGGATGGCGGCGACCTGCCGGCCTGCGCCATCGGGCAGGGTCGCCAGCTCCCAATCCACGGAATAGGGCAGCTCCTCCGGGGCCTGGGCCACAGAGCTTCCAGGGTAGCCTGTCAGCACAAGGCCAAGGAGCAGAATCAAGAAACCGGCTGTACGGGGAAGACGTGATGTCATGAATATTTCCTGTTTAGGGTTGACAACCCCAAGGGTCCGATCTAGGTAATCTGCCTTTGCACGAGGGTGCAAAATACCTCATTCGGGCCACTAGCTCAATTGGCAGAGCAGCGGACTCTTAATCCGGAGGTTCAAGGTT
>CAZQOG010000104.1:0-9774 GCA_964594925.1 uncultured Desulfohalobiaceae bacterium
CTCAAAGCTCAAAGCTCAAAGCTCAAAGCTCAAAGCTCAAAGCTCAAAGCTCAAAAAAAAGGGCCAGCACAAGCCTCCGCTCATGGCAAGCACGGTTCCGCCTTTCCCTGCTTTTTGTCTTCCCTTCCGACTTCGAACTTCGAACTTCGAGCTTGAAATCGCTGCAAGCGATTTCTATGCTTGACAGCCAGGGAGTGAGAACATAAAAGATCGTGCTCCTGGCGGGCCGTTAACTCAGTTGGTAGAGTATCTGCCTTTTAAGCAGAGAGTCGCAGGTTCGATCCCTGCACGGCCCACCAAACGAGCGAAGCACGTCCCCATCGTCTAGCTGGCCCAGGACGCCGGCCTCTCACGCCGGTAACGGGGGTTCAAATCCCCCTGGGGACGCCATCGAAATACCAAGGCCCCGGAAGCGATTCCGGGGCCTTTTTTGTCATCTCCACGCCAGGCCACAAAGATCTCCAAGGGAAAAGGCAAAGAAGCCTGCTCACGCACTTTTTGCCGTACGAAAAAAGAGTTCACAATGCCAACGGCTTTGTCCGTATCATAACTGGAGCGTTTTCATCAAAACCAAACACCTTGCACAGAACACCCCCGTCCAGAATGGCCAGACAAGCTTTTGCATTGACTTTGATACAAATATCACGATAAATATCATTTACTTTGAAACAAAGCGTTGCACAAACAAGCCTGACTTCTGTCAATGCCCTCATGTTTGAAAGACGAATCCTGACCGATCTTGCCGCGTGGGCCAAGGAGACAAAGCCCAAACCCCTGGTGCTGCGCGGAGCGCGCCAGGTCGGAAAGACCACTGTGGTTGAACTCTTTGCCCGGCAGTTCGAGCATTTCGTCCACCTCAACCTGGAAAAACACGAGCACGCGGCCCTCTTCACACGCGGTCTTTCCACCCATGATCTGCTTCAAAGCATTGCCCTGACGGCCAACACTCCCATCCTTACGGGGAAAACGCTCCTCTTCCTGGACGAAATCCAGGAATCGCCTCAGGCCGTGTCCATGCTCCGTTACCTGTATGAGGAAAGGCCCGGCCTGCATGTCATTGCCGCAGGCTCGCTCCTGGAAGCGATGCTCGACACCATGCAGGGTGCCTTTCCTGTGGGGCGTGTTCGCTACATGTTCCTCCATCCGCTGACCTTTGCGGAATTTCTGAACGCGACGGGAGAAGAGGCCGCCCTCAAGGTTTATCAAACCGTCCCCTTGCCCCACTACGCCCATGGGAAACTTGAGCACCTGTATCATCGCTATGCCCTGGTTGGGGGCATGCCCGAAATCGTGGCCACGTATGGGGCGACACAGGACATTGGGCAACTTGGCCCCCTGTATCAAGGGCTGCTCACGGCCTACCTGGATGATGTGGTCAAGTATGCGCGAAACGCCACCATGGCCCAGGTGATCCGACACGCCATTGAGTCTGCGCCGTTGCAGGCCGGAGCCCGAATCAAATTTGAAGGCTTTGGCCGCTCCAACTACCGCTCCCGGGAGATGGGTGAAGCCCTGCGTACCCTGGAAAAGGCCATGCTGCTGAGGCTTGTGCATCCGAGCACGGCAATCAAACCGCCCCCCGTGCCGGACAAAAAAAAATCTCCCCGCCTGCTTTTCCTGGACACCGGGCTCGTGAACTACCGTGCTGGATTGCAGGGCTCCTTTTTCGAACATGCCGACCTGAATGACGTGTACCAGGGCAGAATCGCCGAGCACATCGTGGGCCAGGAACTCATGGCCTCGGTCGTACGCGATGTGCCTTCACTGGTCTTTTGGGTCCGGGAGAAAAAACAGTCCAGCGCCGAGGTGGATTACCTCCTGCAGCACGGGAAACGTTTGATCCCCATTGAGGTCAAGTCCGGCAAGGTCGGAACCCTGCGCTCATTGCACGTATTCATGGACCGGGCCGGCTCTGGATTGGCCGTGCGGCTGTATGGTGGGGAGTTGCGTCTTGACCAAGCCCAAACACCCAAGGGTACAATGTTTCAATTGCTCAATCTTCCCTATTCCCTGACCGGTCAAGTGATGCAGTATGTCGAATGGATCGAGTCCGGTGGGCGGGTGGCATGACCACAGCTGACGAGTATCTCCGTAACTTTTCAAAAGAGGGTCGCGCATCCATTCCCCACGCCGTGGTGGGCAAGCATATTCTGGAAGGAAAGAGCCTGATCCGGTCCTGGCGGGAGTACAGGCGGCTGACACAACGGGAAGTGGCATCAGCTATGGAGGTGGCCCAGGCAACCTCTGCAGCAATGGAAAAATCAAATTCCAAGCCCAGGCGGTCCTCCCTGGAAAAAAATCGCCGTCGCAATGGATCTGCAAATCGAACAGCTCATGGAGGAGTAGCGTCCGATAATCACGGTCCAACTCCACCTGGGGACGCCACGCATACCAAGGCCCCGGAAGCGATTCCGGGCCTTTTTTTTATGGTTCATCCGGTTCGAGCGTACTTTTTCAGAGATTGCCCGGTTTCGGAAAGAAGCCGTGGTGTTCATGACCAGCCAGAATGAAAGTGCGTCCCGCCCCCCACTCTCACTTGGTCCATCTGTGTACCGGTCGATCTTTCCGGCACACCACCGTCACTGCCCCACTCAAACGGGGATGCTCGCTCCTGCACCTGCTGCGTTCAAGAGACCATCCCCTGTCATTGCTCGCAAAAGACCCGGATTCGACTGGGCATGAATGCCCACGGCTTCAGCCTGTGCGCTGTTCACATATTCTGAAACCGTAAGAACCTAAGAAATTTTATATCCAGCTTGGATTTTTAAATTTTTTCTGAAAGTATAAAGGGTGTTTTCCGGCTGGGCTTCGTTGTCATAAATCAAAGAGCAGCGAGGAGGTTTTGATATGCTGTATTGGGCGATTGTCTTCTTTATCATTGCAATTATCGCAGGCATCTTTGGTTTTGGCGGGATTTCGGCGGCCGCGGCTGGAATTGCCAAAATCCTTTTCTTCATCTTTATCATCGCCTTCATAGTATTTCTTGTTTTGGGCCGTCGCCGCCCCCGGGTCTGACTTTTCTACGAATCGAATAGGGCATTCAATTTCATCTTCAACCATGGAGTATTGTGAAATGAGCTTTTTTAAAAAGTTACTATGCATCGTCTGTGTACTTGCCTTCCTAGGTGCTGGTTTTGGCTGTGAGCAAGAAGGTCCGGCGGAGAAAGCCGGAGAAGAAATCGACGAAACCATGGAAGAAACGGGTGACGATTTGGAGGAAGCCGCTGACGAAGCTGAAGAGAGTACTGATTAGTGACTGGCAGTATGACCCCAGGGGCAACCATCCGGTTGCCCTGAACTGATCAAAAATGAGATGAACCCATGCCCTTTGTTTCACTGCCGGATATCAACTGGTTGCAGGTAGTCTCCCATCTGGTCCATTTGCTTTCTGCCTACGTCTTGGCGCTCCCTATAGGCCTTGACAGGGAAAAAAGCGAGATCGACTTTGGCGTGCGGACCTTTCCCTTGGTGGCAGTGGTCTGCTGTGGTTTCATGCTGGTGGGAATCACCGTGTTGGATTCCACTGATGCCAAGGCCCGGGTGTTCCAGGGCATTGTCACTGGAATTGGCTTCCTCGGGGGTGGTGCGATCCTCAAGGACCACAACAAGGTGACGGGGACAGCTACCGCAGCCAGCATCTGGAACACTGGGGCCATAGGTATCGCCGTGGCCTTCAACCGGTATGAAATCGCAATTGTCCTCAGCGCCCTGAACTTCATCACGCTCCGTATTACTGGCAGCTTGAAAAATAAGCTGCATATCGACAATTGAATTTAAACTACATCAACTAGGATAGGTCAATGATGTTTACCAAACTAGTCAACAAAAACGATTGGAGATGGCCCTAAGCCCAGGTCAGAGCTCAGAACTGATCAGCTTTGTTTCTCGAGTCTTCCCGCGAGCAGGATGGCCAGCCCGGCCAGGGCAGCGGCAAGCCAGAAGCTGGAGACAAAGCTGCTGGCGGCCTCGGCCAGGACCCCGGCCAGGGAGGGCCCGAGGATCTGCCCCACCCCGAAGAAGAAGGTTACCGTGCCAAAGGCCGCGGCAGCCTTGGCCGGTCCCAGAAAATCCCCAAGGGCCGCGGCCATGATCGAAGGAATGGACCAGGCCACCCCGCCCCAGAGGCCGATGGACACAAACAGGAACACCTGGGGCAGAGGCAGGGCCACGAACAGGTAGGCCGCGCCCTGCAGGCCGAATACGATCATCAGGGCCATTCTCCGCCCGATCCTGTCAGACAGGGTTCCGAAGACAGGACCGGAGAGCAGGCTGAAGGCCCCCACCCACATCCAGAACTGTCCGGCCAGGGCCTCGGAAAACCCCCGCTCCTGCACCAGGGTGGTCACCAGGAAGGTGGCGTAGATGACGTAAGTAAAGCCGAACAGGAAGTAGAGCAGCCCGAGGTGGAGGACCACCTTGCGGGCCCAGCCACCATTCTGCCCGGCAACGGGAATCTTCTCCGGGGGGGGGTCCTCCCCCAGTGGGGCCAGCCCCTTGTCCCTGGGGTCGTTGCGCAGCAGCAGCATGGCCAGCAGCGCGACACCCAGGCAGAAGCCTCCCAGGATAAGCCAGCTCATACGCCAGCCGTCGCTCTCAAGGCGGGCGTTGACAAATGGAATCAGCCAGCCTGAAACCATTATTGCCAAACCGCTGCCGATGACGATGAACCCGGCCGCCCTGCCGCGCATCGAACGCCTGAACCAGTGGGACACCAGCCCCATGATGGGCACGTTGGCTGCAGCGCTGCCAAAGCCGGTCACTATGTAGGGCAGGAGCACCCCCCAGAACCCGTGGGCCCGGGACACCACGATCATGGACAGCCCGACCAGGCCAAGCCCGGCAACCACAAGCTTGCGAGTGCCCAGTCGCCGGCTCAGCAGTCCGCTGACCACGACCACGACCAGGTACCCAACGAAGTTGGCGGTGGAGATGAACCCCATCTGGGCGTAGGTGAGCCCCAGGCCCGCCCCCATGGACGGCAGCAGCATGCCCAGGGCAAATCTGCCGAACCCCAGGCAGGCGCAGACGACCAGAGTGCCCGTGGCCACGACGATCCAGCCGTAGTGAAAGGGCAGCCGTGGGGCTGTATGCTCTGTCAAAGGGACTCCTCTGGCTGTGGTGGCACAAAAAGACAGGGCCCGGTTTTTTCCGCCCAGGGTTGCCTGTTGTGTACAGCGACTTCATACGGTCTTCAAGGAAAGGTATCCCGCCAGCCCGGCAAAACCCTTGTCGAGGCTTACTGGAAACACCAGAAGAGCCCACAATTGCAAAGGCCCTGGAATCTCTTCCAGGGCCTATGACAGTCAGCGCTCAGCGCAGGCGCAATCACTCACCCCTCATTCCTTTGGGGATGTGATCGCCGCCCTGCCCGGCTCCAACATCGAAACGCGATCAATCCATCTTCTCGAAAAAATCCTTCTCCGCCCCGCAGACCGGGCAGACCCACTCCTCAGGCAGGTCATCGAAAGAGGTGCCGGGCTGCACCCCGTGCTCGTAATCACCTTCCTCAGGGTCGTAGACGTACCCGCAGGGGCATTCCCATTTGCTCATGTCGGCCATGTTCGTCTCCTGTATTGTTTGGTCTTCATTTGGCTGCGGCAGATGCCACGCCTTATTGATAATGGTTACTATTAAATAAAATTACCCCCCTAGTCAACCACCCCCGGAGAAAAAGCCAAGAGCGGGTGACAGCACAGAGAGGTCACAGGCGGCCCCAAAAATCAACTTTAGTACATGAGGTTTGGCAGGACCAGCACAATCTGGGGAAAAAGCATCAGCAGGACGATGCCGGCGATGATGGCCAGCAAAAAGGGCATCACCCCCCGGAAGATGGCCTCGAGGGTGATGGACGGCGCGATCTTCTGGCACATGCCGTAGACCACGTAGACATTGATGCCCACCGGCGGGGTGATGACCCCGATCTGGGTCACCAGCACGATGATCACCCCGAACCAGATCGGGTCGTAGCCCAGGTGGGTGACCACGGGGTAGAAGATCGGGATGGTCAGCATGATCAGGGCCAAAGCGTCCATGATGCAGCCGCCCAGGAAATAGATGACGATGATCAGGGCAATGATCATGAACCCGGGCAGATCGAACGAAGCCACCCAGGCGGCCACGCTGAAGGGGATGCGGGTCACGGCCAAAAACTTGCCGAAGACCGTTGCCCCTGCCACCAGGAAGAGAACCATGCACGAGGTGCGCAGGGTCTCGTAGAGTGAGTTGACAAAGGCCTTCCAGGTCAGCTGCCGCTTGGCCAGGGAAAGGGCCAGAATGCCCAGCACCCCGATGCTGGCCGCCTCGGTCGGTGTGAACAGACCAAAGAACATGCCCCCGATGACCAGGGCGAATATGGCCAGGGTGTCGGACAGCCCGGCCAGGGAGCGCACCTTCTGCCCCAGGGTGAAGGAATCGCCCTTGGGGCCGAGCTCCGGGCGGATCCGGCACCACAGGCCGATGGCCGCCACAAAGAGCACGGTCAGCAGCATGGCTGGAAGGATGCCGGCCACGAACAGCGCCCCGATGGACTGCTCCGTGAGCACCCCGTAGATGATGAGCACCACGCTCGGCGGCATGATCATGCCCAGCCCGCCGCCCGAAGCCACGGACCCGGCCACCAGGGAGTCCGCGTACCCGTAGCGCTTCATCTCGGGAATGCTCACCGTGGCCATGGTCGCTGCGGTGGCCGGACTGGAACCGCACACCGCGCCGAACCCGGTGCAGGCAGTGACCGTGGCCATGGCCAGCCCTCCCCGCACGTTCCCCAGGAAGTGGTAGGCCGTGTCGTAGAGCTTGCGGCTGATGCCGCTGTTGAAGGCCAGTTGCCCCATGAGGATGAACAGGGGGATGGTGGAAAGGCTGTAGGAGGAAAAAGCCTCGTAGAAGCTTCGCGAGAGCAGATTCAGGCCACCCTTGAAGGAGATGAGCAGCGAGAACCCCACAAAGCCAACCAGGGTCATGACGTAGGCCACGGGCATGCGGGTCATGAACAGCCCGATCATGACCGCGATGCCGATGACGCCGGCCTGGGTCGGGTCCATGGCTAGTCCCCTCCCCCCCTGAGGGCATGCAGGGCATCGCGCAGCAGCCACAGGGAAAAGACCGAGAACCCAAAGGCCAGGGCATAGACCACCCAGTAGAAGGGCAGGGCCAGGTTCATGGACACCAGGCCCGAGGCACGCATGCTCGTGCCGAGACGAAACATCTGCCAGGCCACCACCGCAAACAGGCCGCTGGAGGCAAGCGCCGTGATCAGCTTGACCAGTCGCCGCGATTTCCAGCCCAGCCTCTGGTAGACCACCTCAACGCCGATGTGGCTGCCCTGGGAGTGCGCATAGGGCAGGGAAAACCCCACCACCAATACCGCCAGCACGGACACGATCTCCTCAGAGCCGAACAGCGGGAGGTTCAGGGCCGCCCGACCCACCACATCAGCACCGGTCACCAGGGCCATGCCCAGGAGGCACGCCGCGGCAACCACCTTCATGCCCCACTCCAGCCGCTCCATCAGGCCCGGTGATCTTTCCTCTCCAGTTTCAGCCATGGTTTGCCCTGACATCCTTGTGCTGTGTACTCACACTATAAAAGGGTTCATCCGCTTCAAGCGTACTTTTTCAAAGAATACCCGGTTCAGAAAGAGGCCTTGGGTGTTCATGACCAGCCAGAATGGAAGTGCGTCGCGCCCCTCACTCTTTCATGGTCCATCTTTGTCCCGGTCGTTCATACCGGCCCGGCACCGCAACCGTCCCGATCCAACTGGGTTGTCCGCCCCGGCACCTGCAGTGTTCAAGAGACCATCCCTTGTCATTCCTCGTAAAAGACACGGATTCGGCTGGGCATGAATACCCAAGGCCTCCAATCTGGACTCTATTCATCTCATCTTAAACAGGATGAACCGCTTTTAAATTCTACTGCTCCTGCTCAAGGGCCTGAACCATGAAGTCCACGATCTCCCGGCCCGGAAGGCCCTTGGACTCCGCATCGGCCACATACTCCTCGAGCAGCGGGGCTGCCGCACGCTCCCAGCGCTGCTCCTCCTGCTTGCTGAGGGGGATGAACTCCCCGCCGTTTTCCAGGAAGAACTCCCTGCCCACAACGTCGCTCTCGTCCCAGGCCTGACCGTGCCTGGGTGCCCACTCCCGGTTGATCTCCGTGATGACCCTTTGCACCTCGGAGTCGAGGCTGTCCCACCTGTCCTTGTTCATGACCACGAAAAAGGTGGTGGTGTAGGCCACGGCATGGCTTTCCGTGCAGTAGTCCACAACCTCGGCCATGTTCCACCCCTTGTTGGTCTCCAAAGGGTACATGCCCCCGTCCACCACGCCCTTTTGAATGGACTGGTAGGAATCGGACATGGACATGGCCACGGAAGTGCCTCCCAGGGCCTTGACCAGCTGGCCGGAGTTGCCCGTGGCCCGGATCTTGAGACCCTGCAGGTCCTCCAGCTTCTCCACCGGCTGCTTGGCAGTGTGCAGCAGCCCCGGTCCGTGGGCGTGGAAGTACATGACCTTCACATTGTCGAACTCCGAGGGCGAAAACTTTTCATACACACCATTGGCCACCCTGGTGGCTGTCTTGCCCGACTCGTAGCCCAGGGGCAGGTCAACCGCAGCCATGACCGGGAACAGGCCCCGCGTATAGCCCAGCACGGAGAAACCAAGGTCGGAGATGCCCTGAACCACGCCGTCGTAAGCCTGGGGAGCCTGGGTCAGGGTGCCGCCCGGATAGTAGTCCACGACCACCCTGCCCTCGGTCCGGGTCTCGACCTCCTGGCACCAGGCCTCGGCCAGCTTGGATTGGACATGGGTGGGCGGGAAAAAGCAGGAGTAGGACAGCCTGGTTTCAGCGCCTGCCGCCGAGGGCACGGCAAAGATCACGGCCAGGACCGACACGAGAAACAGCTTGCACTTCATGTTGCTCTCCTGATGACGTTGTCTGTTGTATCCTGCAGCACGCTGCGTCACGCAGCATGCTCCTTTGCATTCAGGGCCAGGGTCACCGCGGCCTCCCGCACATCGTGCAGCGAGAGCACCCCGGTCTCCAGGGCGGTGTGGACCATGAACCCCTCGAACAGGGCCGTGTTCAATGCGCCGATCTTCGCAGCCGGGTACCCTGCGGGGACCAGGCTTTGAATGAGCCGGGCAAACAGGTCCTCGGACAAGCGGTACTGACTCTGGCGCAGCTTGGCCCGCAGCTCCCTGCGCCGCGCGGCGTGCACGGTGAACTCCAGGAAGACCTTGGCCCAGTTGCTGTCCTCGACCATGGCCTCCAGGAAGTCCCAGATGATCCGTAGGGCCTCCTCCAGGCTTTTGGCCGCGCCAATCCTCGCGTCCCGGGCCTGCCTGTACTGCCTGAGCTTGTCCTCAACGACCTGCAGAAACAGTTCGTCCTTGCTCTGCCAGTGGCGGTAGAAGCTTCCCTTGGAGTAACCGGCGTGCCTGGTTATCCCGGCCACTGTGGTCTCCAGGTAGCCGGTGCGCCCGAAGAGCACCTTGGCCGAAGCCATGAGCTCCTGCATGGTCTGGAGCGACTTTTCCTGTTGCTTGGTGGTCATGAGGCCCCCGAGGGAAAGTGACCGCAGGTCAAAAAGTGACCGCCGGTCACACCAGGAACCGCACCCCTACCGTATCTCGCAGCCGGGGAAAATCCAGGGAACCTTGCTCAAGGACTGATCCCGAAAACCGGGTGGAAAAAAAGGTTCATCCGGTTCGAGCGTACTATTTTCAAGGGTTGCCCGGTTTCGGAAAGAGGCCGTGGGTGTTCATGACCAGCCAG
>CAZQOG010000105.1:0-9704 GCA_964594925.1 uncultured Desulfohalobiaceae bacterium
CCTTGCCGTGCTCGCCTGCCCGGGCCGCCTCGATGGCCGCGTTCAGGGCCAGCAGGTTGGTCTGACGGGCGATCTCCTCGATGATGGAGATCTTGTCCGCGATGTTCTTCATGGCCTCCACGGTCTGGGACACGGCCTGCCCCCCCTCCCGGGCGTCCTCGGCCGCCTTGATGGAGATCTTCTCGGTCTGCTGGGCGTTGTCAGCGTTCTGCCGGATGTTGGCCGACATCTGCTCCATGCTGGAGGAGACCTCCTCGACCGACGCGGCCTGCTCCGTGGCCCCCTGGGAGAGCTGCTCGGAAGAGCCCGACAGTTCCTGGCTGCCGGAAGCGGTGTTGTCGGCCGCTGACAGCACCTCGCCCACCACCTCGGTCAACCGCTCGACCATGTTTTTCATGTCCGCGTACACCCCGGTGGCCCGGCCACTGGCCTGTCCGAAGTCGATGCGCAGATCCCCCTGGGCGATCTTTCTGACCATGTCCGCGATGACCGAAGGATCGGCTCCAAGCTGACGCATCACCCCACGGATGAGCAGGAAGGCCACGGTCACACCAATGAGCGTGGCCAGGACCAGCCCCACGACCATGATGCTCGAGGCCAGGGAGAGGCCCTGCTCGGCCCCGATGGCCAGCGACTTGGTAGTGGTGATTCCCACCTGGGAAATGTTCTGGGCCGCGGCCAGGATGGATTCGGCAGCGTCCTCTCGCTCCATCGCCAAGGCGTCCTGGGTATCCCAGCTCGAGAGCAGCTCTTCCATGGCCTGCTTGTAATTGGCCGTTGCGGCTTCAATCTCGTCCAGCCGGTCCAGATCCACCTGCAGACGGGTGATGGTCCGGATGTTCGCGAACTTCTCCTCCATTTGGGAGAACAGCGACAGCCCTTCCCGCATCTGGACGGGGCTTCGCAGAGCCTGGGCCTCGAAGTTGGCCACCCGTACTGCGTTGCCCAGATCGATGATGTCGTTGATCAAAGTGATCTTGTCCAACCGTTCGTCCAGGGCCTCGACCCCGGCGTTCGAAAAAAACTCCTCCCTCATCCTGCTGTTCTGGCCGCTCAGGAAGTCGGCCGCGTTCTCCATGTAACGTGACGCAGCTGCATCGAGCTCACCGCGTGCCTCGCCTATGCGCTGGTTCAGATTCACATACCTCCCCATGATCTCCTCGTATGAGGCGATGGAGGCAGTGACAGTGTCCACTCCTTCCTTGAGCTTGACCAGCTCCGGGAACTCTCCGATCAGGCGCTCGGCTTCTGGGATCAGGGTCCCCATCTCCTGCAGGTGGTCCTGCCCTTCCTCCAGGAAGGCGCGCTCTCCGGTCAGGATGTAGGAACGGAAGTCCATCATTCCCTGGAGAGCGTTCCGTTCCAGGCCGTTGGCCAGCTCCACCTCAGGGATATATCCCTTGGCCAGGTGCACGGCGTTCTGCCCGGCTTTGTTCATCTGCCACACCGAGACGACGCCCAGGACCGCCGCAAGGGCGATGAGGCTGGCGAACCCCAGGCTGATCTTCGCTTTCAAGGTCATCTGTCGCATAGCTTCTCCTTCGGGAAGATGGTTGTTGCAGCATGCGCATGCACGCTGCCTCCGAAGGGCAAGCAAAATGCCACTCTATAAAATGGGAAAGAAATACGGTTGCATAGGAGGAAAACAGGCCGGCCCGGGAGCTGTCTCACCCTGATCCGGCGAGACAGCTGTGTCTCGGGAAAAGTGTCTCGCGAGACACCGGGGGGAGAAATGTGTCAGATGATGCCAAACTCGTCGATCTTGCGATAGAGGGTGGCCCTGCCGATTCCCAGGACCCGGGCCGCCCGGGCCTTGTTGCCGCCCGTCTGCTGCAGGGCTTCCACCAGGGCGGACCTGGTCAGCGCGGAGGCTCCAGGCTGGGGACTGCTGTCTTGAGTCTCACAGTGCTGCAGCTCGGCCGGCACGTGCTGGAGCTGAATCTCACCTGTGCGACAGAGGATGCAGGCATGCTCCAGCACGTGCTTGAGCTCCCGCACGTTGCCGGGCCAGGCGTGGCACATGAAGAGCTCCATGACCTCGATTGAGACACCGGTCACACCGGATGAGAGCGTGGAACGGAACCGCTCCAGGAAGTGGTTGATCAGCAGGGGGATGTCCTCCCTCCTCTGCCTGAGAGACGGCATGTGCAGGTGCATGACCTTGAGCCGGTAGTAGAGGTCCTGCCGGAACTCCCCCCGGCTGACCTTGACCCTCAGGTCGGCGTTGGTGGCGGCGATGATCCGGGCATCCGACTTGATGGTCCTGGACTCACCCACCCGCTCGAACTCCTTGGACTCCAGGAAGCGGAGCAGCTTGACCTGCAGGGCCGGGGAGATCTCGCCGATCTCGTCAAGGAAGATGGTCCCCCCTGCGGCGGCCTGGAAACGCCCCACCCGGTCCTTGACCGCCCCGGTGAAGGCGCCGCGCACGTGCCCGAACAGCTCGCTCTCCAGGATCTGCTCGGACAAGGCGGCGCAGTTGACCCGGATCAGCGGCCCCTTGCCCCGGGCTCCCCTGTAGTGCAGTGCATCGGCGATCAGCTCCTTGCCCGTGCCCGACTCCCCGGTCACCAGCACGGTGGTGTCGAGCTCGGCCATGCGCTCCAGGAGCCCGTAGAGCTCGCGCATCACGATGCTCTTGCCGATGAACCCGCCGAAGGAGTGCCGTTCCACCATGGCCTTTTCCAACTCGGCCTGGCGGCTCACGTCGCGCATGAGCATGACTGCCCCGCCCCGGCCTTTCCCTCCTTCCTCGAGGGGGGTGCAGCTGAGGATCAGGTGATGGCTGTCCTTGGGGTTCAGGCACCGCTGGTGGCTGCCTGGACGGCACTGGATCCTGCGCTCCCGCACCGGCTTCTTGCTGCGCACGGTCTCTTCCAGCAGGGAGCGCACCGGGCAGGTCGTGGAAGGAAACACAGACCCAAGGGGGCTGTTCACCAGGTTCCGTCCGCTGCAGCCGCACAACTTCTCCGCGGCCTTGTTGGCACTGATGATGCGCAGGGTGCTGTCAACGGTTATGATGGGGTCGGGGATGCTCTCGAAGACCGCCTCCAGCTTGAGCCGGTAGTCCTCCTTGACCTGGACGGTCCTGAGGAATTCCCGTTCCATGCGCTTCTTCTCGGTGACGTCGTGGACAATGCCGCAGAGTAGGGGGCGGCCCCCCACCTCCAGGGGCCCGCTGTGGACCTCCACCTCCCTGAGCTCGCCGCTGGCCAGCCGGTGACTCAGGTTGAAGCGTGCCCCGTTGCCTTTCCGGGCCACCTCCAGATACTCGTGGATGGTTTCCTCGGAGAAAACGTTGATCCGGCTGATCTTCATGCCCCGCAGCTCTTCCGGCCCATAGCCGTAGAACCTGCAGGCCGCGGTGTTGGCCTCTACGATCTCCTGGGTCTGAGGGTCGACGAGGAGCATCACCGAGACGTTGTTGGTGAACAGCTTGAGGCGCAGCTCGTTCTTTTCCCTGAAAGCCCGTTCCGCCAGGATGCGGTCGGTGATGTTGAAGTGGGCCACCACCGCACCCCTGATCCGGTCGCTCAGCATCAGCGGGGTGACCTGGACAGAGAACCACCGCTCTTCGTCAGGGGAGTGGCAGGGGTACTCCCGGCCATAGCTCGACCTGATGCCGGCCAGCACCTCGCGGATACCCTGCGCCACCTGGCTCGACCCCTCCGAGTCGCTGCCCCTGGCCCTGTCGCACATCTCCAGATAGTTGGCCCCGATCCCCGTCATTGATTCATCCGATCCATTTTCCCGGGATAACCTCTTCCAGGACTCGTTGACCTTGACGATCGTCCCCTCCCGGTCCAGGACCGCGACCTGGGAGTTCATGGAGTTGAGAACCTCCTTCAGGAACTCCTCCTGTTCCCGGAGCTGCTCCTCCACTTCCTTCCAGGAGCTGATGTCGATGGCCGTGCCGCTAACCTGCAACGGAACTCCGGAGTCGTCCCTCTCCGTGACCCTGCCCCGGGTCAGGATCCAGGCGTATTCCCCGCTTGCGGTCCGGACCCTCCGCTCCAGTGAGAACTCCTCCTGCTCCCCGGAACTGATCCGCGCTATTGTGTCGACAAGTGCCTGCATATCCTGGGGATGGGAGATCTCCCGCCACGCCTGAAGATCACCGCCAAAGTCCCGCCCCCCGTACCCCAGGTGGGCCAGCCACTCCGGGGTGACATAGAGGCTTCCCGTTGGGACCTCCCATTCGAAGATGCCCACGGCCGTGGCCTCCAGGGCCAGCTGCAGCCGCTGGTTGCTGCGCCGCAGGCTCTGTTCCAGGGCGATCTCGTCCGTGCTGTCCCGACCGATGGCCAGGTACTCGCAACCCGACCCGTCCGGGCGGAACAGGAGTTTTCCCACCCAATGCACGGTGCGCAGCTCACCGGCCTGGTCGATCAACTCCGTTTCGATGGACGTGAGCGGCGTATCGCAGTTCAGGGACGACAGGGCCAGCTGAACGTTCTCGTGCTCGTGCTCCGGCAGGAAGGAGTAGACCGATGCTCCAATCATTTCCCTGCGTTCATACCCAAGGAGCGAGCACAGCGACTGATTGGCAAAGGTTATTCTGCTCGTCGGGTCAAAGGAGCAGACAAGGTCTGACTGGAGATCGAAAATAGTGTCGAACTCCGGGAAAGCGCCGGTAGACCTCGAAAAGTAGAGCATCTAAAACCTCAGGTGGTAATCGTTCCTAAACTCGAAAAACTCCTATATCAGGAACATGCCCGGGAGAAAAGTTCAATCTTGGTGACTGCTGCATTGAGCCCGTGGTTGGTTGAAGCGCCTGGGAAAAGCCGCCCTGCGGACGGGTGCCGGCTGACCCGATCTCGTGCATTTTCGATTCTTGCGCACCGGAGGGGATTGCCCTAGCATTGTGTGCACACTCTCATCCGACTTCCCCTGGAGCTTCTCACGCATGACCCCGCCCCCCTTCACCCCGGACATGGCCCTGGTCTTTGCCGTCATTGGTGTGACCGTGGTCCTGTTCCTCACGGAGTGGCTGCGGGTGGACGTGGTGGCCATCCTGGTCATGGTCAGCCTGCCCATGCTGGGGCTGATCAGCGGCCGGGAGGCCTTCAACGGGCTGGCCAGCAATGCCGTGGTCTCCATCATCGCGGTGATCATCATGGGCAGGGGGCTGGACCACACAGGGGTCATCAACCGGCTGATGCGGCCCCTGGTGGAGCTGGCCGGCAGCAGCAGGCAGCGCATCATCGTGCTCCTGTCCGGCACCGTGGCGGTCATCTCCAGCCTGATGCAGAACATCGGGGCCGCGGCCCTGTTCCTGCCCGCCATCCAGCGCCTGAGCCGCTCCACCGGCATCCCTGTTGCCAAGCTGCTCATGCCGGTCGGCTTCTCCGCCATTCTCGGCGGCACCGTGACCCTGGTCGGCTCGAGCCCGCTGATCATGCTCAACGACCTGCTGCGACCCTACGGGCTGGCCCCCTTCAGCCTGTTCAGCGTCACCCCGATAGGAGTGGTCCTGGTGGTTGCGGGCATGGCCTACTTCCTCGTCTTCAGCCGCTGGGTCCTGCCTCGAAGCCGGGAGGACACGACTGCATCACGCTCCGAGGACCCCCTGGCCTACTACCCCGACTTGGGGCGCATGTACGAGGTCAGGGCTGACGGCGACCCCAGGGAACCGCCACTGGTCATGGACCTCTACGACGGCTTCTCGGTCCACGTGGTGGCCCTGACCCTGCCCGGTGGCACCGACACCCTGGTTCCCCCCGACCGGGACCTGCGCATCCCGGGAGGTTCGGTCTTTGCCGTGTACGGCCCCCCCGGTGCCGTTCTTCAGATGGCAGAGGAGTATGGTTTCACGGTCAGGGAGCAGATCCGTTCCTTTGAGGACATCCTTTCCCCAGAGATGAGCGGCGTGGTCGAGGCCGTGGTCCCCCCCCACTCCTCCTTCCTGGGCAAGGAGCTGGGGCAGATCCGTTTCCGCCACAACCATCGCATGGCCCCCCTGGCCCTGTCGCACGAGGAGCGCACCGACTACTCCGGCATCCAGGACCACGTCCTGGCCGTGGGGGACACCATCCTCATGTTCGGCACCTGGGACGCCTTCAACGCCATGCGCCTCAAGCGCGACCTGCTCTTTGTCCAGTCCCCGGACCACGAGATCCTGGTCCCGAACAAGGCCCTCATGGCCGTGGGCTGCTTCGCCCTGGCCACCGCCCTGGTCGTCTTCACCGACCTGACCCTGGCGGTCTGCCTGATGACCGGGGCCCTGGGCATGATCCTGACCGGGGTGCTGGACATCGACGAGGCTTACCGGGCGGTGGACTGGCGCACGGTCTTCCTGCTGGCCGGGCTCATACCCCTGGGCCTGGCCCTGGAGCAGACCCAGGCCGCCCCCTGGCTGGCCGGGCACATCCTGGAACGCCTTGGCTCCCCTGCCCCCCTGGTCTTCCTCTTTGTGGTCGGGCTCATCTCCACGGGCATCACCCTGCTGGTCTCCAATGTCGGGGCCACGGTGCTCCTGGTCCCCCTGGTGGTGGACATGGCCGGTGAGATCGGCACCGACCCGCGCCTGGCAGCCCTGGTGGTCGGGCTGGCCGCCTCCAACTCCTTCATCCTGCCCACCCACCAGGTCAACGCCCTGTACATGGGCCCGGGAGGCTACACCAGCCGCGACTTCGTCAAGGCAGGCATCCCCATGAGCCTGGTCTTCCTGACGGTCATGACCGCGGTCATCGGATTGCTCTACTGACTCGAAACACATTTCCTACCTTCTTGCTTCCAACTTCCAGCTTCCAGCTTCGAGCTTCCCCCCTCCCGCTTCTTGGCAGAACGCAGACCCTCATGTATTTCGGAAGATGAATGACCATTGCCCCGATTCACTTCAGACCCCTTGCAGGAGATCAGACAATGCACAAACTGCGCGACCTTTTCGAGAGCAACCAGCGCTGGGCGGCCAGGATCAGCAAGCAGGACCCCGACTTCTTCCGCAGGCTGTCCCAAAAGCAGACCCCCAACTACCTCTGGATCGGGTGCTCGGACAGCCGGGTTCCCGCACCCCAGATCATCGATGTCGCCCCCGGGGAGATCTTCGTGCACCGCAACATCGCCAACATGGTCGTGCACACCGACCTCAACTGCCTGTCGGTGCTGCACTTTGCCGTGGAGGTCCTCAAGGTCAGCCACGTCATCGTTTGCGGGCATTACGGCTGCGGCGGCGTCAAGGCCGCCATGGACAACCAGGAGCTGGGGCTGATCGACAACTGGCTGCGGCACATCAAGGACGTCCACCGGCTGCACAGGGACGAGATCGAGGGCCTTCCCGACGAAACAGCCAGGGTCCGGAGGCTCTGCGAGCTCAACGTCATCGAGCAGGTGGCCAACGTCTGCAACACCTCCATCCTGCAGAAGGCCTGGAAAAAGCAGCAGGAGATTGCGGTCCACGGATGGATCTACGGGCTGGAGGATGGTATTCTCAAGGATCTTGACGTGACCGTCACCGCACCGGGCCAGGTCGCGGCCCTGGTGCGCCCTGTGCAGGGCTGACCCGTCCACAGAGGCCCGCGCGAGAGGTTGCAAATGGCTGCACACGATTATGTCCCGGACGTCGATCCCACGGAGATCAGCTCAAGGCAGCAGGCCGAAGAGGCGGTGCAGGGGCTTCGGGAAGCGGTTCGCTACCACAACTACCGCTACTACGTGCTCGACGACCCGGTCATCTCGGACAAGCGCTACGACGAGCTCTTCGAAACCCTGAAGAGCCTGGAGGACAAATGGGACCTGGTCACCCCCGACTCCCCCACCCAGCAGGTGGGGGGGGCTCCCCAGGAGGAGCTGGGCACCTTCAGGCATCCCACGCCCATGCTCAGCCTCAAGGCCGTTTACGAGGAGCAGGGTGTTGTGGACTTTGCCGACACCTGCCGCAAGACCCTGGGCCACTCCAGGGTGGAGTACGTGTGCGAGCCCAAGTACGACGGCCTGTCCATCGAGCTGGTCTATGAGGACGGCTCCCTGGTCACCGCGGCCACCCGGGGGGACGGCGAGACCGGGGAGGACGTGACCGCCAATGTCAGGACCATCCGTGAAGTGCCCCTCTCACTGATGCGGGGGCAGGGGGTGGATGTCCCCAGCCGTCTGGTCGTCCGGGGCGAGATCTACATGCGCCTGGATGAGTTCAACGCACTCAACCGACGCCGGGGGGAGCAGGGGGAGCAGCCCTTTGCCAACCCGCGCAACGCCGCGGCCGGCTCGGTGCGCCAGCTCGACCCCAGGATCACCCAGCAGCGCCCCCTGCACATCTTCCTTTACGAGGTGCCGGTCTGCCAGGGGATCGAGTTTTCCACCTACTGGGAGATTTTGGAGACCATGCCCAAATGGGGGCTGGTGGTGAACAGGTCCATGCAGCGCCTGGTGCAGGGCATCGACCAGGCCCTGGCCTACCACCGCGACATGAGCGAGCAGCGCGACGCCCTCAACTTCGAGATCGACGGGGTGGTGGTCAAGGTCAATGACCTGGGGGACCGCCAGAAGCTTGGGGTGCGCCAGCGCGACCCCCGCTGGGCCGTGGCCTACAAGTTCAAGCCCCGGCGGGACACCACCACGGTCAAGGACATCTTCGTCAATGTCGGGCGCACCGGGACCCTGACGCCGGTGGCCGTGCTCGAGCCGGTGCGCATCAGCGGGGTGGAGGTCAGCCGGGCTTCCCTGCACAACTTGAGCCTGGTGGAGGAGAAGGACATCCGCATCGGCGACACCGTGGTGGTGGAGCGCGCGGGCGACGTCATCCCCTATGTGGTCATGTCCATCAAGGAAAACCGTGACGGCTCGGAACGACCCTTCCACATGCCTGACAGCTGCCCTGCCTGCGGCGGGGAGGTCTTCATCTCCGAGGACAGAAAGAGTGCCCGCTGCACCAACATGAGCTGCCCGGCCCAGCTCAAGCAGCACATCCAGCACTTTGCCTCCCGCCGGGCCCTGGACATCGAGGGGCTGGGCGACAAGCGCGCCCGCCAGCTGGTGGACATGGGGCTGGTCTCCTGGCTGCCCGACCTGTACACCCTGGACAAGGAGGACCTGCTCAGGCTGCCCGGGTACGCGGACAAGTCGGCAGAGAACCTCCTGTCTGCACTGGACCAGGCCAGGCACACCACCCTGGACCGATTCCTCTTCGGCCTGGGCATCCCCCTGATCGGCGAACGCCTGGCCCAGATCCTGGCTGAAAACCACCAGGGCCTCGACGAGCTCATTGAGGCCGGGCAGGAAGAGCTGCTCCGAATCCCCGAGGTCGGCCCGGAGGTGGCCAGGAGTCTGACCTCCTTCTTCTCTGACGAGCGCAATCGCCAGGCCCTCTCCAGGATGCGGGAGCTCGGCCTGGACCTGGACAACCCCCTCTACCAGGCCGGGGGCAGGGAACGCCCCCTGGAGGGCCTCAAGCTCGTGTTCACCGGCTCTCTGGAGCACTTCACCCGGGAAGGTGCCAAGGAGCTGGTGGAGCGCTTTGGCGGCCGGGCCACCGCAAGCGTGTCCGGGGAGACCGACTACGTGGTGGCCGGTCCCGGCGCCGGATCAAAGCTTGCCCAGGCCAGGAAGAACAGCATCCCCGTCCTGAGTGAGCAGGAGTTTGTGGAGTTTTTGCAGGAACGGGGGGTGCCGGTGGAGTGAGGGCTTGGCACCGGCCCGTCTCACTCTTCGGGCCGGCCGTCCTCTTCCTCCTCCCCCAGGACACGTTTCTTGACCAGGCCCATGCCTTC
>CAZQOG010000106.1:0-9663 GCA_964594925.1 uncultured Desulfohalobiaceae bacterium
CGCGGATCTCTACCGAGTTGTCACTGGTCACGCGCAGGCTGACCCCCGGGGGCACGCCGCGGATGGCCGCGATGAGCTGGTTGACCTTGTGCCACTGCAGAAGACCGCCGTCGCCCGGCTTGGCCCCCTGGCCGTACTTGATTTCCACGGCTGCCGGGTCTTCCTTCATCTCCGGGATGGCGTGGATGATCTCGTCCCAGCCGAAGTAGCCCGAGGCGATCTGCAGGATGACGTACTTGAGGAAGCGGCTCCTGAGCAGGCGTGGCGGGCAGCCGCCCTCACCCGTGCAGATGCGCACGGGCATGTTCAGCTCCTCGTTCAGGTAGGCCACCCCCATCTGCAGCCCTTCCCACATGTTGGGGGACAGGGCGCCGAAGGACATGGAGCCGATCATCAGGGGGTATATTTCACGCACCGGGGGCATCCAGCCGTTCTCCTGGCGGGCCTTGAGGGCCTCGGCCGGGGGCAGGATGCGCCCCACCAGGGTGCGCATCTCGAACTCGTGCCTCCCGGCGTCCAGGGCCGGGTCGGTGAGCATGGAGATGCGGATGAACTTGATCTGGTCCAGCAGGCTGTCCCCGGTGTTGCGCCGTCCGCCGCGGGTACGGGGTTGCCCGCCCCGGTCGCGGTGGAACTTGAGCATGTCCGTGGCCTCCAGCCGGCGGGGACGGATAGCGTTGTTGGGGCAGACCATGTTGCACATGGCGCAGCCGATGCAGGCATAGGCAGGGTCGGTGCGCTGGCGGATGCCGTAGTACACGGAGCTGTCCGAAGCGGGCGTGGAGCCGGGTCCGAGCTGGGGGGTGTGGATGACCCGTTTGCGGAAGGTGCCCAGCTCGATGGCGCTGACCGGGCAGACCGAGGTGCACCTGCCACACAGGGTGCAGGTGTGGATGTCCCAGTCGATCTGCCAGGGGAGGTCGCGCTGACTCAGGGTCGAGGGGGTAATGGCTGCGTTTGCCGGCATATTCTGACCTCCTGGCAGTCAGGCGACACAATGGCCGTGTCGAGGTGCATGGGTTGGAAATCCCTGGTCTTGTCGCGGTCGGGGATGGCCGCGTCCAGGCCGCACATCTCCGAGGAAAAGGCGAATATCCCGGGTTTGCCGCCGACCACGCCGGGCCTGAGCTTCTTGCGGTCCTGGACCATGAACATGGTCTTGTCGGGCAGACAGCCGATGACGCAGTTCGGCCCGTCGATGATCAGCCTGCGGCAGGACTGCTTGAGGGTGCCCAGAAAGGCGCGGTCGGGGTGGTCGTCCAGATCCCGGCCCTGCAGCGGGGTGATGACGTGCTTGTAGGCCTCCAGCGGAAGTCCGAGCTCCTTGAGGGTGAAGTGCAGGATGTGGGTGAAGACCTCGGAGTCGGACTGGTACCCCTCGTACCCGGGCACCCCCTGGGAGGCGAGATACTCCTTGATGGGGACAAAGGCGGTGTTCTCGCCGTTGGTCATGCTGGAGACGCCCTGGATGAAGAAGGGGTGGCAGGCATAGAGGTTGATGCCGTAGTTGGTGTTCTGCCTGCCCTGGGCCAGGATGTGCCGGGCGTGCAGCTCCTCGCGGTCCAGCCCCAGGTAGCGCCCGATCTCCATGGGGTCGCCCACCTCCTTGACCATGATCACGTCGGGCCAGAAGCTGAAGACCACCATGTCCTCATCGTTCTGGCCCATGTGGCGCAGCGCAAGCCGCACCCCGGTCAGTCGCTGCTCCTGCTCCCGCTGCGAAAGGTCTTTCCAGCGGGGAGGCAGCTCATAGGCCTGGGCCAGATAGATCTCCCTCTTGGGGGTGCCCGGGGGTGGGGTGTCCTCGATGTCCAGGGTGATCTTGTACTTGGGCATGAACCCCTGGTCGGTCATGAAGGCCTCGAGACGCCTGACCCCGCTGTGGGTGAAGATCCCGGAAAGGATGGGGCACTCCGTGATGTCCTCGAAGGGGCCGGTCAGGCCGGTCAGGAAAAGACCGACACCAGAGCCGTCGTGCCCCTCCTTCATGACGTCGAGGGCTTCCACGGCCTTCATGGGGGAGACCGGCGCGTTACTGGAGAGGGCAAACAGACGGCACATACGCTAATCCTTGTTTCAGGATGGGGGTTGCAATGGCTTCCCGATGGGGCGGGAGAAAAGTCGCATGTCCATACACAAAGTTGCACCACTTTACAAATCCGGGTGCATGGACAGGAAAAGCCCTTCCCGCAGGGCTGCTTTTTTTACAAAAACGAAAAATCGCTCAAAAAGCCGTTGTAGGTGGATTCAGAACCGCAGCGGCCGGTGGGGCTGCCGTGTCAGTGGAGTGCGGGTCAGGCAGGTCACCGCGCCGGACCGACGGGGCGGTACCGGAAAAGACAGGACCACGCCACCCTCCCGGGCCTGCAGCAATCAGACGTTGGGTTCCTTGATCGGGCAAGACACGAACGCTCTCCGAAAAAAAAGGACCTGCATGATTACCCGAAACAGCAGCGATGATCAAGCGGGCTGGACCTCAGTGCGGGATTATTGACCCACGGGGAACAAATCCGTAAGGACAGTACATGGATGCAGTTGTCCCGACAGATGACTGCAGCTGTTTTCTTGTGGACAAACGCGGAGTCGGGAACGAGCCGGACCATGCGCGAACACCTTGCCGCCCTGAGGCACCCGGTGACAGCCCTGGGACACATGTGCCTGAGGCGGGTCAATGAGCTGGGGGGTCTGGCCATCTTCACCAGCCTGGCCCTCTACCACCTGGTGACCTTCCCTCTGCAGTTGCGGAAGATCCTCAGCCAGGTCTACTTCATCGGGTTCAGGTCCATGTCCGTGATCCTGCTGGTGGCTGTTTTCACCGGCATGGTCCTGGGGCTGCAGGGGTACTACACCCTGGTCAAGTTCGGCTCGGAAGGATTGCTCGGACCGGCCGTGGCCCTGTCCCTCATCCGCGAGCTCGGTCCGGTGCTCACGGCCATCATGATCATTGCCAGGGCCGGCTCCTCCATGGCTGCGGAGATCGGCATCATGCGCATCTCCGAGCAGATCGACGCCCTGGACACCATGAACATCGACCCGGTCAGGTTTCTGGTCAGCCCCAGGGTGGGGGCGGCCCTGATCAGCTTTCCCCTGCTCACGGCCCTGTTCGACGTTGTGGGCATCCTGGGGGGCTACCTGACCAGCGTCCAGCTGCTGCACTTAAGCGGCGGGACCTATTTCACCAGCATCGAGGCCAGCGTGGTCATGCAGGACGTCACCGGGGGGTTCTACAAGTCCGTGGCCTTCGGCCTCATCGTCACCGTGATCTGCTGTTTTCAGGGCTATTTCACCCACCTGCGCTCCGGGGGGTTCGGGGCCAAGGGTGTCAGCCTGTCCACGACCTCCGCAGTGGTCCTGTCCTGCGTGGCCGTGCTGGTGGTCGACTACGTCATAACCTCCTTCCTGCTCTAGGGTCACTGATGCGCCAGCCTGTCATCCGTTTCGAAAAGGTGTGCAAGAGCTTTGGCAGCAATGTCGTGCTCAGGGACGTCGACCTGAACATCTTCGAGGGGGAGGTGACGGCCATCATCGGCAAGAGCGGGGCGGGAAAGTCGGTCTTTCTCAAACACATCATCGGCCTGCTCAAGCCGGACTCGGGGGAGATCTTTTTCAAGGGCATTCCCCTTTCGGGCATGAAGGGCAAAGAGCTCACCGAGCTGAAGAACCATTTCAGCTACATGTTCCAGAACAACGCCCTGTTCGACTCCATGACCGTTTACGAGAACATTGCGCTTCCCCTGAAGGAAAAAACCCGCATGAAGCCGGAAGAGATCATGGAAAGCGTGCTCAAGCAGACCTCCCAGCTGGAGATCTCCGATGTGCTCGACAAGTACCCTTCGCAGATATCGGGGGGCATGATGAAGCGCGTGGCCCTGGCCCGGGCGCTGATCACCGACCCGGAGATCGTGCTCTTTGACGAGCCCACCACGGGCCTGGACCCTATCCGCAAGAACGCCGTGCTGAACATGATCGCCCAGTACCAGCGACGCTTCGGGTTCACCGCCGTGGTCGTCAGCCACGACATACCGGACATCTTCTACATCGCGGACCAGGTGGCCATCATCGAGGACAGCACCATACTCTTTGAAGGCTCCCCGGTTGAGCTCGAGCAGTCTGAGGAGCCAGAGGTCCAGGCCTTTCTGACCAGCCTGGAGACCCTGAAGGACGAGCTGACCGGCCTGGACACCCGCAGGGAGTTCCTGGTCAGGTTCAAGCGGCTCAGGGAGCAGATCCGGCTGGGGGAGCGCTTCGGGTTCATCCTGTTCACCATCAAGGGGCTGGAGGAGATCGACCAGCACGTGGGCCACATTGCGGCCCAGCACGTCATCCAGAGCCTGTCCAACGACCTCATCGATCAGCTTGGCGGCCGGGGGCGTGCGGTGCGGGTCGGGAATGACGAAATCGCCGCCTACTTTCCCGTGACCCGCCCCGAAGAGGTCGATTCCTTTCGCAAGGTCATGGTGGAACGGCTGCCCGGCTTGGGCAACCTGGGCGAGGAAGCGGATTTTCCCGAATGCAGCATCTTCTGCATCAAGGTGGGGACCGTGGAGGTGGACGAGTACCCGGACCTCCAGGCATCGGTCATTATGGCCCGGGACAATGAGCAGGATGTGGTCTTCCCGGCCTGCAAGACAAAGGAAGCGGCATGAAGAAGTATACTCTGGAGACGAGCGTGGGCGTGTTCGTGCTCATCGGCCTGCTGTGCGTGGGGTACCTGACCATCCAGCTCGGCCGCATGGAGCTGCTGGGGGGCAACTACTACCCGCTCAAGGCCAGGTTCACCTCCGTGGCCGGGCTGACCAGGGGAAGCGCCGTGGAGATGGCCGGGGTCAAGATCGGCAAGGTCGAGAGCATCAACCTGGACAGGGAGGACTTCGTGGCTATTGTCACTCTGCAGGTCGAAAACGGAATCCCGGTCACGGACGACGCCATGGCTTCGGTCAAGACAAGAGGGCTGATCGGTGACAAGTTCATCGAGATATCCCCCGGGGCATCGGATTTCGAGCTCGAGCCGGGCGACACCATCGTGGACACCGTGCCCGCCCTGGACATCGAGGGATTGGTGAGCCGCTACGCCTTTGGCGACGTCGACAAATAACCCCAACCATCCGGAGAGTTACGTGCTCAAGCGCATCACCCTCACCATTCTGCTCCTGCTGTTCACCGCCGGCATGACCATGGCCGCCCCCCCCCTGGAAACGATCCAGACCGCGGTGGACTCGATCCTCAGCATTCTGCGGGAGCCCGAGGCTGAGGACGAAGAGGTCGGCAAGGACAAGGCCCGGCGCATCAAGGAGGTGGTGGATGCGTTCTTCGACTATGAGGTGCTCTCCCGGGTCACCCTGGGCCGCGACTGGCGGCAGCTGAGCGACGAGCAGAAAGAGGAGTTCGTGAATCTCTACTCCGAGCTCCTGGAGCGGAGCTATCTGGACAGGATTTACGAGTACACGGACGAGGAAGTGGTCTATGTCAAGGAGACCATCCTGACCCCGGAGGGCGCCCGGGTGCCCAAGGCCGAGGTGGAGACCGTGGTCACGACCGGGGACAAGGATGTTTCCGTCATCTACCGGCTTTATGAAAAGGACGGGAAATGGCTGGTCTACGACCTCCACGGTGAGGGGGTGAGCCTGGTCCAGAACTACCGGTCCCAGTTCGATGAGATGATGCACCGGGGGGGCGCGGAGGCGATGCTGGACACGCTGCGGCAGAAGGTCTCCGAGATGGAGGACGTGATCCCTGAGCAGAATGACGGGGGAGAACAATGAACTGGAAAGGCACAACAAGCGTACGCGCAACACTGCTGCTCCTGGTGGCCTTCCTGCTCGTTCTCAGTGGGTGTGCGGCCAGGAACAATGCTTCCGGCACGGCAGTGCAGGAGCCGGCCGCGGCCGAGGACACCACTGCCGGCAGTGAGGCGGACACCGATGGTGATGCCTGGGACGAGGAGTGGGAGACCCTTGCCGAGGAGGAGCGGGTCCCGCGCATTGCCGACCCTTTGGAGGGCTGGAACAGGGCCATGTTCACCTTCAACGACAAACTCTACTTCTACCTTCTCAAGCCGGTTTCCAGGACTTATGCCCTGTTCGTGCCCGAGGCCCTCAGGGTCGGGGTCAGGAACATCTTCACCAACCTGGCCTACCCGGTCAGGGCGGTGAACTGCGTGCTGCAGGGCAAGGGCGCAAAGGCCGCCAGGGAGACCGGAAGCTTTGCCCTGAACACCACTTTCGGCTTTCTGGGGCTGGTCAGGATTGCCGACGAGGTCCCGTCCCTGGCGGCGTCGCCCGAGGACACCGGCCAGACCCTGGCCGCCTGGGGGGCGGGGAACGGCTTCTACATCGTGTGGCCGGTGCTCGGGGCCTCCACGGTGCGGGACTCTGTGGGACGGGTGGGGGACTCCTTTCTCGACCCCCTCACCTACCTGGACCCCAGCGAGCTCAGGTGGGGGTTGCGAGGCGGTGAGCGGGTCAACGAGACCTCCCTGCGCCTGGGCGAGTACGAGGACCTCAAGGAAGGAGCCCTCGACCCCTATTTTGCCCTCAGGGACGCCTACCTGCAGTACCGGCAGAGCCTGGTGGAGGAGTGAGGGGTTTGTGAAGAGAGCTGCGAAGCAGCATGCTGGAAGAGGAGTTGCTTATGCCGCGTCTGCTCGGGATCGTTGCTGTTGTCTGCGTCCTGTTTGGGGGGCTGTCAGGACGGGGTTCCGCCGGGGAGCTGGTCTATGAACGCAAAGCGCTCATGGACTCGCAGGGGTTTCAGATGGAGGTGCTGCACATGCTCGTGCCCCGGGGCTGGGACTTCCAGGGGCAGGTGACATGGGACACCCAGGCCAGCCCTCCGGCAGCGAGCTTTTCCTTTGAGGTTGTCAGCCCGGACGGCCGGTCCCGGCTCACCCTGATGCCGCAGCAAGGGTACTTCTGGTCCCCGGACCCGGGCCTGCAGCAGTCCTGGTCGCAGATGGGCACGGAGATCCTGCAGCCCCTGACGGCTGCGGACTATATAGCCCGGGTCTACCTGCCCCGGGTGCGGGGGAAAGCCGAGGTGTCCGAGGTCACGCACCTGCCCGCCGTGGCCGAGAATGCCCGCCGGATCGACGCCTACCACATGCAGGTCTTCCACCAGATTTCGCCCTTCACCTTCCCCTTCCAGCTCGATGCGGGTGCGGCCCGGGTCCAGGCCCGGTTCAGTCAGCAAGGTGAGCAGCAGGTGGAGGAGATCTCCACCACGATACACTCCTCGGAGATGTCCATGCCCAGCCTCACCAGCTACGGCCAGGTACCGGCCACCTCCTGGCAGGCGGAAACCCTGAGCTTCCTGGCGCCTGCCTCGCGCATGCAGGAGCAGGCCAGGCACATGCGGGTCATGTTCGACTCCCTGACCTACAACCCGGCCTGGGCCCTGGCCAACATCAAGCTGGCCGCCACGGTGACCCGGCAGCGCATCCAGGCCCAGCAGGACTGGTTCAACGCCATGCAGCGCGTCCGACAGTCCCAGCTGGAGGTCAGCGATATGATCACCCAGTCCTATGAACAGAGAAACGCGGCCTACGACCGGATCTTCGACAATTACAGCCAGGCCATCCGCAGCGTGGACGCCTATGACGACCCGGTCAGCGGCCAAGAGGTGGAGCTGCCCAACGGGTACGACAACGCCTGGACCAACGGTGACACCTACATCCTCTCCGAGGACCCGACCTACAACCCCAACATCGGCTCCACGCAAAACTGGGAGCCGATGGAGCGGCGAGAGTAACTTTCGAAGAGGACCTGCACCAGGGAACTGCGGATGGCGCAATCGGATGATTACGCCGGAGGCGAATCGAGCAGCCCCCTGGCCTGCAGGTAGTCGAATACGGTCAGCGCGTTGGACCAGGCCAGGGTGCCCCCCATGACCACGGCCACCTGGCAGGTCTCCGTGACCTGGGGCACTGTGGCCCCGGCCTTCAGGGCCTGGTCCGTCTTGGAAATGATGCACGGCCCGCATCCCTGGATGATGGCGATGGAAAGAGCCATCAAAGCCTTGAGGTGACTTTCCAGGGCGCCGTCCCCGTATACTTCCGGTGATATTGTTCCGTACACGGCCTCGTGGATGGTTTCCATATGCTTCCGGCTTTCGTTGGTCAGGTCCCAAATGCGTTCTTCATACTCGAGAATGGTTTTGTCCATGGCAAATCTCCGGGTATTTGATTCGAAATCCATGACGGCACGCCGTTTCCGCTCCCCTGGTATTCTTTAGAAGTCCGTTCAAAAACCACGCCGGCAGGGCGCGATCCTTGGGTAAAGCTTACTGCGCCGGATAGCCCACGGTCTGGGCCAGGATGACCTGCTGGTCGTTGTTCAGCCCCAGGGCCCGGGCCAGGGGCTCCCTGTCCACAGCCCCCCGGACCACCGTGGCCAGTCCCTCTGAGGCGCAGAAGAGGTAGGCGTTCTGGCTGATGAACCCGGTGTCGGCTCCGGCGTAGAGGGTCTTTTGCTCCTCGGTCCTCCCGGCCACCCGGCCCATGTCCGCCACGTAGACCAGGTTGATCGGGGTTGTGGCCACGAATCCCTGTGTCCCTGTCAATTCCCGCAGGTCCCCGGACACCACCCCGGCCAGCCGGTTGGCCGGGGCGTCGTAGCGGTACGCACCCTGCTCCAGGACTACATAGACCGTGATCTCCTGGCGGTTCACGGCCGAGGGGGCGGTGCGCTTGCCCGACTCCGGCCGGTTCACACCCCAGGCCGCCCAGAGCAGGTCGGCCAGCACCTGCTGCGGCAGCGGCTCTGGGCTGAAGCTGCGGCTTGAGTGGCGGTTGGATAGGGCCTCCATGAGCGGCATCCCGCCGCTGATGCGCGGTGCGGGCAGCTCCAGATCTCTCAGGTCCGCCGCCCAGGCGGGCAGGGCCAGGGCGGTCACGACCAGCAGGCACACTGTTTTCAGCAAGGTCTTCATGGCTCGAGCTCCTTTGTCTGGTTCAAAACTTTGGCTGTTCAACCGCTACCGTACCATGACCAGAAAGGTCTGCAAAAGGCCGGCATGGTGTTCCTTTTCTTGACGGGGCTGCGGCGCAGGCGTAAATCCTGCCCTGTCTTATGCTGGATATTGTGTAGCTCCATACCCGGACCCTGACGTCCCCTGGCCACTGCCGCTGCGGGCTTTCGCGGGGGCGGTTTCGTGTTGCCTTGTTTGTATGGAGTGCACCCATGTCATCTTATGATCGCAACGACCTTGGCTGGTCGTCTTCCTTTTCTTCCGTTTTCGATTCCCTGAACCAAAGCGGCCTGGTGCCCGCGCGTGTGGCGCGGGCTGAGCGGGAGCGGTATCTCCTGATGCACGAGTGCGGCGTGTCGCAGGCCGTGCTTGCCGGGAGGCTGCGGCATGAGGCCCCCGGGGCCGGTGCGTGGCCGGTGGTGGGGGACTGGGTCGCGGCGCGGACCGGGGAAAGCGTCGACCTCGCCGGAGGCCGCACGGCCCAGACACCTGACGGGCTTTTGCCCGGTGCTGCGCGCATCGAGGTGATCCTTCCCCGGCGCACGCTGCTTACCAGGACCGACCCGTCCCTGGGAGGAGCCCGGCAGCCTCTGGCTGCCAACGTGGATCTGGTGCTGCTCGCGGCCGGTCTGGATCATGACTTCAATCCGCGGCGGCTGGAGCGAGGGGCGGCTCTGGCCTGGGAGGCCGGGGCCGAGC
>CAZQOG010000107.1:0-9636 GCA_964594925.1 uncultured Desulfohalobiaceae bacterium
TGTTAAAAAAGAAACGCTCCGCCGGAGCGGAGCGTCGGCCCGGAGATGCTATCCCGGGGGGGCAACTCATTTACTGATTTCTATTTTCTCTTATGGAAACGTATTTGCTCTGGCTGTAAATGGTGACAGCGCTTCCCCCGGTAAGCACAACACAAATGCCTTTGGAAGCCAGATGAGCGCATACATGGGCAGCCAGCTCCCCGATGTCCATATCCTTGACCGCTTTCACAACGGCTTCCCTGAACGCCTCGGCCGGCGTCTGGCCATGAGCAGCCGTTCTCGTTCCTCGCCCGGGTAGTAGTCCAGGGCCTTTTGCAACAGGGCCTGAAGCTCCTTGAGAAAAGGGTAGCGGGGGTTGAACACATACACCCTGGACCGCCCCACCAGGCGGCTGGACAGGACCCCGCCCTTTTCCAGGCGGGTCAGCTGATTCTGTATGGGGCGGATGTCCACATCAAAGTAAGCGGATATCTCCCTGGGATAACCCTCTTCCCGGGCATAGAGAAACACGAGAACCCGCTCCTTGCTCACCGATCCCAACAGGGGTTCAAGCATGACCTACTCCTTGCTTCATTTGCATCATATGTTGTATTCCTTGCATCATATGACGTAAAAAGTACAACATTTTTGTTACTCCTTGGAGCCCCAAGCAGAGCCTGGGACGAACCGAGACAATATTCTGATTTCATTAAATAAATCCTTCCTCAATGGTTGACCTGTGGGGGCCGACCGAGCTAATTTACTGGTATCATTGACTAAGAACCCTCATTTTTTGCTTTAGAACCCCCATTTCACCCCCAAAAACGGACTTCTAAGCACACAGACGCGAGCCGGTTCGAGTGTGACAAGGGCACTCCCCCAGTGCTCCTGCTTGACTTTCCGGTTTGGTGTTGTACAATTGTCAAAAATTGAGGAAAAGCAAGCCATGGACATCGTCATCGACACATCGGCAGTGATCGCGGTCATTGTGGGGGAGCCTGAACGGGAACGGATCATCGAGCTCACCGCGGGCAACACCCTCATCGGCCCGGGATCCATTCCCTGGGAAATGGGCAATGCCTTTTCCGCCATGTCCAAAAGGGAGAGAATCACGCTGGAGGCCGCCCGCAAGGGGATCGAGATTTTTGAGACCATCCCGATACGGTATATTTCCCCGGATTTCATGGCCGTATTGGACATCTCGAAGAGAATGTCCTGTTATGCCTATGATGCCTATTTTCTGGAATGCGCAGCCCGGCTCAGGGTCCCGCTCATGACTCTGGACAAGACCCTTGAGCGCGCAGCACGGCAGATGGACATACAAACCCTGGAGATATGACATGCAGGTGTACACCTATTCGGAAGCCCGCCAAAAGCTGGCCCAGGTGCTTGATCAGGCGGAAAAAGGGGGTAAGGTGCTGATCCGCAGAAAGGATGGGCGGACCTTTGCCCTGATGCCGGAAACACTCAGCCGTTCCCCCCTGGATGTGCCCTCTGTCAAAGCCACGGTGTCCACGCGGGAGATTGTGGACATTGTCCGTGACGGCAGGGAAAGATAGGCGCGATTGCGGCTTGGAAAAGGCTTGAAGTCCTGGCGGTGTGGAGAGATTCATTGCAAAGTCATAAGTGTCAGGTCTTCATTCTTGACAAAAGAAGGGCTAAAGGAAAAGTCATAAGTGTCACGCCCCAGCAGCCAGCAGGGTCAGGTCTTTGATCTTAGTGTTTTGCGACAGAAAGAAGGAATTGGGTCGGACCGGGCCAACTGCCTGAAGTCCCAAGCGATAGCCACCAGGCCTGCCCCTGGTCAGCACTCCCAAGCGTCCACTCGCGGAAGGGGCTTTGTGGACGCAGTGGACGGAGTGGACAAAGGCCCAGGAGTGGACGTTGTGGACGCCCCAAGATAAGAGCCTGGGCTTCGCTTGCCGTCCACTCAGTCCATTTTCCCTGCCTCCGCTTCTTTCTTGGGTCGGACCGATCTTCTTTCTTGGCTCGGACCGAGCCAACATGCTGATTTTGTTGAATAATTTCCCTCAAGACACCCCCATTTTTCGCCTTAGAACCCCCATTTCACCCCCTAAACCGGACTTCTAAGCAAAACTGCTCGCCTTTTGCGCCATAGAGTGGCGCGATTTGGATAATTGCGCCATTCAAAGGATAAGGTCGCCCAGAGGGGCGCCGTCTTATGGAATATATTCCCTGAAAGCCCTGGCCTGTCTGCTTTCCTGGGCACCTTGTGCCATTGATCACAACAGTCCGTTGAAAAAAACTTGCTGACTGCGTTGCTGCAAAAAGTTCAAACCCTCACGTATCCTAAATACGCTTCGGCCTTGAACTTTTTTTGCGCCTTGCCAGCAAGTTTTTTGAACGGACTGCGAGAAATCATTTTTTCAACAGGCTGATAAGCCAGGTCCTTCATGATCCCTTTTTCCTGGAAAACTTCTTGATTTATTTACACCAGTCTTTTATTTTAACTTTACGCATTAAGTTAAAATAAGTATGAAGCGTATTTTAGGTTCGCGGAAAGTAGAAAATGAAACGAAAGCTCCAAGGCACATACGTACCTCTATCGACCGAGGGAGAGAAGGCCCGGGCATTTGTGCCTGCCCCGCTCCCGCCCCATCCGCCCATCGAATGGAATCCAAAGCTGCGCGACAAGTTTGACCAGGCGCTGCTGGCACTCGGCAGGTTGGACAGCGTTTCCACCCTGTTGCCGGAGACATCGGTTTTTCTTTACATGTACGTGCGCAAGGAAGCCGTACTCTCCTCCATGATCGAAGGGACCCAATCGTCGCTGTCCGACTTGCTGCTGTTCGAACTGGATCAGGAGCCGGGTGTTCCGCTCGATGATGTACAGGAAGTCAGCAATTATGTTGCGGCTTTGTATCGTGGCCTGCGCCTGATGGAAGAAGGATTGCCATTGTCGCTGCGGCTCTTGCGGGAGATCCATGGCGTTTTGCTGTCCAAGGGCCGCGGCAGCAATCAGTCCCCGGGCGAATTCCGGCGCAGCCAGAACTGGATCGGTGGTACCCGGCCGGGCAACGCTGCCTTTGTTCCACCCCCGGCCGACAAGGTGCTTCAGTGCATGGGCAAGCTGGAACTCTTCCTCCACGACCAGCCCGAATCGACTCCGGTGCTGCTCAAAGCGGCCCTGGCCCACGTGCAGTTCGAGACCATCCATCCATTTCTGGACGGCAACGGCCGCTTGGGACGTCTACTGATCACCTTGCTGCTCTGCCAAGAGAAGGTGCTGCACGAGCCGATGCTCTACCTCAGTCTCTACTTCAAGACACACCGGCACTATTATTACGAACTGCTGGACAACGTGCGCCTGACCGGCGACTGGGAAGCCTGGCTCGATTTCTTCGCCGAGGCGGTCATTGTCACGGCCACCCAGGCGGTGGAAGCCGCGCAGCAGCTTCTCGACTTGTCGAACGAGGATCGCGTAACGATCAGCACCCTTGGCCGTGCGGCTCCGTCAACCCTTACGGTCCACCGGGCGCTGATGGAGCACCCCATGGCCACCTCCGGATTATTGGTGGAAAAGACCGGAATAACACCGGCCACTGTGAACAAGGCGCTCGGCCATCTTGAGGAACTCGGCATAGTCAAAGAGCTGACCGCCCAGAAACGCAACCGGGTATTCAGCTATGCCGGCTATATCGAGATCATGAATCGTGGCACGGAACTGCCGGGGTGAGGTAGCCAGGGAACCCAGCAGGGTCAGGTCTTTGATCTTAGTGTTTTGCGACAGAAAGAAGGAATTGGGTCGGACCGGGCCAACTGCCTGAAGTCCCAAGCGATAGCCACCAGGCCTGCCCCTGGTCAGCACTCCCAAGCGTCCACTCGCGGAAGGGGCTTTGTGGACGCAGTGGACGCAGTGGACAAAGGCCCAGGAGTGGACGTTGTGGACGCCCCAAGATAAGAGCCTGGGTGCGCGATACGGCTCAAATCGGCCGGTGAAAACGGTTTAAACCGGCCACCCAAAACAGCCTGGGGTCGGACCGAGCCAACATCCTGATATCGTTGAGCAAGACCCCTCAAAACACCCTCATTTTTCGCCTTAGAACCCCCATTTCACCCCCCAAAACAGCCCGCTAAGCAAATCTTGTATTTATCAAATACCATTTCTATTGACTAAAGATGCCGAATAAGTATATTTTCTATACCATGGATTTCGAGTTCGACCCCGGGAAAAGCGAAAGCAACAAAGAGAAGCATGGCATTGACTTCACTGAAGTCCAATCCTTGTGGGACGATCCGGACCTGCTCGAGATTCCAGCCCGCACCGAAGACGAACCGAGATATCTTGTGATTGGGATGATGGATGGCAAACACTGGTCCTGCGTGATCACGTACCGAGACGACCGGATAAGAATCATCTCAGCGCGTCGTTCACGCAAAGAAGAGGTAATGCTGTATGAAGGCTGATGATTTCGACACAAAGTTCGACGCTGGTGAAGACATCACAAAGTATCTCGATCTCACCAAGGCCCGCCGTCGCGGGCAAGAACAAAAACGGGTCAACGTGGACTTTCCCGTGTGGATGATCCGCTCCCTGGACAAGGAGGCCAAACGCATCGGCGTGGCCAGACAGGCCTTGATCAAGGTGCTCATTGCCCAGCACCTTGAAGCGAGGGAAAACGAGCATACACGCAGCAACGCCGACTGATCGCGCCCAAAGTCCTGGTCTCCCCCATCGCCAAAGCCGACACCAGCATCCCCGGCCACATCCAGGTAACTCAAGAAAAGGATGAAGGCGGAAGGATGATCCGGCTTCGTCTTCGGCTTCGCCGGGACAAGAGGATGAGTCAAAACCAACGCCGCTCCACCACCCCCCAATCTTCTATCCAACCAAAAACAGTTCACGGCGGCGCCAGCAGGGTCAGGTCTTTGATCTTAGTGTTTTGCGACAGAAAGAAGGAATTGGGTCGGACCGGGCCAACTGCCTGAAGTCCCAAGCGATAGCCACCAGGCCTGCCCCTGGTCAGCACTCCCAAGCGTCCACTCGCGGAAGGGGCTTTGTGGACGCAGTGGACGGAGTGGACAAAGGCCCAGGAGTGGACGTTGTGGACGCCCCAAGATACCTTTTTCTTTTTGGGGTCGGACCGAGCCAACATCCTGATATCATTGAATAAGACTCCTCAAAATCACCCTCATTATCGCCTTAGAACCCCCATTTCACCCCCCAAAAACAGCGTTCTTCGCACGCATAGCTGAAGGCCGACGCGGCAAAAACTTCAGGACATTGCCTGTTGTAATTGCAACAAATTTTGTTTACTTTAAATGAAAAGGGACAACGCCATGACCTGTCAAACCGCTCGACGAGAACACAATAAGGACATTGACTTTTCCCGGGCCGAGCACCGAAAACGCCTGGCCGCAATGGTCATGAAGCTCTTCGGCCACTGGAAACTGAGCACTGCAGAACAATGCTCCGCTCTCGGGCTCTCTGAGACCAACAGGTCCACGATTGCAGGCTATAGAAAGGGGCGGCCGCTGGCGGACAGTCGAGACCTTCTGGAACGTGCCGGCCACCTCCTCGCCATCCACAAGTCACTGCGCATTCTCTTCCCCCACGATAAAGACCTTGCGTACCGATGGATGACAACCTTCCATACCGTTTTCGGTGCCCGACCTATCGACATCGTCAGGGAACGAGGGTTTGAAGGCCTTTTGAGTGTGCGCAGGTATTTGGATTTCGAACGCGGGCGGTGAAAGGGAATGAGCTATGAGGACCTCTGCTCAACCATTGTCCATTACAACGACGATTTGTTCCGGAATATCAAAGGGATCATAGAGTCTCAAAATTTGTTTGATGACCTGATGGAAGATGACGCGGATTTCGATGTTGCGGTGGCTGCGTCTGAATTTGACAGGATCGAATCTTCTGACCCGATGATAAGCAGGCCTTTTGAATATGGGATCGGGTATCCTTTTGATGCCAAAAACTGGCAGGAAACCAGGTTCAGCACCGGCAGGGACTTTGGTGTCTGGTATGGATCCGAGTCGCTCGAAACGACCTTCCATGAAACCGTGTTCCATTGGGTCAGGTTCATTCTGAGTTCGTATGCCTCGGAGAACCGGACGATAACTGCAGACCGGCGAGTTGTGCTTGTGAAGTGTGAAGGCCTCCTGATCAAATTGCTCGGCAAAGAAAGCGATTACCCTGACCTGGTAAACCGCAAAAACTATTCTTTTTGCCAGGGTTTGGGAGAATATCTGGTGGATCAGGGTCAGAGCGGACTCCTCGTCAGGTCAGCCAGGCATGACGGAACCAATGCGGCAATTTTTGAAAAGAACAGACTCTCCAACGTTCGGGACTTCTGTTTTCTCACCTATACAATGAACCCCACCTCCGATCGTGTGCAGGTCCGTCGCACTACTGGTGAGCGGTGGATAGTACCGGCAAGTCCCCTGTTTGAAATCAAACGAGCTTGAAACCATGACCCAGGACCACGGCGAAATACTCCTTTCTCAGGCCGAGGAAGGTGCTGATTGCCCAACTTTTGTCCGGGCCAGGCTGCTCCGTGTCCACCCGCTGAACAGGCAGGTGGAATTTCCGGGACGGTCTGACCGGTGGGTGGAGGAGAACTTTCCCCCAGTGCATTGCCTCAGAGTGCGCCCATCTGATACCAGTGAATAGAAAAAGCGGCCCAGCGGGGAATTCTCTCCGCGCTGCAAACCAAAAGGGGGCATCATGGGTATTCTGGCATGGATCGTCTTCGGGTTGCTGGCTGGTGTCGTGGCCAAGTTCATCATGCCTGGCAAGGACCCCGGCGGCTTCATCATCACCATCCTGATCGGTATTGCCGGTGCGGTGATTGGTGGGTTCATCGGCACCCTGATCGGCTTTGGAGGCGTTTCGGGGTTTGACCTGAGGAGCTTTATCATTGCCGTGGTGGGAGCCCTGCTGCTCCTGTTCATCTATCGCCAGGTCCGCAGCTAGCCTCCTTACTCACTGGGAAGGGCTGTGCCTTCACAGCCCGACCGGACCTGGATTGCAGCTCTTGGTCTTGTCAAAGCGCTGAGCGTACCGACTGTTCGGCCATCCCGGAACAGACCCGGTATGTCCTGTGTTTGCCGCATCCAGGAACAGCTCTGCTTTTTCCTTGAGCAGGTTTCTTCGGGAACCGTGCTTCCTCCGTTCCCGCAAGCGAATCCACCCTATCCCCAACCTGAAAATCCCTTTGTGATTGTCATTTCACCCCAAACCAATTACCCCTTGCGCATCCATCCAGGACCGAGACATGCTGACATCCCTGCGCAAACTCCATGCCCTGTTCAGCCCTGCAGAACGGGTCCAGTTCGGGCTGCTCCTGCTGCTCATGCTCCTGGCAGGGCTGCTCGAGGTGGCCGGCATCGGGGTCATCCCGGTCTTTGTGACCGCGGTGGGCGATCCCGACCGCCTGCTCGCTTCACCGCTGGTCGGGCCCTGGCTCTCAGGGGCCGGGCTGACCACCTCCAAAGACATGCTGCTCTGGGGCGGTGTGGCCTTGCTGGTCTTCTACTTCCTGCGGGGCCTGTTCATGTCCGGGTACTTCTACCTTGAAAACCGCTTCCTGGAGGGGCGGTTGAACCGGCTCGGGAGCAGGCTGTTCACCGCCTACATGCTGGCCCCCTACCCCTTCATCCTGCAACGCAACCCCGCCGAGCTGCAGCGCAACGCCCAGACCGAGTCCACCCGCATCGTCTACAACCTGCTGAAGCACGGCCTGATCTTTCTCCAGCAGGGCATCTTCATGGTTTTCCTGCTCCTGCTGCTGCTGGCTGTGCACCCGGTGATCACCCTGCTCGGGGTCGGCTTTCTGGGCTCTTTCACCGGGCTGCTGATCCTGAAGACCCACCGCAAAATCAAGCACTACGGGCTCAAGGAGCTGGAAAGCAACCAGGGCCTGATCAAATCCATCAGCCAGGGGCTCGGGGCCCTCAAGGAGCTCCGGGTCCTGGGCCGCGAGACCTGCTTCATCCGCAGCTTCCAGGCATCGCTGCAGGGGTTTTCCAAGTCCAGGAGGTTCTGCACCTTCCTGAGCCAGACCACCATGCCCTTTCTGGAGTACATCGCCATCGCGGCATTGCTGGGCATTGCCATCTTCATGACCCTGCGGGGGCGTGAGATCATCACCATTGCCCCGGCACTGGCACTGTTCGCAGCGGCATTCATCCGCATGAAGGTGGGCATCGGACAGGTCATCGAGGGGTGGATCCAGCTGCGCTACAACCTGGTTGCCGTGGACCCCGTCTACGACGACCTGGCTTTTCTGGAAAAGAAGCCTTCCGCGGGGCATACCTCACCGGGACAGCCTGCTGCAAAAGGACACCCCGAACCGTCTGTTTTCAAGGACAGCATAGAGCTCCGGAATGTCTGCTTCTCCTACCCCTGTCAGGAAGGCTTTTCCCTCCGGAATGTGAGCTGCACCATCCCCCGGGGCTGCGCAGTGGCCTTTGTCGGACCCACCGGATCGGGCAAGAGCACCCTCGTGGACATCATCCTGGGGCTGCTCGCCCCCCAATCCGGGCGTGTGCTGGTGGACGGCCACGATCTCTTCCAACAACTGCACGCCTGGCGGAGGCAGATCGGGTACGTGCCCCAGACCATCTACCTCACCGACGACACCATCCGCCGTAATGTGGCCCTTGGGATCGACGAGCACAGCATCGACAACGATCGTGTTGCAACCGTGCTGTCCATGGCCCGCATGCTGGACTTTGTCCAATCCCTGCCTCTTGGCTGGGACACCTCTGTCGGGGATCGGGGGGTGCGGCTTTCCGGTGGTCAGCGCCAGCGCATCGGCATTGCCAGGGCTCTGTACCACAAGCCGGATGTCCTGATCATGGACGAGGCCACCTCGGCCCTGGACAACGAAACTGAAAAACAGGTCATGCGCTGCCTGGAGACCACCCGGGGCACCACGACCCTGATCATGATCGCCCACCGCTTGAGCTCGGTCAAGGCATGCGACCGGCTCCACCTTGTCAGGGACGGCCGGCTGGAAGCCTCTGGAACCTATGCTCAGCTCCGCGAACAGAGCAGCAGCTTCCGCGCCATGTCCGGTGATTCAGAGGGAGAGGGCTGATCCGCGACGCGTGAAGATTGTTTTTTTGCCCCACGGGTTCACGTTCCCGCTCAAAACAGAGCTCTATCACGGAAATTTCCCCGGAAACCCTTGACCCCGGCCCCGGAGCGAGTAAAGTGGCTCCAACCCGTCACGGTCCCGCAGGCTGGCATTGTGGGTGGGGCGGGCTTTGCCCGAGGTTTGCGGTGACCCGCCTTTCGTGGGTTGCCGCGCGGTTTCATCATTCATTCAGGAGTAGGATTGTGAACATTTATGTCGGGAACCTTCCCTGGTCGGCAACGGAAGAAGAAGTGGAGCAGCTTTTTGCAGACTTTGGTTCAGTGAGCTCGGTCAAGCTGATCAGCGACCAGCACACCGGCCGTCCCCGCGGCTTCGGCTTCGTGGAGATGGACGACGAGGGTGGCGCCAAGGCCATCGAGTCGCTGGACGGCACGGATTTCGGCGGCCGCACCCTCAAGGTCAATGAGGCCAAGCCCCGGACAGAGCGCAAGCCCCGCTGGTAAAATCGTCAGCCACCCCGAAACCCGCTGGAAACAGCGGGTTTCGGCGGTCCCCCCCTTCCCCCTTCCCCCCCCGTCAGGAC
>CAZQOG010000108.1:0-9571 GCA_964594925.1 uncultured Desulfohalobiaceae bacterium
GGGCATGAATGCCCACTGCCTCCAACATGTGCGATGACCACGTACTCTTGAACCGTGTGAACCTGAAAAATCTCCGCTGGGTGACATCGTGCAGCCGGTGCCTTCAATTATCGGCGGCTCTGGAATTTTGGAGATTTTGGGCATTGGCCAGGGGGGTGGCATAGGCCCGACTTGTTCAACGCTCTGTCCTGCAGTACCGTGCCCTGAGGTGGGTATTGCCGTGAAAGAGCCTGTGGGCGTTTGGACCTTTGTAAGGCGGTGCACAGATGAGCAAGCAGCTGGATCAGCGGTGGAGGCTGTTCCTGATATTGGCCGGGATGTTCCTTGCGGCCGGGCTGGCCCTGGGCAGTGGTGCCGCAGCCCAGGGGACGGCACCGGGTGACGGGGAGACTTTGCCGGTCGACTCTGTGGGTGACAACGACTTGGAGCAAAGGCTGAACGAGGTGCTCGGCCAGATCGAAATCTTTTCCCAGGTCAACGCCACGGTGTCCAGGGGGGTGGTGGTCCTGACCGGGGAGGTGGAGACGGCCGCGGCCAGGGAAAACGTGGAGCAGCTGGTGACCCGGTTCGAAGGGGTCCTCTACGTGGTCAACCGGGTTGAGCAGCGGTTGGAGTTGGAGACCCGGCTCACACCGGCCCTGGAGAAGGTCAGGCAGTTCTGGAACAAGGGGCTGGAGTACCTGCCCCTGATCGGCATCTCCCTGCTCCTGATCCTCCTCTTCTGGCTGATCGCCTTCGTGCTCACCAAGTGGGAGGTGCTCTACCGCTGGCTGGGCGGGGAGACTTTGCTCGGAAACCTCATCCGTCAGGTCCTGCGCATGGTCCTGCTGCTCATGGGCCTGCTCCTGGCCCTGGAGATCCTGGACCTGACATCGCTCATGGGCGCCTTGCTGGGCACGGCCGGTCTGTTCGGCCTGGCCCTGGGGTTCGCCTTCCGGGACATCGTGGAGAACTACCTGGCCGGGGCCCTGCTGAGCATCAAGAGCCCCTTCCGGCTCAATGACCTCGTGAGCATCGGCCAGGACCAAGGGGTCATTGTCCGATTGAACTCTCGCGAGCTGGTGATCATGACCCTGGACGGCGACCACGTGCGCATCCCCAACGCCATGGTCTACAAGAGCGTCATCAAGAACTACACCAGCAACCCCCGCCGCCGGTTCCAGTTCTCCCTGGGAGTGGGCATGGACGAACGGCTGCTCGAGGTCCAGGAGGTGGGGCTCAGGACCCTGAAGGCCATGCCCGGGGTCATGGACGATCCGCCGCCCACCATGCTCGTGGCGCAGGTCGGGGACTTCAGCATGGTGGTCTCCTTCTTCGGATGGGTGGACCAGCGTCAGGCCGACTTCCTCAAGGTCCGGAGCGAGGCCATGCGCCTGGTCAAGCAGGCCTTTGACCAGGCCGGCATCGAGATGCCCGAACCAAGCCAGACCGTGAACCTCCTGCAAGTGCCCAGGGAGGAAAGGCATCCCACAGCAGACCTGTCCGTGATGGAGGACGAGGTCAGGGAGGCCGATGTGGGCGTGGTCCACCAGCTCGACCAGCAGATCGAGGAGGACCAGGCCGCTTCCAGGGAAAGAAACCTCCTGGCTGAGGACAAGAGAAGGGGCTGAGGAGGGCGTTTCCATTCGAGCCAACGAAGAACCGAAAAGATGCACCGGAAAAGAAGAGGCCCGCTCCAAACGAGCGGGCCTCTGTGATTGCGGCGTGGTTGTGGTTTACTGCTCCCCGAAGATCTCCTCCGGCCGGGTGGTGTCGCCGGTGGCGGCGGGGAATGTCGGGTAGACAAAGGCCTTTTGGCCGGTTTCGAGGAGGTGGTTGGCCTCCTCCATGAACTTGTTGAAGTTGTGCTTGCACACGTAGAAGCCTTCCCACCAGGCATAGTCCGGGGCCATCATGGCCGCGCCCATGCGCGCCCGCCGACCCTCGTGGTGCCACAGCTCATAGAACACCACCTCGAGATGTTCGTCAAAGAACTTTTCCCGGCTGAGCAGGCCCTTGTCGTAGAGCTCGTCGAGCTTGGCCTTGGCGGGCTTGTAGTATTCCTCGTCGTACAACTCCACTGCCTTGTCAAAGTCGTCGTAGTGGCCCTGGATCCAGTTCTTGCCGTGGCAGCTTCTGCAGATGGCCTGCATCTTTTTCCGCTCGGTCTCCCAGTTGGTGTTGGCCGGGAATGCAGCGAAGTCCGAGGGCCGCACGGTCAGGGGGGCCTGGGTTTCCCAGGACAGACGCTCGGTCGTATCGTGGGTGGTGGCCACGCCGGCCGAGCCGGACATGTGGCAGGAGGCGCAGGTCGGGGCGCGGTAGTCCACCCCCGGGGTCCAGGTGCCGGGTGCGGAGTCCCAGTTATACTCGTCCTTGAAGGCGTGGTACAAGGTGCCGTGCTTGGACTCCTCGTAGATCTCGATCTGCGGGTGGTCCGGTCCGAGGTGGCACTGGTCGCAGGCCTCCGGCATCCGGGCTTCGGCCACGGAGAAGCGGTGCCGGGTGTGGCAGCTGGAGCAGGAGCCCAGAGACCCGTCGGGGTTGAGCCGGCCTACGCCCACGTTGGGCCAGGTCTCGGTGGTGGGGCCTTCCTCGCCCACCTCGACCACGGTGCCGTGGCAGGCGAAGCAGCCAGTCTTGCGCTCGGTGAAGGAGTTCATGCCCTTGTTCAGCCAGGGGTCGATCTTCCACATGATCTCCAGGGTATTGGCGTGCTTGCTCATGGAGTACTGAGCCACCTCGGTGGGGTGGCAGCGGGAGCAGTCCTTGGGCGAGACCACCTCGGTGATGGGCACGAAGTACTCCCGTTTGGCCCACTCGCTGTCGCCCTCTTCATAGACCTTCTCATGGGGCTTGGAGACGTCCTTGTCCGCTGGGTCGGCCAGGTGGCAGTCCAGGCAGGTGATGCCGGAACGGGCGTGGCCGCTGGCGGCCCAGTCGTTGAAGATGCCCGGGTGCTCGACCTTGTGGCACTCGATGCAGGCCACGGCCGCATCGGGCATGGCCCGGGTCAGCTGAAAGTTCCGGTTCTTCATGTAGTTTTCCACGGTCATTCCTTCTTCCTGCTCCTGGGCGGCCGCAGGCAGGACCAGGAACAGAGCCAGGACGGCTGCGGACAGACAAACGATCAGGGTTCTCATAGCTCTTCGCCTCCGAATTCTGTTGGGTAGACAACCTCGCCCTTGGAGTTGAACGTGATGCCGGGCGACCTGTAAGGTCCACGGAACTCCTTGTAGGCATAGTAATTGCGGTCCACGTGGACCAGCTTGTTGTGGCAGTCCACGCATTTCCTCTCCCCTCCGTAGATGACCTGACGGTGCGCCAGCATGGCCCCGCGTTTCTCCGGGATGTGGATGATGTTGCGGTGGCACTTCATGCAGTACTGGTTGTCCAAGCTCTTGTAGGCCTTCCTGCGGTTCTCGGGGCGGTCGTAGCCCTCGGACCCGTGCAGGATGTGGTAGAAGACGTCCTTGGCCCCGTGCAGGGTCTTGGTGAAGAAGAAGTCGATGGTGTCTTCCGGAGGGGGCAGGTGGCAGTCCATGCAGTTGGCCACGATGCCCTGGGGGTTGTTGGAATGACTGGAGGTCTTCCAGGCCTGGTAGGCCGGGACGATCTCGTGGCAGATTGAGCAGAATTGGGGCGTGGAGGTTCGGGCCATGGTGTAATAAGTCATGCTGAACAGGGGAAAGGCCACGATGATTCCGATGATGATGAACAGGATCGGCTTTAAGGCTCGTCTCATTTCCCCTCCCTGATCCGTGGCAAGGCTCTTCGATTTCAGGACCTTATTTCATTAAACACCATTTCCAGAGAAAATCTCAAGGGGTTTGTGAAAAAAGGGCTTAGTCGAAAGGGTGAAAGCTGAAGGGAAAAGTCTGGAAGGGAGGTGGGAGGCGGTGGTACCGAAGCTTTTTGAGGAGGTGAGACAGCGGTCCGGGCATCCTGGTGTGCAGAAGCCCGGGACCGCTGCCGGTTTGATCAGGTCTGCTCCTGCCAGTGGATGCACTCCACAGGGCAGGAGTCGACTGCCTCCTGGATGTCGTCCTCCGGCCCGCCCGTGGGCTTGATCACATAGGCCTTTTCCTCGTCCTCGTTGAAGCCGAAGACCTCGGGACAAATCTCAACGCAGGTCTGGCACCCGATGCATTCCTCGGTTTCGATAGAGACCTTTTGGGACACGTTCTCCTCCTTTGCTGCGAAACGAGAGAATTGAAAAGGATCACGGGAATACCCAGTCACAGTTTCTTATGGAGATTTTCGAACGGGGTCAAAGCGCGCCGCACAAATGGGCAGGATCAGGCTGCCAGAGCGCTGCGCTCCAGGATCTCCCCCCGCACGGAGATGACGGCCTGCTCGATTGGAATCTTGGAGTTGGCCATCTTTCGCGCCTTGACGACAAGTCCCGGCAGGCCTGAGCAACAGGGCACCTCCATGCTGGCCACGGTGATGGTGTTGATCTCGCCCCGGGTCATGATGTCCACGAACTTCGTGAGCATGGCCTCCTGGTCGTCGAACTTGGGGCAGCCCATGAGCACGACGCGCCCCTGCAGCAGCTCGCTGTGGAATCCGGGGCAGGCCACGGTGGTGCAGTCGGCGGCCACCAGCAGGTCGGCCCCTTTGAGGAAGGGGGCGTGGGGCGGGACCAGGCGGATCTGCACCGGCCAGTGGGAAAGTGCGGACCCCGCGCTGGGCCGGGGCAGGTTGGCCTGCTCGCAGGGGGTGAACATCTGGAACCGGCCCGAGGGGCAGCCGCCCCCCGGAGCCGGCGATTTTTGCTCGGCGGTGCCCTTCCCCAGGGATTTGACCCGCTCGTGCACGGCCTGCTCGTCAAAGGCGGGCGCCTCGCGCTCCACAAGGGTGAGGGCGCCGGTGGGGCATTCACCGAGGCAGGCCCCGAGCCCGTCGCAGTAAACGTCGGACACCAGCCGGGCCTTGCCGTCCACCAGGGTCAGGGCGGCCTCTGCACAGCCCGTGATGCATTGGCCGCAGCCGTTGCACAGCTCTTCGTTGATTTCGATGATTTTTCTTTTCATTGTCGTGGTGATCCCTTTTCGAAGTTTCGGTTTCCCGGGACAGTTTGTTGCCTTATGGCCGGAGAGTACCTGAATCCAGTCTTTGTGCTTTGATGTGGCTCAAAACCGGTTCATCCGGTTCAAGAGTACGTGTACGGCAAACACTTTGGAGGCCGTGGGTGGCGGCGTATTGTTCATTGGCACTCCTCCGGGTATTGTCCGAAGCAGAGTGACAGGGCGAAGCGTGCGCCGCTTTGACCTGGATCAAGGAGAACATGTGACAGGAGCGGCCCATGGACACTGTTGCGGCACTGGGTGCATCCACCCTGTTTCAGGGCATGGAGCCGGGACAGCTGAAGGAGCTGGCCCTGATCAGCGAGAGCAGGACCTACAGCAAGGGCGAGCTGATCTTTTCCGAGGGCGACCAGGGCACGGGGTTCTACCTGGTCGTGACGGGCCGGGTGAAGGTCTTCAAGCTCTCCCTTGAAGGCAAGGAGCAGATCCTGCACCTGATCGGGCCGGGGGAGCCCCTGGGCGAGGTGCCGGTGTTCATCGGCAGCTCCTTCCCGGCCCATGCCGAAGCCATGGCCGAATCCAGGCTGTTGTTCTTTCCCCGGAAACGGCTGCTCCAGCTGTACCGAACCGACCCGTCCCTGGCCATGAACATGCTGGCGGTCCTGTCGCGCCGGCTGCGGCAGTTCACCACCATGATCGAGGACCTGTCCCTGAAGGAGATCCCCCAGCGCCTGGCCGCCTACCTGGTGCACCTGGCATCGATCGACCCCGGGCGTGAGGTGCTGGAGCTGGACATCACCAAGGGCATGCTGGCCAACATTCTTGGCACCTCCCAGGAGACGCTGTCCCGGGTGCTGGGCAGGATGAGCGAGCAGGGTTTGATCGAGGTCATGGGCAGGAGGATCCGGGTCGTGGACGCCCAGGAGCTGGAGGCACTGGCCCTGGGCGAAAGGAGGCTGTGAGCTGGTGGACGGGGTGGACTTTGTGGACCGGGTGGACAGGTGGACGCGGTGGACCAGTCAGGAAGAAGTGCCGGATCATTTGGAAGCTGAGGTGGACCATGCGCATGCACGTCGTGCAGCACGTACCGTTTGAGGGGCCGGCCGGGATTGGGGAATGGGGCCGTGAGCGGGGGCATGACCTGTCCGTGACCCGGATGTTTGCCGGGGAGCTCCTGCCGGACCTGGACAGTGTTGACTGGCTGGTGGTCATGGGCGGGCCCATGGGGGTGCACGACTGTGATGTACACCCCTGGCTGCCGGCTGAAACCCGCTATGTGGGGCGGGCAGTCAAGAGCGGCAAAGGGGTGCTGGGGGTGTGCCTGGGGGCCCAGATCATTGCCCGTGCCCTGGGGGCCTGGGTTGGTCGCAACCGGGACAAGGAGATCGGCTGGTTCCCGGTCGCCCTGACCCCGGCCGGGCGGGAGGAGGCTGTGTTTCAGGAGTTTCCAGACCGGCTGGAGGTTCTGCACTGGCACGGGGACACCTTTGCCGTTCCGCCCGGGGCGGTGCATGCCATGTCCAGCCGGGGCTGCGACAACCAGGCCTTTGTCCTGGACGGAGGCCGGGTGGCGGGGTTGCAGTTCCACCTGGAGATGGACCGGGAGGATTTGATCCGGCTGGTGACCTCCTGCCCCGGGGACATGACCCCCGGCCCCTATGTCCAGCCTGCCGCGACCATGCTCGCATCCAAAGGGTTCGAGACCCTGCGGCCCCCCCTGTTTGACTTTCTTGATCGTATGGCCTCTGTGATAGCCGCGTGAGCCGGGTTCTGCTGACAAAATTGTAAATTATTTGCTGCCGGCTCTTGCCACGGTACAGGTGGTGCTTATATTCCCCCCTGTACCCAGAATGGTAAGAAATGCTGCAAAGCATTGCCTTCCTCCAGGCCAGACGCCCGGCCGCCCCTCACCTGCCATTCTGGGTCCTCTTTTGACAGCCAGGCTGTCGGCAAAAGGCCCCCGGTTATCTGCCGGGGGCCTTTTGTTGGGGGGGAAGAGCTGGTGGACGGGGTGGACGCCCCCCAAAGGCATGGTTCAGCAGCGTTTTGTCCACACGGTCTACTCCGGTCCACCACGTCCACAACGTCCACTCAGTTCACTGCCGCGGTTTACCGCACCAGTTGCGTTCCGGCCCTGCCGGACACGGCTTCGGAAATGGTGTCCGTGGCAGTAATCACGGCCCGCTTCCCGCCGGACTTGAGGTACTCCAGGCAGGCCTCGACTTTGGGGCCCATGGAGCCTTCCGGGAACTGGCCTTCCGTGAAGTGCTCCCTGGCCTGGCTCACGGACATCCGTTCCAGAAATCGTTCCTTTTCCGACCCAAAATCCAGGGCGACACCGGGCACGTCCGTGGCGATGCAGAAGACGTCCACCCCCACCTCGATGGCCAGCCTGGAGCTGGCCAGGTCCTTGTCGATGACCGCGTCCACCCCCTGGAAGGCCCTGCCCTCCCTGACCACTGGAATGCCCCCGCCGCCGCAGCAGATGACAGTGAAGTCCATGGCTGTCAGCTCCCTGATCTCTCGCTTCTCCACGATGGTCAGGGGCCTGGGCGAGGCCACCACCCTGCGCAGGCCCTTGGCTGTCGTGCGTACGGGATAGGACGCCGCGGCCGCCTGCGCCTCGTTTAGAACCGGCCCTATGGGCTTGGAGGGCTCGGCAAAGGCCGGGTCGCCCTGGTCCACCACCACGTAGCTGATCAGGCTGACAATGGGGCGTTGCAAATCGCCCAGCTCCATGAAGGCGGTGTCCAGGGAGGACTCTATCATGTACCCGATCTGGCCCTGGGACTGGGCCACCAGAACTTCCAGGGGCATGTGCGGCACATGGTCGCAGCACTCCTGCTGCAGGAGCAGGCTGCCCACCTGAGGACCGTTGCCGTGGGTGACGATGATGCGGTGATCGCGGGCCAGCTTGGCGATCTGGAGCACGGGAACACGCAGGTTGTCCAACTGCTCGTCCAGGGTGCCGGACTGTCCCTTCCTGACCATGGCGTTCCCGCCCAAGGCCACCAGAAGCAGGGGTTTTGCATCCTGGCTCACGGGGTCCCTCCCTGGGGATGAAGTCCGGTCTTGTCACCCAGGCGACGCAGAAGCACCTCCTCCAAGGTGGGGCTGCCGTGGTCCCGATAGTCGTAACGGACCCGCAGCGCCGGTGTTTCGAGGTGGAGGACCAGGGTCAGCTGGATTGGGGTGGCAAAGACCACCACATCAGCGGGCACGGTATTGATGGTCTTCTCCAGGTCACTGACCTGGCCGGGGCCATAGCCCGCCGCCGGAAGCACCTTTTCAATATGGGGGTAGTCCTCGAAGACCTGGCGGATGGAGCCCACGGCAAAGGGGCGTGGATCCACGATCTCGGCGGCGCCGAAGGTTTCGGCAGCGATCCAGCCTGCCCCGAAGCCCATGTCCCCGTGGGTCAGTGTGGGGCCGTCCTCAACCACCAGGACCCGTTTGCCCCGGATGGCTTCGGGGTCGCTGACCGTGACCGGGGACTCGGCCAGGACCACGTCGGCATCGGGGTTGTGGCCGGCGATGTTGCGCCGCACCTGGTCCACGCTGGCGGACGAGGCGGTGTCCACCTTGTTGATCACGCACACGTCGGCCATGAGCAGATTGGTCTCTCCCGGGAAGTAAGCCAGTTCGTGCCCGGCCCGGTGGGGGTCGAAGAGCACCACGTGCACGTCGGGACGGTAAAAGGGGGTGTCGTTGTTCCCGCCGTCCCAGACAATGACCTCGGCTTCCTGCTCTGCCCGGGCCAGGATCCTGCCGTAGTCCACCCCCGCGTAGACCACCACGACCATGTCCACCAGGGGCTCGTACTCCTCGCGCTCCTCCAGGGTGCAATTGTGGGTCTCGAAGTCCCGGTACTCTGCAAACCGCTGTACCATCTGATCCATGAGGTTTCCGTAGGGCATGGGGTGGCGCACCACCACGGGGGATATGCCCCGGGATTTGAGTAGGGTGCAGATGTGCCGGGTGGTCTGCGATTTCCCGCAGCCGGTGCGCACTGCGCAGACCGAGATCACGGGAAGACTGGAGCGGAGCATGGTGTAGGAGGCGCCGATGCAGATGAAGTCGGCGCCGTGGGCCATGGCCAGGGAAGCCTTGTGCATGACTTCAACGTGGGGCACGTCGCTGTAGGAGAAGGCCACCAGGTCCACCTGGTGGCGATCGATGAGCGCGGCCAGCTCTTTCTCCGGAACGATGGGCACCCCCTCGGGGTAGAGGGTGCCGGCCAGACCGGCTGGATAGACTCGGGCGTCGATGTCCGGGATCTGGGCCGCGGTGAAGGCCACCACGTGGTAGCGGGGGTTGTCCCGGAAGTAGATGTTGAAGTTGTGGAAGTCCCGTCCGGCGGCACCCATGATGATGACTTTTTCCACAGCGCTCATGCGGGCGGCACTCCTGTCGGCTGGAGGTGAAGATGTCTTTTCCCAGAAGCAGGGAGCGAAATCAAGAAAAAGGAATACTGGACGGGCGGGAGATCGATGAAGGTTAAAGGTCTGTTGAAAAAAATCCTTTTCAGCAGGCCGTTCAAAAACCACGCTGGCAACCCAGGC
>CAZQOG010000109.1:0-1584 GCA_964594925.1 uncultured Desulfohalobiaceae bacterium
ATTGCCGTTGGCATGCGCTGGTTCCCGGACAAAAAAGGCCTTATCACAGGGCTGGCCGTGGCGGGATTCGGCTTCGGGGCCATGCTCTGGATCAAGCTTGCCGGGACCTGGGGTGATCTCCTGGGAAGGTTCGGGCTGTCCGCGACCTTCATCATCTATGGCTTCTGCTTTGCCGCCCTGGTCTTCCTGGGGGGGGTGTGGATGGTCTACCCGCCCGAGGGCTGGCGTCCCAAGGGGTACAAACCACCAGAGCGCCCGGTGGGCGGCCGGGTGGAGGCCGACCTGGGCCGGGAGTACTCCCTGGGGGAGATGCTGGAGTCCACGCAGTTCTACCTCATCTTCCTGACTTTTGCGGTCAGCGCCGGCGCAGGCCTGATGTCCATCGGCCTGATGAAGCTCTACCCCATGGAGGCCCTCACCGGGCAGGGGGTTTCCGTGCAGGAGGCCAGTGCCATGGCCGGGGTGGCCATGGCCGTGTTCTTCAGCATTGCCAACGGGCTGGGACGCATCGCCTGGGGCAGCATCAGCGACAAGCTGGGCCGGAAACGGTCGATCATGATCATGACCGCCAGCCAGGGCTTCTTTGTCATGGCCTTCACGGTCATGGCCGGGTACGGCCCCACGCTGTACATCGGCGCGGCCCTGATCGGGTTCAACTTCGGGGGGAACTTCGCCCTCTTCCCCACCATGACCGCGGACACCTTCGGGACCAAGCGGGTGGGGCAGAACTACCCCTATGTGTTTCTGGCCTACGGGCTGGGGGGGATTGCCGGTCCCATCCTGGGGGGGATGCTCGGGGACATGCAGAACTTCCCCCTGGCCTTCACCATTACAGGCATGGCCTGCATCGCCGGGGCGGGGTTGATCTCCATGGTCACGCCGCTGACCCGCAGGCCCGAAGCCCGGGTGCAGTACTTCCCACCGTCCGAGCCGGTGGTTCGTGGGGAGGTCCCGGTGCCCACGGAGTTCAGGAGCCTGCAGAGCGAGGATCTGGAGGCCATCAGCTCTTTTCCCGTCTCCAGCGAGGAGCTCTTCTACATGTTTCCCGAGGCGGAGTGGCCCCTGAGCCCGGAGCAGATCAAGGCCCTGGCTGCACAGCGCAAAGATCCCACGGTGATCGTGTACGGCGGGCTGGTTGCAGGCTATGGCAACTTCATGGACTGTGAGCCGCAGGAGTTTTGCAGGGTTGGAAACATCGTGGTGGGCCCCGGCTTCAGGCGCCTGGGGATCGGCACCGCCCTGCTGGAGCACATGGCAGAAAAGGCCAGGGAGGAGTACGGAGCTGCAAAGCTCCGGGCCGCCTGCTTCAACGCCGATGCCGCAGGGCTGCTCTTTTTCCAGAAGAAGGGCTTCAAACCGGTGGACATGGAGGTCCAGCAGGACCCCAACGGTCGGGAGGTGGTACTCTTCAAGCTGGAGAAGGAACTGGCGGCAGACCGTTGAAAAGACCTCGCTGGACTGCGTTGCTTCACCAGGCTCAAACCCTCACGTATAAGGAATACAGTTCGGCCTTGAGCCTGGTTCACGCCTTGCCAGCGAGGCTTTTGAACGGTCTGCAAAGAAAAATGCATTGAAAAATCCCCG
>CAZQOG010000109.1:1684-9531 GCA_964594925.1 uncultured Desulfohalobiaceae bacterium
GGGACTTCGTTGCTTCGGCCGGGGGAAATCCTCGGATATTGGGTATATTCCTCGGTCTTGCCCCTGGAAAAGCGCCCTATGCCCCGGCGAAGCCAAAGCGAAGCCTGGGTTGCCAGCGAGGCTTTTGAACGGTCTGCAAAGAAAAATGCATTGAAAAATCCCCGCTGGCCTGCCCTCCGTAGCCTTGCGCGAAGGAGGGACTGCGTTGCTTCGGCCGGGGCAAATCCTCGGATATTGGGTATATTTCCCGGCAAGCCGCGACGAAAGAAAGGGCGCGTGCCACGCGCCCCTACCAGAACAAGGATCTTCGGCCTCCAATAAATCCACACGAAACATCGAAGAACCAGGAACTCTTCCAATTGCGACTTCGATTTCGCTGGATTGAACAGGGGAGAGGATCAGGCCTCCGGCTCCAGCACCTTGCAGTAGACCGCCTTGTCGTCCCCTGGGCCGTAGAAGTCGGGCAGTACGCTTTCCAGCCGGTATCCCAGCCGTTCGTAGAAGGCCCTGGTGGCGGCGTACTGTTCACGTTGAGAGGTGTCCAGATAGATGCGGCTGCCCCCTTCGCGCCTGATGCGCTGCTCGGTGTGTCGCATGAGGTGGCGGCCCAGCCCGCGCCGCTGCATGTCCGGGTGGACAGCGATCCAGTAAATATCGAAGCTGGACCTTGTGCAGGGGATCGGGCCGAAGCAGGTGTAGCCCACCAGCCGGCCGAACTGCTCGGCCATGACGAAGCGGTATCCGCTGGCCTCCTCCTTGGCCAGCCCCTCCTGGACCAGCTCGACAGCCACATCGACCTCGCTGCAGGAAAAGAACCCCGTGCTTTCCGTCAGGCGACGGACCCTGTCCACGTCCCCCTGTTCGAGGGCCGCGCGCAGGCGCACTCCATGCAGCCTGGTGTCCGGGTGGTTGGGGTGGCGCTGCCCGGCCCAGTTCTTCGCCCCGGTGGTCAGGCCCTGGAAGAAGCCGGCAGCGTTCCTGCCCAGGTTGCGAATACGGTACCCCCCTTCCTGGACCACCAGGGTGGGCAGCCCAAGCTCGCCGATGAGGCGCCCGTTTTCCTGGAAGTCCCGGGCCAGTAGCGACCAACTCCCGGTGGGGTCGTTTTTAGCCGGGTCAAGGCCCAGGGCGACCACCAGGAACATGGGGTTGAAGGCGCGGATCCTCTCCAGGGCCTTGTGCAGTGTCTTCCTGTAGACCGGCCCGTCAATGTGCTCTGGCAGCGGGTAGTTGGTGCTGAAGCCCTCGCCTTCCCCCTCACCGATTTCGTCGGCAAAGCCGCTGAAATAGGGGTAGGCAAACTTGGGGTGGCCGTGGATGGATACGGTGAGCACGTCGTTTCGGGTGGAGAAGATGTCTTGCTGCCCGTTGCCGTGGTGGTAGTCGATGTCCAGGATGGCCACCCTGCCGTGTGTGCTGAGGGAGTGTGCGGCAACCGCGTTGTTGTTGAAGTAGCAGAAGCCGCCGAAGGAACCCTTTTCAGCGTGGTGGCCAGGGGGCCGGACCAGGGCATAGGCCAGGCGGCGGCCCTCGAGGATCTGCCTGGCGGCGGTCAGGGCGCAGTCCACCCCGCTGCGGGCGGCAAGATAGGCGTTGCGGTTCAAGGGGGTGAAGGTGTCGATGCAGTAGTAGCCCGAAAGGACCGAGAGCTCCCTTGGAGGACGGGTCTTGTTGCGGATGGGAAAGACGTAGGGGTAGAGGGATTTTCCTTCGGGGATCTCGGCGCAGGCTTTGCGCAGAAAGCGTACAAATTCTCCGTCGTGCACGGCTTGGATGTGCCGGTCAGCAAAATGACGGAGCTTGATACGCTCAAAAAGGCCGCTTTTGTCAAGCTCGGCAAGAATGCTCTGGACCCTGACCGGAGCCTGGACATAGCCGCGCTCGTGCACGTGGTGGATGGTGTGCCGCTCGTTGACCACCAGAGCGACCAGCTCGCCGTCCTTCTTCTTGATAGCCAAAGGTGTGGCCTGGGCGGTGGCATACTTGAACGGCCGCAGCCGCGCCGGGTCGTCCTGGAAGGATCCCACAACCCGGTCCACATAGGCGGGGGGGCAAAGGGTTGCGTACTTGCGTTCCAGAATGGCCCGGACCACCTTGCGGGCGAAACTCCTGCGCAAGGGGCGGTCGCGGTCCAGACCGTCGTAGACCAGGTGCGGCATGCACGTGTCCCCGGGTCGGACCGGGGACTCGTAGGCTGTCCCCACGATGGGCCGGGCGCCATAGCGCTCGTAAAACCTGAGACGGGCCTGGTTCTGGTGGCGCAAATCAGTTTCCGGGCAGTCTTTGGTCGCGTCGGGGAGGCATTCCATGAACAGCCCTTTGGCCTTGAGGGCTACGGCCTCCATGCGCACCCTGGCGTAGAGCGCTCCGCCCAGACCCCCTCCGGTCTTGCCGCTGGCCGTGGCCAGCCAGTCAAGGAAGACAAAACCGATCAAGGGCTCGTGCAGCAGCAGTGCGAACCCCTGGACACGCTCCCGCATGGACTGAGCCACAAAGAGGATCGAGCGAAAGCGTTGTTCAAAAGGGTTGCGCAGCTTATCTCCCAGCCGCTCAACCTCACCCTCTGGAGCGTCGGGAAAGCGCTGTCGCATGATGGTCTGAACCTGAGCCAGAAGTCCGCGGCTGGAGGGGAGCACGTCGTCGTAAATGCGGCGGATGCGGAGCATGGGCGGATCTCCGGAACAGGCTAGACGGTTGGCGATTGGGTGTCCTCGAGGATGCGCTCAAGCGCCTCCGGCAAGCCTATCCCGGCCCTATCCAGAGCCGCGACATACCCGGCGTTCGGGGAGAGGCAAGGGTTGGCGTTGACCTCGAGGATGAAGGGGCGGCCCTGCGCGTCCACCCGGAAATCGACCCTGGCGTAGCCCCGGAGTCCGAACAGCTTCCAGCAGCTCAGAGACAGCTCCCGCAGCTGGTCGAGCAGAACCTCATCCTGGAGGGGAAAGTCGAATCGCCTGGGGGTGTGTCTGTACTCGAAGGAGCCTTCCTCCCATTTGGCCCGGTAATCCAGGATGCGCGGGCGGTCCGACCCGAAGCTCTCGAAGAGGATCTCTGCTGCCGGAAGAACCTCCGGGCCGTCCCTGTGGGCCAGCAGGGAGAGGTTGAACTCCCTTCCCTCCACGTAGCATTCGGCAAAGCACTGGCCGCCCAGCGATTGTGCCCTCCGGCGGAAAATGTCCTCAAGGTCGGGCTGCTCCGTGGCGGTGACCAGGGCGTCAGAACCCAGGCCCAGCGAGGCATGCTCCCAGACCGACTTGACGATCCAGGTCGTGCCGGGGGGTAAGACGCCCGGGGCGGAAGATTTTCCCGGTGCGTCCGATGGGAAGGGGCCGATCCAGGCAGGCGTGGGCAGGCCGGCCCCAGTCAAGCGGTGCTTGGCCGCAATCTTGTCCGAGGTCGCTCGCATGGCTTGGGCCGGTGCCCCGGTGAAGGGGATCCCCCAGGCCTCCAGCAAGCAGGGGAAGACATGAATGAGCCGACCGCGGCCGCCCAGCGACTCCACCAGGTTAAAGACCGCCTGCGGCTTGTGGCTCACGATGCCTGCCAGGATTTGCTCCAGGTTCAGGGTGCACCCCATGACTCCAACCTGGTGCCCCAGATGCGAGAGCCCCAGGGCCACGTTCCCGGCCTGGTCCAGCACGTCCAGATCGTCAGTCCGGTCCGTTTCGGAGACCGCGTTGTGCACCACAACAATACGCATCAGTTGCGCAGCTCCACCCTGGCCCGTGCCGAGTCCACGATGTCACTGATCAGGGAGTGGTAGGGCAGTCCCAGGTGAGTGCAGATAATGGGCAGGTCAGAGTGTTCCGGGTGGATGCCGGCCAGTGGGTTGACCTCCATGAACATGGGGTTTCCGCAAGCGTCGCAGCGGATGTCGATCCTGCCTGCGTCCCTGCACCCGAGTGTGCGCCAGGAACGCAGGGACACGGATTCGGCAGCGGCCACCACCGGTTCCAGGCCCGGGTCCACAAGCCGGTACTGGACCAGCTCCTCGTAGTTTTCCTTGTTGGCGTAGGAGTAGACACCCTGCTCGGCCTGATCCCTGAGGATGACCTCGATGGTCCCGAGGACCCTGGCCGCGGTACCGGTCCCCACAATCCCCACGGTGAACTCGCGTCCGGGCAGGTAGGGCTCGATCAGCACCGGCTGCCCATAGGTCAGGATCAGCCGCCTGCAGACCCCCGGCAGGGCTGTTGCCTCCCGCACGATGGACTCGGGCGTGATGCCCTTGCCGGTGCCCTCGGCCACAGGCTTGACAAAGTAGGGTGGGGCAAAGGGCGGGATCTGGACATGCTCGGGATCGTCGGCCACGGCAAAGTCTGCGGTGGGGATACCCGCATCGCGGATGACCCGTTTGGTCATGCCCTTGTGCAGGGTCAGGGCCATGACCAGCGGATCGGAGAACGTGTAGGGGACGTGGTACAGGTCGAGCAGGGCCGGCACCTGGGCCTCCCGGCCGACCCCGGAGAGTCCCTCGGCGATATTGAACACCAGGTCCCACCGCCTTCCGGCCACCAGGGCCGCGGCCAGCTCCCTGGCGTTTCCGATGCGCTCGGTGGTGTGGCCCAGCATGTTCAGGGCGGCCTCGATGCCCTCGATCGTGTCCTCCCGGTCGAACTCGGCGGTCTGATCCCTGGTGTAACCCATGGCCAGGTAGGCAGAGCGCAGATCAAAGGTCAATCCGATGTGCATTGCTCACTCCTGTGGGGTCGGTTGCCGGTGCAAACCTGGTCCATGGCAGGGCGGAACCCGCTTGATGTATCCATGTTCCGTCCCGGGCAGAGGGAGTCGGGGTAGCGGTAGATGCCGCCTTCGTAGTTTTGAAGGAGCAGATGGTTGCCGTCACGACCCACCACGGCGTTGGGCATGAGCGGGATCTTGCCGCCGCCGCCCGGTGCGTCGATGACGAAGGTGGGCACGGCATACCCGCTGGTGTGGCCCCGCAAGCCGTGCAGAATTTCCAGGCCGGTGCCAACCGGTGTCCGGAAGTGGCCCGACCCGGTGACGGGATCGCACTGGTACAGGTAGTAGGGGCGGACCCGCATCCTGAGCAGGCCGTGCATCAGGTTGGTCATGACGGGCACGGAGTCGTTGACCCCCCTGAGCAGCACGGTCTGCGACCCCAGGGGAATTCCGGCCCCGGCCAGCAGAGAGCAGGCCCGGCTTGTTTCCGGCGTGCACTCGTCGGGATGGGTGAAGTGCAGGCTCATGAAGAGCGGGTGGTGGCGCTTGAGCATGCGCACAAGCTGCGGCGTGACGCGCTGGGGAATGACCGCCGGGACCTTGGTCCCGATACGGATGATCTCCACGTGCGGGATGGCGCGCAGGCTGGTAAGCAGCCAATCCAGGCGGTCGTCGGGGAGCAGCAGCGGGTCACCGCCGGAAAGCAGGACATCGCGCACGGACAGAGTGCGCCTGATGTAGTCCAGGGCCTGCTCCAGCCTTTTTCGTCCGGGACGGATGCGCCCGTGGCCGACCATTCTGGAGCGGGTGCAGTAGCGGCAGTAGGTGGAGCAGAAGTCGTGCACCAGGAAGAGCACCCGGTCCGGGTAGCGGTGGATCAGGCCGGGGACCGGGCTCTGTGATTCCTCGCCAAGCGGGTCGTCAGCCTCGCCCGTACCTCCCTGCCACTCCTGCACCGTTGGGATGACGGTGCGGCGTATGGGCTGGGAATGGTCAGAGGGGTCCACCAGGCTCATGTAATAGGGCGTAACGGCCAGGGGGAGGTGGTTTGTTGAAGACGACAGAGCCTGGGCCTCGTGTTCGGACAAGCCAAGCATGGTGCGCACCTGGTCCGCGGATTGGATGCGGTGGCTGACCTGCCAGCGCCAGTCGTTCCAGAGCTTGTCCGGGACATTTGGGAAGTGGCGTCGTCGAAAGGCGGTGTTTTTGTCGGAAGGGGAAGGCGTGCGGGGCCTGGAGCAGGTCTGGGCCGGGGGTGCAAACCCCGGTTGAACCGGAAGACCAAGGGGGGGAAGGTCTGTGATCAGGTTTCGGTGACTTGGAGGTTCGTCGTCGGGCTCGTCAAGGAGCGAAACCGACGACACTGGGGAGGCGCTTGTCGTGGTGGTGAGTTTTTGCAGCATCGCTCTCTCCATGGATGTACAAAAAAATTTAAGCCCCAGAGTATCAGATAACTAACGCCATTGCAGGAAGTCTCTGTCGGGATATTCGCGTTTTGAGCTGGTTCAAATATATGCATTGGGTGTTGCCTTGCAAGAACTATTTTCTAAAATTTTAAATAATTAAATATTAATAAATAATATTGTAATATAGTAAAGCATATCTGAATAAATGTAAAAATTAATAAATCATAACTAATTATTATATTAAGAATAAAGTAATAATTAGTATATTGTAATTTTTAAAAAAAATGGAAATTTAATTTTTAATAAATATAAAGCTGTGTTTTGTATGAATTAAGTAAATTGCTAAGGCTTTAATATAAATAATAATATTTCGCATGCATTGATTAATTATCTAGAAAAGTAATCAAAAATATAAACTTAAAAATTATTTTAATTGAAATCCAGCTGCTGGTACATGCATGGAAAGAGTATAAGACAGGGGACATGCCTGGCGGCAGGGATAAGGAATCACAGAGGGAGGAACTGGAGGTTCGATCCGGCCCCCCGAGGAAGGGGTTACAGGGGCGGGGGGCCCAGCAGGTTCATCTGGCTGAGGATGTGACGGGTTCTCTGTTGGAGGTAGGGCGTAGGTGAGCGCGGGGACATCCGGCCGGGGCTGGGCAGCACGGCTGTCAGCTGTGCTGCCTGATAGGGGCTCAGGCGGGAGGGGGGCAGGTTGTAGAAGGTACGTGCTGCAGCGTCAACGCCATAGATGCCCCTGCCGAACTCGGCAAAGTTGAGGTAGAGCTCCAGGATGCGTTTCTTGGGCCAGAAGGTTTCCGCGAGCAGGGTCAGCCAGGCCTCGATCCCTTTTCTGAGCCAGCTGCGCTCAGGCCACAAAAACAGGTTCTTGACCGTCTGCTGGGTGATGGTGCTGGCTCCCCTGGGCCGCTCTTCAGCGAGAGCGTCGGCAATGGACTGGAGATCGAAGCCGTGGTGGGCGAAGAACTTCTGATCCTCCGCCGCCACCACCGCCCTGACCATGGCCGGGGAAATGCTTTCCAACTCCACCCAGTGATGTGCGGGAGCTTTCTGATTCTGCTCCTGATAGCGGAGCATGAAGGCCGACTTTGGCGGCTCGAGCCAGCGCAGGGGCACTACCAGGAGGAGGCTGACCAGGAAAATGGCGGCTGCGGCATAGAGTGTCCAGCGCAGCAGCCATTGTTTCCAGGAGGTGCTCTTCTTTCTGGCTCGTTGCCTGGGAATACGAAAAAAAAAGCTGCTCACGGCAAGGCCTCTGGAAAGGGCAGCAAAGACTATCCCCGGCAAACCAGGGGATGATTCTCCTTCCTGTTACTCTTCACGCCCGGTGATCAGGATCAGGTGGTAGCCGAACTGGGTCTTTACGGGACCGAGGGCCTGTCCCACTTCCCCGGCAAACACGACCTGATCGAACTCGGGAACCATGTCCCCTTTGCTGAAGCGTCCCAGGTCCCCGCCCTTTGCGGAGGAAGGGCAGAGGGAGTACTGTCTGGCCAGGGCGGCAAAGTCTTCCCCGGAATCGAGGCGCTGCTTGATCTCCTGTGCGCGTTCCTGCTTGGCCACCAGGATGTGGCTGGCTGTGGCGTAGGGCATGGATGTCTCCTTTTGGTTTTTAAACAGTAGCTCTCTTTGTAAAGAGTTTCGTCCCTTTGGGACGAGGCACTTTTTTGCTGGTCCGAAGAGAAGGATGAGGGATAATGGTATGGACCCGTCCCCCTAATTACGGCATCAAAGTGC
>CAZQOG010000110.1:0-9431 GCA_964594925.1 uncultured Desulfohalobiaceae bacterium
GCAACTTCCGCAACGAGGGCATCTCCACCCAGCACAACCCCGAGTTCACCATGCTCGAGTTCTACATGGCCTATGCCGACTACCGCGACCTCATGGACCTGACCGAGGAGATGATCAGCTCCCTGGCGGCAGCGGTGTGCGGCTCGACCCTGATCACCTACCAGGGGGCGGAGATCGAGCTGGGCGGGCCATGGAAACGGATGACCTTTTACCAGGCTTTGGAGGAGATCGGGGGGCTGACGCCGGAGCAGTACCAGGACAAGGACACGGCCAAGGGGCTGGTGAAGAAGCTGGGAGAAAACGCCGAGGCCGGGGAGAAGCTGGGCAAGCTGCAGGCCAAGCTCTTCGACCTGCTCGTGGAGCCCAAGCTGATCCATCCCCATTTCATCTTCCATTACCCCACGGACATCTCGCCCCTCTCGCGGCGCAACGAGTCCAACCCGGAGCTCACGGACCGGTTTGAGCTGTTCATTGCCGGGAGGGAGCTGGCCAATGCCTTTTCCGAGCTCAACGACCCCCACGACCAGAGGTCCAGGTTCGAGGCCCAGGTCAGGGAGAAGGAGCAGGGCGACGAGGAGGCACACATCATGGACGAAGACTACATCAGGGCCCTGGAGTACGGCATGCCCCCGGCCGCGGGCGAGGGAATCGGCATCGATCGGCTGGTCATGCTGCTCTCGGACGCAGCCTCCATCAGGGAGGTCATACTCTTTCCCCTGCTGCGTCCGGAAGCCGCAGTCGAGTGATGCGCTTCGAACTCTTTGTCGCCCTCAGGTATCTGCTGGCCAGACGCAAGCAGACCTTTATCTCGGTCATCTCCCTGATCTCGGTGCTCGGCGTGGCCCTCGGGGTTGCCGCCCTGATCGTGGTGCTGGGCGTGATGAACGGGTTTTCCACTGATCTGCGGGAGAAGATCCTGGGAGTCAACGCCCACCTGGTGGTGGGTCACGTGCAGGGAAGCTTCGGGGACTACCGGGACATGGCCGCGGAGATCAGCGACCTTCCCGACATCAAGGGGGTCATGCCCTTTCTCTACTCCGAGGTCATGGTCAGCTCCCCCCGCGGGGTCAAGGGGTCTGTGCTCAGGGGCATCGATCCCACGGCAGCGCAGGGGGTTCTGAGCCTGAAGGAGAACATGGTCCAGGGGTCGGTCGAAGCCCTGACCGAGGCGCGCGATTTCCCGGGAGTCCTGATCGGCAAGGAGATGGCGCTCAGGCTTGGGGTGACCGTGGACAGCACCCTGAACCTGCTCTCCCCCAGCGGCAGCAAGAGCGCTGCCGGGTTCAGCCCCGAGGTCAGGACGGCCGAGGTCGTGGGGATCTTCGACACGGGGATGTTCGAGTACGACTCCTCCCTGGCGTATGTGGATCTGAAGACCGCCCAGGATTTGCTGGGCTTTTCCGGGGACAAGGTCAACGGCCTGGAGGTCCGGCTCGGTGATGTGTACGGGGCCAAGAAGGTGGCCGATGCCGTGGAGGAACGCCTGGGGGGGTACCCCTTTTACGCGCGTGACTGGATGGAGATGAACGAGAACCTTTTTTCGGCGCTCCAGCTGGAGAAGACAGCCATGTTCGTCATCCTGGTCATGATCGTGCTGGTTGGGTCCTTCAGCATCATCACCACCCTGGTCATGCTGGTCATGGAAAAGACCCGGGACATCGCCATTCTCATCTCCATGGGCGCCCGGCCGGAGAACATCAAGCGCATCTTCATGCTGCAGGGGACCATCATCGGCGCTGTGGGCACCTGTCTGGGGTATGTGCTGGGGCTTGGCATCAGCATGCTGCTCAAGCGCTACCAGTTCATCGAGCTGCCCAAGGACGTCTACTACCTGGATCGGCTCCCGGTCAGGCTCGAATGGCTCGACATGAGCCTGATCGGGATTGCGGCCATGGCCCTGTGCTTCCTGGCCACCCTGTATCCCGCTTCCCAGGCCGCCAACCTGCAGCCGGCCGAGGCGCTCCGCTATGAGTAGCCAGGTGCCGATCTACGAGCTGGCGGGGGTCAGCAAGTCCGTCCCCACGCCGTCCGAGCCGCTGACGATACTCAAGTCCATCGACCTGGTCATGGACCCGGGTGACTCCCTGGCCATCCTTGGGGCTTCGGGATCGGGCAAGACAACGCTCTTGCACATCATGGGCTCGCTCGATCAGCCAAGCAGCGGGCGGGTCACCTTCCAGGGCCGGGAGCTGAGCGCTCTCAAGCCGGCGCACAAGGCCAGGCTCAGGAACCGGTCCATCGGATTCGTCTTTCAGTTCCACCACCTGCTGCCGGAGTTCACCACGCTGGAAAATGTCGCCATGCCGGCCAGGATCGCAGGGATCGGACGGAAGGAGGCGGAAAAGCAAGCCGCACTGGCCCTGGACCAGGTGGAGCTTTCCGACAGGGCGAGTCACCGTGTGACCACGCTTTCGGGGGGGGAGCGGCAGCGGGCCGCCATTGCCCGGGCCATTCTCATGCGTCCCAGCGTGCTTCTGGCGGATGAGCCCACAGGAAACCTGGACGAGGCCAGCGGAGAACGGGTAGGGGACCTTTTGACACGGCTCAATCGCCAGCTGGGCATGACCCTGGTGGTGGTCACCCATAACCAGCGCCTGGGGCACAAGATGGATCGCGTGCTGCAACTGCATTCAGGAGTACTCTATGAAAACGACCCCGCGTAAGGCAGTTTTCTCCCTGCTCACCCTGTCTGTGATGCTGTTCATGGGCTGGCAAGCAGGCCTGGCGGCTGGTGCCCCTGACGTGAGCATCGTGGTCCTGCCCTTTGAGATCAATGCCGAGCCGGAGCTCGACTACCTGGCTGAGGACCTGCCGGAGATTCTGCGTGACAGACTGGCCAGGGAGGGGTTCAACGTGGCCAGCGGCAATGCCACCATGGACATTGTCCGCTACCAGGGCATCGAGTTCATAGATCTTTCCGTGGCCCGGGACATTGCTCTCCTGGCGGGCTCAAATTACGCGGTCTATGGAAGCCTGAGCCAGGTGGGGGAGACCCTGAGCCTGGACGTCAGGCTGGTGGAGGCCTTCGGGCTCAAGGAGCCCCAGGCCTTTTTCGTGGTCAAGAAGGGGTTGATCAACATCCTGCCCGCTGTGGACGAGCTTGTGCAGAAGATCGTCCAGCAGGTGCTCAAAAAAGATGTCGTGGCCGAGATCGACGTGCAGAACAACCGCATTCTGGACAAGGACGTGGTGCTCATGCGCCTCAGGATGCAGCAGGGCGACCTGTACGACCCCAAGGCCATCAACGAAGAGTTGAAACGGCTCTATGCCCTTGGATACTTCGACGACGTGCAGGTCAGGGTGGAGGACGTGCCGGCCGGGAAACGGGTTGTCTTCGTGGTGGAAGAAAAGCCCCTGATCCAGGCAGTGCAGGTCTCTGGAACCGATGCCATCGACCAGGACGATGTGCTGGAAGTGATGTCCGTCAAGGGTGGCTCGGTGCTGAACTTCGAGCTGCTGTCACAGGATCTGGACAAGATCCGGGAGCTGTACAGGCAGAAAGGCTATTACCGGGCAGAGGTCGACTACGAGCTGGAGCAGACGGATGAGCGCCAGGCCAGGCTGAACATCACGGTGGAAGAAGGCAACAAGCTCTACATCGAGAATATCGAGATCCAGGGTGCGGAGAAGATCGACTCCGGCAAGCTCAAGAAGGAGCTGGCCCTTTCCGAACGCGGCCTCTTCTCCTTCCTCACCAAGAGCGGCATCCTGCGCGAGGAGCTCCTGGACAGGGACGCGGCCGCGCTGGAGGCGTATTACAACAACAGGGGCTTCATGGACGCCAGGGTGAGCCAGCCGGAGGTGCGTTTCGAAGAAGAGGGCATCTCCATCACCTTCACCGTTGTCGAGGGTGAGCGGTACACGATCCACAACGTGGACCTCAAAGGCGATCTGATCGAATCCCCCGAGTCGCTGTTCGAGCTGACCAGCCTCGACGACCTGGCCGAGGAATCCGACTACTTCGACCGGTCGGTCATGCGCGACGACGTCCAGGCCCTGGTCGATTACTATACCGACTACGGGTACGCCTATGCCGACGCTTCCGCCTCGATCGACAAGAACGCCGAAAACAGGACCGTTGGAGTGAGCTACATCCTGGAAAAGGGGGAGAGGGTGTACATCGGGCGGGTGACCCTGGAGGGGAACACCAAGACCAGGGACAACGTGATCCGTCGGGAACTCAGGATCCTGGATGGAGAGCAGTTCAGCGGGCAGGCGCTGCGCCGTTCCCAGGAACGGTTGCGCAGGCTGGACTATTTCGAGACGGTGGACCTGGAAACCATCCCCACGGCAGAGCCGAACGAGATGGACCTCAAGGTGCGGGTCAAGGAAAAGCCAACCGGCATGTTCAGTGTCGGCGTGGGGTACTCGACCTTGGAGAATGCTTTCGTCACCGGCATCGTTCAGGAGCGAAACCTCTTCGGCAAGGGCTACAACCTGTCTTTCAGGGGGAGCTTCGGTTCCAAGACCACCGACTACACCCTGCAGTTCTGGAACCCCCGCCTGTTCGATTCAAAGCTCGGGATAGGCATCGACTCCTACGTCACAGATCGCGATTACTCGGAGTACGACCGGGAGACCACAGGCGGGCGGTTGCGCATTGGCTACCCCCTGGGCGAGTTCACCCGGGCCTTTGCAAGCTACAGGCTGGAAGACTACGAGATCAGCGACGTTGACGAGGAAGCCTCCAGCGTCATCAAGGACGCCGAAGGTGAAAACCTCTCCAGCGTGCTCGGGCTCTCCGTGACCCGGGATACGACCAACAGCAGGATCCATCCCACACGGGGAACGGTCAACACGATCAGCCTGGAGTACGGCGGCGGGTTTCTCGCGGGGGACGATGACTTCGTCAAGGGGGTCGTCGAGAGCGATTATTACAAAGGGCTGTTCTGGGACACGGTCTTTCACTGGAGCGGCACGGCGGGTGTGGTGGTCGAGAACGGAGGGGACGAGATCCCGGTGTTCGAACGCTTCTACCTCGGGGGAATCAACTCCGTGCGCGGCTACGAAGGCAGAAAGATCTCTCCCAGGGACGAGGTGACCGACGACCGCATCGGCGGGGAGAAGATGTTCTTCACCAATTTCGAGTATATCTTCCCGCTGAGCAAGGAGTTCGGCCTCATGGGGCTGACCTTTTTCGACGCCGGGAGCTCCTGGGAGGACGAGTCCGACTTTGATGTTTACAAGAGCGTGGGCGTTGGGCTGCGCTGGTTCTCGCCCATGGGTCTGATCCGCGTGGAGTACGGCTACCCCCTGGACAACCTCGAAGGCGATGACGGAAGCGGCAAGTTCGAGTTTTCCATGGGCCAGCTATTTTAGCTGAGGCGCTGTGGACACGTGATGCGGACGCCGCAAGCAGGCTGAGAAAGCCGGTCCGCGGCTCTTTTGCCGGTATGGAGTGTAAAAATGAAGGCTCTGCGTGAGCTGAAAAAATGGAAAGGAGTTGAGGATATGTTTAAAAAGTCGATTGTGATCCTGCTGGGCATTGTATTTTTCTCAGCAACGGGTGTCGCGGCCGAGATAAAGGTCGGATTCGTCGATCTTCTGGAGGTCATCCAGCGCTCCGAGGCGGGCAAGAGCGCCTTTGAGGAGCTGAGCAAGGAGGTCCTGGAGATACGCAAAGAGGCCGAGAGGCAGCAGCAAGAGGTCGAAGCCATGCAGGAGGAGCTGCAGAAGCAAAGCCTGGTCCTGAGCCAGGAGGCCCAGGCTGACAAGGAACTCGAGTTCAAGCGCAAGGTGCGCGATTTCCAGGACACCTACCAGAGCTACCAGCGCCAGGTGAAGGAAAAGGAGGAGAAGTACCGGGAGCCCATAATCACGGAGATCTTCGAGCTGCTCCAGGACTACGGCAAAAAGAACGGCTACACCATGATCATGGACAAGAAGGGCAGCGGCCTGACCTACATCGACGAGTCCCTGGAGATCACCGAGCAGATCATCGTGGAGTTCAACAAGCACTGGCGCACCGTCAAAAAGGACGCCAACTGAGATGGAGCTTTCGCTCAGTGAGCTGGCCGAACAGCTGGGACTGGTGCTCCAGGGGGAAGACCGGCCTGTCACAGGGGTCAACACCCTGGAGGCTGCCGGGCCACAGGAGGTCACCTTCCTGGCCAACCCCCGCTATGACCACCTCCTGGAGGAGACCAACGCCGCTGCGGTGATCCTCGACAGGGAGCATGCCGGGCGGGCAGCCGCTGCCGACCTGATCAGCGAAAACCCCTATCTCGACTTTGCCAGGGCGGTAGCCCTTTTTGCAAAGCCCCAGGGCAGCTTCACAGGGGTGAGCGGGCAGTCCTTCGTCCATCCCGAGGCCGAGCTGGGCCAGGGCGCGACCGTCTACCCCTTTGTGTACGTCGGGCCCGGGGCGGTCATTGGGGCCGGGACCACGCTGTTCAGCGGGGTCTATGTGGGCGAGGGCAGCACCATCGGGGAGGAGTGTGTCCTGTACCCCAATGTGACGGTCATGGCCGGCACCTCTATCGGACAGAGGGTGATCATCCATGCAGGTTCGGTGCTCGGGAGCGACGGGTTCGGGTTTGTCATGGGGGAGCAGGGGCGGGAGAAGATACCCCAGATCGGCACGGTTGTGGTGGAGGACGAGGTCGAGATAGGCGCCGGCACGACAATCGACCGGGCAGCCCTGGGCGAGACCCGGATCGGCCGCGGCACCAAGATCGACAACCTGGTGCAGATCGGCCACAACGTGCACATCGGACAGGGCTCGGTGATCGTGGCACAGGTGGGCATAGCCGGAAGCACCACCGTGGGCAGGAACGTGGTCCTGGCAGGACAGGTCGGTGTGGCCGGCCATCTCACGATCGGCGACAACTGCCGCGTCGGGGCCAAGTCCGGGGTCGCAAAATCTCTGGATGCGGGGAAGGATTACGGCGGTATTCCAGCTATAGAGCAGATGCGTTTTCTCCGGTATGTTTCGGTCGCTCCTCGGCTTCCGGACATGTTAAGGCAGCTCAAGGACCTGGAGAAGGAGGTGGCCAGGTTGCGCGATCAACTTCAAAAAGGAGGGACCACGGCATGACCAGAGCTGCACCCGACCACCTCGACATCATGGGCATGCTCCCCCACCGCTACCCGTTTCTGCTGGTGGACAGGATCGAGAGCTTCACGGCCTACGAGATCATCGAGGCCTACAAGAACGTGACCTTCAACGAGCCTTTTTTCCAGGGGCACTTCCCTGGTTTTCCGGTCATGCCGGGCGTGCTCATCCTGGAGGCCATGGCCCAGGCCGGGGCCCTGCTCGTGGTCAAGTCCCTGCCGGAGGCCATGGACGGGAAGCTCTTCCTGTTCACGGGGGTGGAAAGGGTCAGGTTCCGTCAATCGGTCTATCCCGGGGATCAGCTCCTGATCACCGCGCGCTATCTGCGGCACAAGCTGAACATCTGGAAGATGGAGGCCGAAGCCAGGGTCCTGGACAAGGTGGTTGCCCAGGGCGTGCTGACCGCAGCGGTCGTGGACAAGGAGGCAGTGGCGTGACCACGGACATCCATCCGACAGCCATTGTCGATCCCGCGGCCGAGCTGGGAGCCGGGGTGAGTGTGGGCCCTTATGCCCTGGTCGAAGCCGGGGTGGAGATCGGGGAGGGCTCGAAGATACATGCCTTTGCCCAGATCAAGTCACTGACCAGGATGGGCAAAAACAACCAGGTCCACCCTTACGCCTGCATCGGGGGCGATCCTCAGGACCTCAAGTACAATGGCGAGCCCACTGTCCTTGAGATCGGCCACGAGAACACCTTCAGGGAGTACGTGACCATCAACCGCGGCACCGAGACCGGAGGCGGAGCCACCAGGGTCGGATCGGACTGCCTGCTCATGGCCTATGTGCATGTGGCCCACGACTGCCGTGTCGGCGACGAAGCCATCCTGGCCAATGCCGCCACCCTGGGAGGGCATGTGGTCATCGGGGCCGGTGTCGTGATCGGTGGGCTGTCCGCCGTGCACCAGTTTGCCCGCATCGGGGACCATGCCTTTGTGGGGGGAAAGACCGGCGTGGCCCAGGACGTCCCCCCCTACATGCTCACGGCAGGCGAGCGGGCCAGGCTGCGCGGTCTCAACCTGATTGGCCTCAGGAGACGGGGCTTTTCCAAGGACGCCATCAGCGCCCTGAAGAAGTCCTACAAGATAATCTGGACCTCGGGGATCAAGCGTGAGGAGGCCCTGCAGCAGGTCGGCGAAAGCTATGGCCACTATCCCGAGGTGGCCAGGCTGGTGGATTTCATCCGCACCAGCACCAGGGGCTGCATCACTCCTGAATGACTGGTCAGCCAGGCGCGGGTACAGGGCTGCGCTGACGTGAGCAGACATGAGCACACCGCTGGGACTCATCGCCGGGGAAGGCCAGTTCCCTTTTCTTGTTGCCGAGGGGGCCAAAAGCCGCAATCGGAGGGTGGTTGCCGTGGCATTCACCGGCTACACCTGCCCGGAACTGGAATCCCAGGTCGATGCCCTGCAGTGGTTGCGGCTCGGTCAGCTGGGAAAGCTGCTGACTTTTTTCAAGCGCCGGGAGGTCCGGGAGGTGGTCTTTGCCGGGGCCATCAACAAGCCCAGGGCCCTGCATCTCAGGCCCGACCTCCGGGCCGCCAAACTTCTCTTCAGGCTGCGCAACAAGAACGACAACTCCCTGCTCGGGGCGGTGGCCCGCGAGCTCGAGTCGGAAGGGCTCAGCATCCTCTCCCCCCTTGCCTTCGCCCCCGGCCTCATGACACCCCCAGGGGTTCTGACCAGGAGGCCCCCATCCCAGCGGGAGCTTTCGGATGTTAGTTTCGGCTGGCCCACGGGCAAGGCCCTGGGTGATCTGGATATCGGCCAGTGCCTGGTGGTCAAGGAGGAGATGGTGGTCGCGGTCGAGGCCATGGAAGGGACCAATGCCACCATCCGCAGGGCCGGGGAACTCGCCGGCAGGGGCTGCGTGGTGATCAAGGTCTTCAAGCCGGGGCAGGAGTCGCATATCGACCAGCCGGCCATAGGCACGGGGACCATCCAGACCATGGCCGAGGCAGGCGCCGCCTGCCTGGCTGTAGAGGCCCGCAAAAGCCTGTTCTTCGACCAGGCGGAGAGCATCGCCCTGGCCGACCGCCACGGGATCTGCATCCTGGGCTGGGAGGCAGGGGAGTGACGTGCAGCGGGTGGGCACGAAGCAGAAAAATCCTGCCTAAGCCGGCTACGGTCCTGTGTTGCCAGCCCTGCGGGTGAGGTAAAGTTCGAAGTCGGAAGTTCGAAGTTCGAAGGAAGAGATAAGAATAAAAAATTCAAGTTTCATACTTCTTTTGCTTCCAGCTTCGAGCTTCGAGCTTCGAGCTTCCAGCTTCGAGCTTCCAGCTTCCAGCTTAAACGCAGTCCAACGGGGATTTTTCAACGGTCTGCTAGCTTTCGCAGGAGGGGAAGGTCTTTTCCAGGTCCAGGAGCAGCTTCTTC
>CAZQOG010000111.1:0-7854 GCA_964594925.1 uncultured Desulfohalobiaceae bacterium
GACATGGCCTTTCGCAACCTCAAGATGGCCCTGTCACGATTGCGCAGGGTAGGCTCTACCAATGGGGCGACCCTTCCCTGGATCGTGATCCGCCACAAGCAGGTCTCGCTCCTCCGAGGCCAGTGCTCAGTGGACGCCCTGCTGTTTTCTACAACATTAGGTCCGGCGGTGCAGGCCAAAGACGTGCAGCAGCTCCTGCTCTGCCTGGATCTTTATCAGGACGATTTCCTCCCGCACGAGAGCCCCCCCTGGATCGTCCGCCACCGCAGGGTGCTGCGAAGGAAGTACGTGCACGGTGTGCTGGCCCTGACAGAGCTGTGCCTGAACCAAGGCCTCTGCGGGACCCCCCTGCCCTACCTGCAGCGCTGTATCGAAAAAGACAGGGCAAACGAGGAGCTCTATGCCGGCCTGATGCGCGCCTACATCAGTCTTGGGTATCCATCCCGGGCCGTGCAGGTATTTCAGCAGGCCACAGATGCCCTTGAAAGTGAGTTGTCCGTCGGGCCCGGCCCCACCCTGAAGAACCTCCGGCGCAAGGCCATGGAGGTCGGGTAAAATTTTTTTCTTGATGTTACCTATCCGTTACTCTTTCCATGCTAGGTAACAGCAAACTCCACAGATCCTTTCGTTCCTCCAGCTTCAGAGGTGGCCACAGCATAGAATAATCCAACTGTTCAGTGTCACAGGGCATCCCTTTGGGATTCACGCAACCCGCATGCTTGCAAAACGCCAAGCATGTGCCTGATCGAACCCTCAACCTGGACGAGCCCCAAGATGACGCAGCGATCCTATGTTTTCACGTGTGGCTGGGTGGTGTTCCTTCTGTGTATCCTTCTCCCGTTCTCAATCCTTGCAGCGGAAATCGATGACCCGGTCACTCGGCCGGCACAGAACTCAAAGCCCCTGATCCTGGAAGATTTCGTGCCGGAGCTGGTGTCGACAAGCGACCGCATCCAGGCCGCTGCTGCCCGGCTCTCATCCTCGGAGTACAGCCTGAGGGAGGCCCGCTCCGGGTGGTACCCCCGCCTGGATCTGACTGCTGACGCAGGGTATGAACACATTGATTTTGCAGACCGCCAGACCACGGGGGAGGACGACAGCTCTGAGTGGAAAAATGTCCAGACCCTGCAGTTTCGGCAGCTCGTGCACGATTTTGGCCAGACAGGTGGAACCATCGGCCGGGCCCGGGCAGTGCTCGAACAGTCTGAATTCAATCTCGAAGCCGTGACCCAGGAGGTCCTGCGGCAAGGGGTCGGCGCCTATCTCCAGGTCTACAGCACCTCCCAGCAGCTCGGCTATGCCAGGCGCAGTGAGGAGAACATCAAGCGCCAGACAGGCATTGAGGAAGCCCTGGTGGAGAGGGGGGCGGGGCTGTCCTCGGATGTTCTCCAGGCCAAGTCCCAGCTGGCTGGAGCCAATGCCCGGCGGGTCTCTCTGGAGGGCGAGCTCATCAATGCTCAAAACCGCTTTCAGGCCGTCTACCTGGTGGATCTGAGCGAAGAGCAGATCCAGCGCTTCGACCTCCCCGACCTCCCCTCCCCACTTCTTCCCATGACCCTTGAGCAAGCCCTGGACATCGGGCTTTCAGAGAACCCCCAGCTCGAGGTGGCCCGCCGGAACATCCAGGCGGTGGAGCAGGACATCAAGGTCATCAAGTCCCGCTTCTACCCCCGTCTTGATTTCGTGGCCGAGGGCAGGCGGCGCCAGAACGACGTGGGTGAGGAAGGGGTGCGCGCCGAGGCCAGGGCCCTGGTCGAGCTCAGGTACAACCTCTTCCGGGGTGGGGGCGACCAGGCGGCGCTCCAATCCGCCCTGTCCCAGAAAACCAGGGCCGGGAAAGAGCTGCGGGACCTCAGGCGCAGCGTGGAAGAGCAGATCCGCGTGTCCTGGCGCAACCTGATAACGGCCCGGGAAAACGTCGACTACCTGATCAACCAGACCAACATCCTGCACGAGTTTCTCGAGCTGGCCCGCAAGGAGCGCAGGATGGGCACCCGGTCGCTGATCGACGTGCTCAATGGGGAGGTCAACTACATCAATGCCGTGAGCAGTGCTGTGGCCGCACGGGCGAACACGGTCAGGGCAGCCTATGACCTGCTGTTCGCAATGGGACGGCTGACACCCGACGTGTTTCAGCCCAACGCATTGTGACGGATATTTTTTCAGGTTCATGATCACAGGATGGTGCGACACCTCCTGAAAAGCTTTGAACAACGGCCATTACAGCCGGGGGACGGGCATGGCTGAGCAACACGAAGCAATTGGAACCGTTGTCTCCATCACCGGGGAGGTCCGTGCCGAGTCGTCGGACGGCGTCCGCACCCTGAACCTGGACGACCCTGTCTATGCAGACGAGGTCGTGGTCACCGGCGACGGCAGCCAGGTGGAGATCCTGTTCCAGGATGAAACCCTGCTCTCCCAGGGAGCCGGCTCCCGCATCGAGCTGGACGACTATGTCTACGACCAGGACGGGGGGGCTTCCGAGCTCCTGTTCAACATGGTCCAGGGCACCTTCCGCACCATCACCGGCGAGATCGTCAAGCAGAACCCCGAGCGCTTCAACCTCCAGTCCCCTTTGGCCACCATCGGCATCCGGGGCACGGTCACGGTCCACGAGATCGGCGAGGACTCCGAGAAGCACGGCGCCCAGGAAATTTCCTGTCCCGGTTACGACGACAGCCTGGACAGGCCGCTTTTTCAGCAGCCAAGCAACTGCCACAAGCTCTACATCACAGACAAGCACGGCAACACACGGGTCATCACCGAGTCCGGCACCCTGGTCGAGGTCACCCCGGACGGTCTCGGCCTGGTACGCCCCTTCACCTCGCAGGAGATGGAGCAGTTCATGCGCATCTCCCCCTACTCCTTCCCGGACATCGACTGGGCGCAGGTGGACATGTCCCAGGTCATGGACGTGCTGGGACACTCGGCCGCCATCCTGGACATCACGACCCTCTTGCAGACCCAGCTGGGAGACCTGCCCAGGATAGACTCGGCCCTGCTGCCCGAGGTGGAGCCCCCCTACCTGCAACAGCCTGGAACCGGGTTGCAGCAGGATTTTGCCCTGCGCAGCGATGTCCTTGCCGGAGACGATGAAGCCGTGATCATTGCCCAGGCCGGAGAGACCACAGCCGGAGATCAGCCGGGCCAGGACCCCGGCGATCCCGGAGACCCAGGCGATCCCGGAGACCCAGGCGATCCCGGAGACCCAGGCGATCCGGGCGTCCCCGGTGACCCTGGTGATCCCGGCGACCCGGGAGATCCAGGCGACCCGGGAGATCCAGGTGACCCGGGAGATCCAGGTGACCCTGGCGACCCCGGTGACCCGGGTGAACCAGGAGATCCAGGCGACCCGGGTGATCCAGGAGATCCAGGCGACCCGGGTGATCCTGGGGATCCGGGTGATCCCGGCGATCCCGGTGACCCGGGTGATCCCGGCGGAGGAGGCACGCCAGGTGGTGGAGGAACCACCCCTCAGCCCATTGTAGGGGACAACACCGACAACACGTTGACCGGCACCTCGGGCAACGACTCCATCGACGGCGGCGGCGGCAGCGACCTGTTGCGCGGTCAAGGCGGCAACGACTCCCTGTTCGGCGGCACGGGCAACGACACAATCGAGGGTGGCAGCGGCGCTGACACCATCCTGGGCGGCGAGGGGCACGACTCCCTGAGCGGCGGCACGGGCAACGACTCCATCCTCGGCGGGGAAGGGGACGACACCCTGGAAGGCGGCGTGGGAGACGACTACCTGGATGGCGGGCCAGGCACGGACACTGCCCAGTACTCGAACTCCTCCCATGTCTATGCCGATCTGACCACGGGCCTGGCCGATGCCGACTCCACAGACACCCTGGTGGGCATCGAGAACATCACCGGGTCCTCCGCCGATGACAGCATGGTGGGCGACGACCTGGACAACCTCTTTCTGGGCGGCGCGGGCAACGATACCCTGCTCGGCGGCGGCGGCAACGACTCCCTGCAGGGCGACGGCGGAGCCGACTCCCTGGTGGGCGGGGCCGGAGCCGATCGGTATCTCTACACCTCCCCTGACCAGGGCGTGGACCTGGTGGACGGCTTTGAGCAATCCCAGGACGCCTTTGTCCTGGATTCAGACGGCTTTGGCGGTCTGTCCAACGGCGCCCTTGGCAGCGAGCATTTCGCGGCCATTGGGGAAACCTACGACGGCACCAATGCCGGCGGTGCCCTGTTCGTCTTCGATAATGACGACCGGCTCATTTACGACCCAAGCGGGGATGGGTCCGACGCTCATGTGCTGGCTGTCGTTTTTGGAGACCCGGTAACGGCGGACAACATTCTCATTACAGGTGGGCCAAACACTGCCCCCGAAGCCCTTCCCAGCTCCGTGCTCATCAATGAGGATACCGACATACCCTTCAGCATTTCTGACTTCATCTTCACCGACATTGAAAACGACCCCTTAACAGAAGTGGAGATCGCCACACTGCCCAGCTTCGGCACCTTGCTGCTCGATGGATCACCGGTCACCACAGAAGGACAGACCGTAACAGCCACCGAGCTCAGCTCCGGAAGCCTGGTATTTTCTCCTGGGGAAGACGAATACGGTGCTCCCTACTCGACGTTCGAGTTCAAGGTCTTTGACGGCAATCAGTGGAGCAATGTCGCAACCATGTCCGTGGACGTGGACCCGGTCAATGACCCCCCGGAGGAGGACCGCAACCTGGGCCTGAGCCTGGACGAAGGTGGGACAGGGCTGATCACGGTTGATCTGCTCGGGTACACCGACGTGGACAACGACGATCTTGATCTGCAGTACTTTGTCACCGCCCTGCCGGACAATGGGGACCTGCGCCTGGACGGCACAAACCTGTCCACAGGCCAATCTTTCACCAACGCGGATCTGCTCGCCAATCACCTCACCTACACCCACAACGGCAGCAACACAGCCACTGACGACTTCCTGTTCGAGGTCAGCGATGGAATCGACACTCTTCCTGCGGAATCCTTCGCCATCTCCATCACCCTTGACCAGCATCTCATTGGCTCAACCGACCCAGACACCCTGTACGGGGGCTGGGGCGACGACACCATCGAGGGCCTTGCCGGTGGTGACAATCTCAATGGTGATCCTGGGAACGATTGGATTTACGGTGGGGAGGGCAACGACCAAATTTCCGGTCAGGAAGGAGATGACTTCCTCTTCGGGGAGGATGGGGATGACTGGTTCTTCGCCTCTTCCGGCGCTGACGTGTTCGACGGGGGTGCCGGCACGGATCGTGTTGACTACTATTACGCCGACAGTCCCGTGATCGTCAGCCTTGCAACGGGATCCGGCACAGGCGGCTGGGCAGCTGGAGACTCCCTGATCAGCATTGAAGAGCTCTTCGGATCATGGGGGTTTGACGACTCCCTTGAAGGCAACGACCTGTCAAACACCATGGGCGGCAGCTCCGGCAATGACACCATCCATGGCCTGGGAGGCGACGACTGGATCGAGGGGGCCCAAGGGGGAGACTGGATATTCGGCGGTGACGGCAGTGACCTGATCTACGGCGACGGGGGGTATGGGGTCTCTGAGTCCGACGGCAATGACACGCTTTCAGGCGAGGCCGGCAACGACACCCTCTACGGCCAGGGATACGACGACCTGATCATGGGTGGGGCCGGCGACGACTTGATTTTCGGCGATGGATCAAGCCTGGATCCCACCACCTGGGATGGCAGTGACACCCTGATCGGCAGCACCGGATCAGACACCATGACCGGCGGCCAGGGCAGCGACATCTTCGTCTACACCTCGGACTGGGACTCCCCCCACCACCGGTCATACTCCCCGGACGTCATCACGGATTTTACCTCCGGTGAGGACTTTCTGCTCTTTGACGGCATGCTGCAGGGTGAGTTTTCCTACCTGGGCAGCGATCCGTTCACAGGTTCGGGCAACTCCGAGGCCCGGCTGGAGATTACGGGAAGCGATTCCGTGCTTTTTGTCGACCCCTTGGGCACGGGCGTGGCCACCATGGAAATCGAGATGCAAAACCTGACGGCATTGAATGAGACTGATTTCGACTGGACGGCCTAGCGGGAATGAAAGTGAACAGCGTCCAATATTTATGACCCCGCCTTTTTTCAGTTTGCCGTACCGGCTGATATGCGGACGAGTGCCTACCAAGGAGGAATGCTCATGAGGCCCAATGCGTTGCAATCATGGACATCGGTCTGGGCAGCCCTGCTGCTTGCGTTTCTCCTGGCCATGGCAACGCCTGCAGCTTCCGGTTCGCTGGATGCCCCCCCAGAGGCTCCTCCCCACTCAGCAACTTCTGCCCTGGAAAGCCTGGCCCGCTCCCAACTCAAGGGGCACGGCGCGTCCCTCACCCCCACCAGGGACGGCGCCAGGCTTGATATGGTCTATCAGAATCTCTCGGCACTCGTGGACAGTCACGGTCTGCACATCTCCGCCAGCAAGGAGGACGACTCCGAGACGAGCTTCTCGATCCTGTCCACGGCGGTAGGCCGCACCTCAGGCCGCATGACCCCCCTTGCGCTCACGGGACAAACCGAAGTGCAGGCCGACCTGGCCCGGTTGATTCGCCCGAAAGTGGTTGAGGAGTACTCCGTCAGCCTGGAAGGCATCCGCCAGGACTTCATTGTCGAGCACCGACCACCGGGCCGGGATGATCTGCGTCTTGAGCTGTCCATCACCGGGGCCAGTGCCCGGCAAAATGAAGACGGGATCGTCCTCACACCTGGCGTTTCCACCCGAGAACTCCGCTACCATCGCCTGCTGGTCCTGGATGCCGAAAACAGGGAGCTGCCGGCGCGCTTCGAGCTGCAATCGCCTGACAGGCTGGCCGTGGTGGTGGCTGATGCCGCTGCCGTGTATCCGATACGCATCGACCCCACCTACAGTGACGTCAATTGGGCCGGCATGGGCTTTATCGCTGGAGAACCAGGCACAGACGGAGAGGTTTATGCCCTGGCGGCTGATGAATCCGGCACTCTTTTCATTGGGGGGAGCTTCTCCTCCGTAGGGCTGGTGCAAGCCTCGAACATCGCCAAATGGGACGGATCTGAGTGGAGTTCCCTGGGCAGCGGGGTGAACGGGACAGTCCAGTCTTTGGCATTGGACGGAAGCTTTTTGTATGTCGGCGGCTCCTTCACGGGTGCCGGCGGTGGCGCAGCCGGCAACCTCGCCGTCTGGGACGATGGAGAAGGGGGCGGGTGGGCCGCCGTGGGAAGTGGCGTCAGTGGGGGGATTGGATCCACCTCTGTTGATGCATTAGCCGTGGACAGCACGGGAACGTTATACCTTACCGGCAACTTCGACTCGGCGGGCGGTGTGTCCGCCTCGTTCATTGCGGCCTGGGACGGGACAGACTGGATGGCCCTGGGGGATGGGCTCAATTATCCCGGGGCAGCCTTGGCCGTGGCCCTGGATGACACAGTCTATGTGGGAGGTGGATTCACTTCAGCCGGGCTGACTGCAGCCAACTACATTGCATCCTGGAACGGCACCGGGTGGAATGCCCTGGGAGACGGCACCAACCATTATGTGCTCGCCCTTGATGTGGATGCAGATGATGGGACAGTGTATGCCGGCGGCCATTTCACCAGCGCAGGAGGCATCTCAGCCAACTATACCGCAGTCTGGAACGGGACGGACTGGAGCGCTCTGGGTACTGGCACCAACGGCTTTGTCGAGGCCATTGAAGTAAACGGGGACGAGGTCTATGTGGGTGGAACGTTTACCCAAGCTGGTGGTCTGACAGTCAACAATGTCGCCGAGTGGGACAAATGGGTCGGGTGGGACAGCCTAGGCCAGGGCATGGACCTGGGGGTCAAGGCCCTGGTTTCTAAAGGCTACCTCTATGC
>CAZQOG010000111.1:7864-9429 GCA_964594925.1 uncultured Desulfohalobiaceae bacterium
GACGGCAGGACTGTCAACCAGATCGCCCTCTATGACGGCGAACAATCATCCTGGATGGCCCTGGAACCCGACACCTCCTTTTTTGAGATCTGGTCCCTGGCTGTGGATGAAGCCGGCACCGTCTACGCCGGGGGGTCCTTCACCCAAGCCGGCGAAACCGCCGCCAACAACATCGCCTCCTGGAACGGCACCCATTGGAGTCCACTGGGACAGGGTCTTGAAGGAGGGAGCGTCTATTCATTGTTACTCGAGGGCAGCACCCTGTATGCCGGGGGGAGCTTCACCGAGGCCGGGGGAGAGCCGGCCAGCTGCATTGCTTCCTGGAATGGCACGCATTGGAGCCCGCTTGGCAGCGGCATTGTCACAGGCGACTTTGTCCAGGCCTTGGCTTCGGACGGCAGCTCTGTGTATGCAGGTGGGTACTTCACCGATATAGGAGGGGTGACTGCAAATAACATCGCCGCCTGGGACGGCACCACATGGAGTGCGTTGGGTAGCGGCGTCAGCACAGCATCCGGGGACAGTGTCAAGGCCCTGGCCATTGATGGGGGCACGCTCTATGTCGGCGGACGCTTCACCTCGGCCGGCGGGATTTCTACACAGCACATCGCAGCCTGGAATGGGACGTCTTGGAGCGCACTCGGGTCCGGCATCGACTCAGGGTACAGTGTTGCCAGCCTGGCAACCGACGGGTCGGGGAATTTGTACGCAGGGGGATCCTTCTCCCAGGTGGGTGGTCAAAGCGCCAACAACACTGCCTGTTGGAACGGCACTGCCTGGAGCCCGCTCGGATCGGGAACCGACTCGGATGTCACTGCCCTGGCAGTGGACAGTGAGGGAATCCTCTTTGCCGGAGGATGGTTCACTTCCGCCGGAGGCGTCAATGCGACCGCAGCCTGGAACGGAACGGATTGGGGGCCGATCGGGGAAGGATTGAACGAGGGTAGCGTAGATGCTCTGGTTCTCCACGGCAACCGGCTGTACGCCGGAGGCTCCTTCACCGAATCTGCCGGAGTGTCGGTCCAGTACACCGCTTATGCCGATCTTCCCCAGTCACCCGGCTCCCTCACCGTGACCATCGACCCGGCCGCGGCCAGGACGGCCGGAGCCCAGTGGCGCAGGGTCGGGACATCGACCTGGTACGACAGCGGGGTCACGGAATCAGAAATACCTACAGGTGACCACACCATCGAGTTCAGGGACATCAGCGGCTGGACCACGCCAATCGAGCAAAGTGTATCCGTTGCCGAAGGGTCGACCGCCACAGCATCGGGAACCTACGTTGAGATAGTTTTATACGCAGGCGGTGACGGTACCCAGGGGGATCCTTATCAAATCACCACCCCGCAGCAGTTGGACAATATCCGGTACAATCTGAATGCCTATTTCATTCTGATCAACCCCATTGATTTGAATGTGGAACCCTATAATGCCACTTCCGGCTGGGAGCCCATCGGAAACAGCACCGATCCATTCACCGGATCCCTGGACGGTAACGATCAGAGCATCTCCAACCTGTTCATCTCTCGGCAATTGGATGACTATGTGGGGCTCTTTGGCTTTGT
>CAZQOG010000112.1:0-9422 GCA_964594925.1 uncultured Desulfohalobiaceae bacterium
ATGGGCTGTCAGGTCCAGTGGGAGTGCGCCGGTGGCTTCAGCAACGGCCTTGAGAACAGGACCCTCAGCGCAGCAAAGAAGACCTTCCAGCTCCTGTTTTGCCATTTGGTCAAGGGGGAGGGTGCTCCCGGATGTGAGCACCGCACACAGGCCCTCGGCTGCCGTTCTGTACAAAAAGAAGGCCTTGCTCTGGCTGCTGTGGGGCTGGCGCTTGAGCAATCGCGACAAGGCGAGGACGGTTTCCGGGCCGGCCAGCTTGGGATTGCTTTTGATGGCGCTGCTCAGCCCGTGGACGGCCAGAAAGCAGGCCGTAAAGTCCCGGCCCTGGAGGAAGGGCAGCAGCTGGTCGCGTTCAGTGGGGGTCATTGTAGGGAGTCCGGCCTGAATTGCCCATGCGCGCCCACAGCATCAGTTTCACCCGGCCACTCTGAAAAGACGCCTGGACCGGATGAGCACCTTGTGCAAGGTTTACAGGCCGGTACAAGCCCAGGTTCAGTTCAGGCGTGCCTTGAGCCGCAGCAGCTGCCTGTCAGGCTGAAAATCGAGATTCTCCGCTCTCCTGGAGTGGCGCAGGAAGCGGTTGGAGCGTCTTTGCCGGCGGACCCTGGCCAGGTTCTTGAATCCCATGGGGTCGTAGTCGAGAGAAACGGCGCGCTCTGGGTTGTGCAGCACATCAACCATGACCGACGAGGAAAGGTCCAGCATATCCATGAGGTAGCCGTTGCCGCTTGCCAGGGGCAGGGCCCTGTCGATGAAGGACAGGGAGGACTTCCAGTGCTTGAAGCGGTACATGGCCAGGCTGCCCTGGAAAAGCTTCTTCTTGACCGAGAACTCGAACCTCGGTTTCCTGAGCACGCTGCACAGCGAGGCATCCTGGCAGCGGTCTGAGAGCTGCACAATGACCCCTGCCTCACGAAAGCAGCACCCGGCCAGACGGTCGGCCTGCATCTCGATGTACACATGGGAGAGCTTTCCACTGCCCGGAGTCTTCTGGAGCAGGGTGGGCACGTAGTAGTTGTGGGCCACGGTGTCTGCAGCCAGGTGGCAGAGATAGCCGTAGGCATAGGCGGCGAGGTGGGGGTCACCCTTGGCGTTGTGCAGCAGCTTCACCCCGTTGTCCCAATTGTGACAGTGGTCCGGAGTGATCTTGAACCCTTTTCCGAGAAAGATGTCGGCGCTGAGGCATCCATAGAGAAAGGACATCCTGTTGGCCGAGAGCAGCTGGCCCAGGAAGGGCGTCAGCAATGAGAGGTTATCCAGGATGAAGTTTCCGGTCACCAGGTGCACGCCAGGGCCCCAGGCAAGCGCATCCGAGCCGGTCAGGAGAGCCCCGAGACAGGCGAGAAGGCTGAAACACCATTTGATCATTGCGGGGAATCCTTCCGGCGCAGGGTTTCTTTGATGGTCTTGATCCGGGCGGCCAGGCCCGACCACTCCCTGGGGTGCAGGGCACCGGAGTCCTTCATCTGCTTCATCTCCTCCAGGATCTCCTCCAGGGTGTAGGTCCGGTCGGCCAACCCCTTGCGCAGGGCGTAGCGGTTGAAGCGCAGCAAGGCCGCCTGCCCAGCTTTGGTGGCCAGGGCGGTTCCATGGGTCTTGACCAGCTTGGTCATGGCCAGAAAGAGTATCTGTCGCCTCATGGATCAACCGCTGACGGGTAAAAAAATACTTTTGTATACGTTTGTTCGGCCACGTGCGACCTAATCACCTGTCCGGGAAAAGTCAATGAACGCGACCCTTGGGCAAAAGGACGCCTGCCTGGTATGGAAACGGCCGGACGCACGGTGGACGTGCATCCGGCCGGAGATGGGAGCTGCACTTGCAGGGATGACGTCAGCGACGGGGGTGGCATTCGCCGCAGGTGATGGGACCCTTGGCCTGCTCCTCGTGACAGCCCTTGCACTGCCCGTGGTAGGCCTGCATGAGTGCGGGTTGTCCACCCTCGGGGTCCTCGGCCGGGTGGCAGTCGGAGCAGGGAATGCCGACGGAGTCCAGGCCCTCGACCAGCTCGCCCTCCTCGTAGTAGTGATGGCAGACAGCGCAGTCATAGAGCTCGGCTTTCTCATTGTGCTCGTCGTGTTTGAACACGGTCGGCGGCCGTTCGTCGCTGGTAAAGGCCGGGTCATCGAGAAATTCGATGTCCATCTGGGAAAAGGCCGGGACCAGGAGGAGCAGCAGCCCGGCCAGGGCCATGGCAAAGGTGAGCGTGGTCTTGAACATGGTTCCCCTCGTAGTTTGAAATGCGCCAGATCGTTTTCTCTGCTCGGTCAAGGCAGCACGATTGCTCAGCCCGGCAAGGCTGCCCCTACTCCTCCACCGCATCGGGCTTCTCCATGTACTCGTAAATGATGTCCCCCAGGAACATGAGCTTCAGATCCAGCCCGTAGTGGTGGATGATGTCCTCCAGGCCGCCGTGGCAGTTGTGGCAGGGGGAGACAATGGTGGTCACGCCCAGGTCCCGGACCCGGGCCAGCTGCTCTGCCTTGGCCTTGTTGGACATGACCCGCTTGGTCTTCCAGGGGGGGCCGCAGTTGATCACCCCGCCGCCGGCATTGCAGCACAGGTTGTACTCCCGGTTGGGGTGCATCTCGATCAGCTCTTCGCAAAAGGTCGTGGCCACGTGCCGGCCGAACTCGTGCAGGCCGCGCCCGCGCACGGTGTTGCAGGGGTCGTGAAAGCTGACCTTTTCGGGCAGCTTCTCCCGCACCTTGATCTTTCCCTCCCGGATCAGGTCGGAGTAGAACTTAATGGCGTGAACGATCGGGATGGGGGGCATCTTCCAGCCAAGCCAGCGGTTGCCGATGTCGTAGACCGAGCGGAAGGCGTGCCCGCACTCGCCCATGACGATCTTTTTGACCTTGAGCTTCATGGCCGCCTCGAAGTGGTACTTCTTGATGCGGCCCATCATCTCGTAGTCACCGGTGAACATGCACATGTCGCTGTTGTCCCAGCCGGGCGTGGAAGGCATGGTCCAGTCGCTGCCGGCCTCATGAAAGATGGCCGCGGCCTGGTAGATGAGCTGGGTGCGGAACTTGGGCTCGGGCCCGATGACCGAATAAAAGATCTCGGCTCCGACCTTGTCCACGGGGATGCGGATGGTGGGGAACTCGTCCCTGGCTTCGTCCTCCTGCCACTGCAGGCTGTCGGTCCACTCGTCCTCCTTGACCCACATCTGGTTCATGGTGGCAGCGTGGCTGTGGGCGGTGTCCTGGATGTACTGCGGGGTCACGTTGAGCAGGTGGCAGATGCGCCGCACCAGGGAGATCTCGTAGGCAATGTCAATGCCGAAGGGGCAGAACTGAAGGCACCTGCGGCACAGGTTGCACTCGGTATTGGCCACGATGCGGCACTCCTCGATCTCCTGCGGTGTGAGCAGGCCGTCCTTCTCCAGCATCTTCCACAGGGTCCGCTTGACCTTGCCCACCGGGGAGAACTTGGGGTTCTTTTCGTTGGACAGGTAGTGGTGGCAGGCTTCGGAGCAGAGGCCGCAGTGCACGCAGGTGTTCACGTAGGCCTTGAGGCGCTCGCTGGCCTCGCTGCCCAGGACTTGCTTGATGACCTGCTGGATCTTTTCCGGGGTCAGTTTGGACGAGCCCATTTCCAGACCGACGTCTTCGATGGCATCGTACTCATACTTGCCGGCCTTCTTGTCCTCGGCGAATTTTTGCCGCACCTTTTCCAGGTAGCTGCTTTCGGTGACGGTTTCGGCCGTTTCTGACATATCGTTTCTCCTTTCGGAATGGATCGTATTTAATAGTCCTTGGTCATGCGCACTGCGCCGAACTCTGAAGCGGTGTAGCCCCGGACGTAGAAGGCCAGGACCATGTGACTCAAACGGGTGAAGGGGATGGCCATGAGCATGATCTCCCCGGACAGGATGTGCAGAATGATCATCCACTGGTAGTTGAAGAGCTGCCAGTAGGCCAGAAACCCGGTCAGAAAGGGCGCCGCTACGATGGCCAGAAGGATGAAGTCGGAGGCGTAGGTCACGTATTTGACCTGGGGCAGGAAAAGCCTCCGGTAGAGGAAGTAGAGACATCCGGCCAGGACGATCCAGGTCATGACGTCGGCGACTGTGTCGGGAAGGGTCCACCAGCTGACGCCCCAGGCTTCCTGGAAGAGGATGACGTGGGCCAAGAGGAACAGCGGAGTGATGAGCAGGCAGACATGGAACAGCCAGGTCACGATGGTCATGACCGGTTGCTGGCGGGAGTTGACGCTGCCAAAGGGCAGGATCCACCAGCGGAATATGGAGTTGAGGGCGAACTTCCAGCTCCAGAACTCGAAGACGAATGGTTCCTTCTGCTTAGTCTTGGAAAGCAGGACATAGAGCCGGTAGGCCAGGCCGAGGATGAAGACGATAAAGGCCACCCAGACCAGCGGGCCGCTGACGAAGTTGTAGATAGCGTGCATGGCGCTCCCCCTTTAGCCTGTGATGGTGTTCACCGGCACCACACGACGGGTGTACTTGCCGTCCTCCAGGCACCGGATGAGGATGTTTTTGGAGTCGGGGCTGAAGATCGGGTCCCAGACAGCATCGAACGATTTCGTGTATTCCTTGTCGTTGACCACGATGGTGAACCGTCCGCTCTTTTCGACCTTTGCGGCCGTGTGCCTGCTGTCGGGACTGAACACTGGGGTGTAGGCCATGTCGTAGCGGCCGCTCCATGGACTGTCGTCCGTGAAAACAGCCCACTTTTCGTCCTGCTTGCCCAGGGCGGCCAAGCGGTTGCCGTCGGGGCTGAAACAGGCATCCGTGACCATGTCCCCGAAGGTCGTGGACCAGGGCTTGCCGTTAACGGCCAGGGTCCAGCGACCAAAGGTGGGCGAGACAATGGCGGCCAGCTTTTGGCCGTCCGGGCTGAACATGGCGTGCCAGCACTGGATGAAGGGCTGGTTCCAGATGGGCTGCCCATTCTCGGCCATGGTCCACTTGCCGGCGATGCGCACCGGGGCCGCCACACTGCCCGTAGACGGGTTGAAGACAGGCGCCCACACGCAGGGGAAGGTTTCCTTCCAGGTGACTCCGTCCACGGCTATGGTGTAATCGAAGAGGGTGGTGCGCACCTCGGCCGCAAGGCTCGAGCAATCCTTGTTGAAGACCAGCTGCCAGGCGTCGACAAAGGTTGTGTCCCAGGCCTTTCCGTTGACCGCCACGGAAAAGATGCCTTCCTGAAAAGTTGCGATATCCGCCTGGGCCAGGGGCTTGACCTGGACCACCGCAGCGGTGGTGGAGCCGTCCGGGCTGAGGGTGAAGTGGTTGGCGTTGTCGTAGAGGGTTTCCCAGAGGGTGTCGTTCACGCTCAGCCCGTACTTATTGCCCGTCTGCACTGCCGCTGCAATGGTGGAACCGTCCCGGCTGAACATGGTCTGCCAGAGGAAGTCGTAGGACTCCTCCCACGCCTCCCCATCCACGGCCAGGGTAGGGGTGCCTTCGTAGGTTACCAGGGAGGTCAGCCGCCCGTCCGGGGAGTAGCGCGGGTACCAGCACCGTTCAAAGGTGGTTTCCCAGGTTGTGCCGTTCACGCACAGCGTGAACTCTTCTTCGTCGATATTGACCACGGCGGCGATGTTCTCACCATCCGGGCTGGCCTGGGGCTCTTCGATCCACTTGTACTCGGCATTGCAGGTGCCGAAATCGTGAACCAGCTTCTCTCCAGGTTCCCAATTCCAGTTCGCAGTGTTCACCTTTCCCTCCTTGGAGCAACCGTTGAGCGTCATCTGCCGCTGATGGCACTGTTGATGGAAATCCTCCCCTCAGGGCATCGATGTGCCGACAGGTCCGCAAAAAGACAAGTCCTACCAGCCAAAGGGATTTTTTCAAAGCTCACGTAGCAGATATTTCCCTTTGATGTAAAATGATTTCTCAAATAATCATACCAATCAAGTATGCAAATATCCAGCATAAAAATATTCTCGAAAGGAGCCAAAAATGCCCCGGGTCTGCCGGACCCAGGGCGCAGAAGAAGAAGCCGGACGCATGGCTCTCAGACCAACCCGAGCGTCTCCTTGATGGCGTTCATGTCCACGGAGGAGTTGACCAGCTGGGCGCCGTGCTTGATCTTGACGATGTCTCGCAGCTTGATGCTGCTCAGGATGGTCTCCATCTTCTTGGCCACGGTGTACGAGTCGTCGCGGACCACGATGATGGGGATCTCCAGGACCTCGGACCGGGTCAGGATGATGTCGTTGGGGTAGAGGTTCCCGGTCAGCACCAGGCAGGGACACTTGCCCTCCAGGGCCACCAGCTGCACATCGGAACGGTCGCCGCCCACGATGATGGCCGAGTTCTTCTGGCGGCGGAAATGGGTCATGAAGTTCTCCACCTGCATGGTGCCGATGAGGAAGTTCTCCACGACCCTTTCGGACTTGTTGTGCACGGAGATGATCTTTCCACCGAGCCTTTCTGCCAGATCGCCGATCTTTATGGCGCTCATCAGCGGATCCCGGGGGATCATGCCGAGCACGGCAATGCCGTGACGCTCCAGAAGGGGCACCATGATCGACTGGACACCGTTGGCAGCGGCTTCGGGTATGTCGTTGAGCACCACTCCGATGAGCCTGTCCCCAAGGACCTCCTTGGCCCGGAGCAGGTAGTCGTAGTTGAGATCTGTGTGGTAGCGGTCGATGAGCAGGACCTTCAGGTCCAGGGCGGCTGACACGTTGGCGCCGTCCACGCCGCAGTATTTACCTGAAAAGAGAAAGCTCCCGGAGCCGCCCACGATCATGACCTCGCGATCTTTGCTCAACGTGGCGTAGGCCTGTTTGATCGTATCGATAAGACCCGGGCAGTCGCCGGCAAAGGCCTTCACCTTGAAGTCCTGGGTGACCAGGACCGGGGTGACGAGCTCGGGGTCCCCCTCCAGCCCGAGAACACCCTGGAGGAAAAAGGCGTCGTCATCGCCGGAACGTTCCCCGGACTTGCTGGGGACAGCTCCCACGGGCTTCATGTAGCCGATCCGGTGCCCGTCTTTCTGCAGCTTGAGCCCCAGGCTGAGGGCGATCATGTTTTTTCCCGCGAATCCGCCGGTGGAGCCGATATACAGTCCTGCCATAGTAGTGCCTCCTCAAGAGCAGTTTGCAGTCAATGCTTTGCGTGCAGCTCACACCCTGGTCACTGACCGAGTGTTACCCTCACGTCAGCCACCATGGCCCGCTCGGGGTCGACGAGGATGGGGTTGAACTCAGCCTCGTAAATTTCAGGAAAGTCCAGGGACAGCTGTGACATGGACAAAAGGATGTGGACAATGGCGTCCAGGTTGACCCCCGGCTCCCCACGCACCCCTTTGAGCAGCAGGAAGGAGCGGATCTCCCGCATCATCTCCCTGGCGTCGGCTTCCGACAAGGGCGCCAGCCGAAAGGAGATGTCCTTGAGGACCTCGACATAGATGCCGCCGAGCCCAAACATGATCAGGGGGCCGAACTGCTCGTCCCGCTTGAATCCGACAATGACCTCCTTTGACCTGGAGGGGGCCATCTCCTGGACCAGGCAGCCCGTGATGTGCGCCTCGGGGCGGAGCCGCTGGGCCCGGAAGGTGATGTCCTGAAAGGCCTCCCTGATCTCGTCCTCGTCCTGCAGCCCAACCAGCACACCCTTGACGTCGCTCTTGTGGGAGATGGAGGCGGAGGCGATCTTGAGCACCACCGGAAAACCGATCTCCCGGCCGGCTGCGGCAGCTTCGTCGCTGGAGCGGGCCAGTCTGGTCCTTGGGGTGGGAAGCCTGTAGGCCTTGAGAAGCTCCTGGGCCTGGAACTCCACGATCTCCAGCTGACCCGACCTCTTTGCCGTCTCGATCACACTGCGGGCACCTTCGAGGTCCCGCTCAAAGGTCTGGTGGAGGGGGACCGCCTTGGTCTTCCACTGGCTGTAGCTGTACATGGACTCCAGGCTTTTGATGGCCGGCTCGGGGAAGTTGTAGCAGGGGATGCCCGAGGCTTGCAGCACCAGCTCACCTCCCAGGATGTGCTTTTTTCCCATGAAGCAGGCGAAAAAGGGGACGTCCGTTGTTGCAGCCACTTTCACGATGGCCCTGGCGGTGTCCTCGATCTGGTCCTTGATGGCGGCCGTAGGGGTCAGCAGCACAAGCACAGCGTGGACATTGGGATCGTGGGCCACGACTTCCAGGGTGTCTCTGTAGCGATCCACATCGGCGTCGCCGATGATGTCGATGGGGTTGTACAGGGAGGCCCAGGGCGGCAGGACCGACTGCAGCTTCTTGGCGCTGGCCGCAGAGATGGAGGCCATGACCAGGCTGGAGTTTTCGCAGGCATCGGCAGCCATGATTCCGGGTCCCCCGGAGTTGGTGACGATGGCCAGGTTGGGCCCCTTTGGCAGTGGCTGACTGGAAAAGGCCTGGGCCAGATTGAACAGCGTGGCCACATCCCCGGCCCGCAGGATGCCGCCCTGCCTGAAGGCGGCCTCGTAGGCATTGTCGGAGCCCGCTATGGCGCCGGTGTGCGAGGAGGCAGCCTTGGCACCGGCCGAGGTGGTGCCGGCCTTGATCATGACGATGGGTTTCTTATAGCTGACCTCCTGAGACAGCCTGAGGAACTCCCTGCCGTTCTCCACGTTCTCGATATACCCGAGCACCACCTTGGTGGTGTCATCGTCGGCCAGGTACTCGATCATGTGCGCTTCGTCGAGCACGGCCTTGTTGCCCAGGCTGATGAACTTGGAAAAGCCGATGTTCTCCCCCAAGGCCCAGTCAAGGATGGCCACGCAGAGCGCCCCTGACTGCGAGAAAAAGGCAATGTTGCCGGGTTTGGGCTGCCCGGCCGCAAAGGAGGCGTTGCAACCGGCGTGGGGATTGATCATCCCCAGGCAGTTTGGTCCCAGCAGGGCGATGTTTTCCTTTTCTGCCAGCTCGATGAGCTGCTGCTCCAGAAAGTAGCCCTCCTTGCCCACCTCCTTGAACCCGGCACTGATCACGATCATGGCCTTGACCCCTCGGTCTGCCAGGCTGCGTGCGGCATCAACGGCCACGGACCGGGGCACGGCGATCACGGCCAGGTCCACTCCCAAAGGGAGGTCCCCGATGTCCGGAAGCACCTTGATCCCCAGAATCTCCTTGGTGCCGGGGTTGACCGGGTAAAGGTCGCCCTTGAAGCCCGCCTCGATCAGGTTGGCCAGGATGCTGTGGCCGATCTTGCCCGGTGTGGCGGATGCGCCGACTACGGCCACCGAGGTGGGGGTGAACAGGGCGTCGAAGTTCTGGTTGCCAGGCATTGCTCTTTCCAGGTTCGTATTCACTGGGACCTGTGCTCGTATTTTTCATACATTTGACCAGGGGGCAAGGGCGGGCAGTGAATTATAAAGGTTCGTCCGGCTCAAGAGTACGTGGTCAGCGCACAGGTTGGAGGCCGTGGGCATTCATGCCCAGCCGAATCCGTGTCTTTTACGAGGAATGACATGGGATGGTCTC
>CAZQOG010000113.1:0-9394 GCA_964594925.1 uncultured Desulfohalobiaceae bacterium
CAAGGGTGACGAAAGCCTGCTCGGGCTCGGACTCGGGAAAGAACTCGCGGCGCATGAGGCTGGCCGACAGCAGGCCGCCCACAATCCCCAGCTCGAAAGCAACCCCGGGGATGAACGCTGCTATGACCCCTTCAAGCCCCAGGGAAAGCCCGATGGCCAGCACCAGGGGCAGACCCTCCCTGAGTACGGCGGCAGCGCCCTGTCTGACCGGGGAATCAGCTGCAGCAGCTCTGTCCAGTTGGAGCACCCCGGGACGCAGGAAAAAGATCCATCCGAGAAGGAGCAGGGCTGCCGAGCCCGGTGCCGTGAACAGGATCAGTTGCCCCAGGGAAACCCCCGCCAGGGATGCGGTCAAAATCAGCCCCGGGTAGAGCGGCCAGCAGAACTCCCAGACATGACGGAACCAGTAATTGAGCAGGACCATGTCCTCGGGCTCGAGCGCAAGACCTCTGGACATGCCCTTGAGCATCGGCGCTGAAAAGACAGCCCCGCCCGGCATGGGCAGCAAGCCGATCAGGGCCGGGAAGAACACCAGTCTGAGCCTGGGGTGACGGAGGTAGCCGCTCATGGCTGCAACCAGCCGCTGCGACTGCCCGCTCTGTTCGAGCAGGTCACTCAGGACCATGATCAGGCCGACGATGGCAGCCAGGTAGAGCGTGGCGGGCTGTTGCAAGGCCTCCCCGGCCGCACGCAGCAGCTCCAGGGGGGACATTCCAAAAAGCAGTCCCAGCAGCGCTGCCCCGGCGAGTATCGAAGCACCGAGACCGAGCCGCAGCCGAATGCCGAGCAGCATGGCCGCAAAGGCCGTGAAGATCTTGAAGAGTGGAACGAGGGGCATGGGTGTGCAGCGGTCGGGGTCGGGTTACGGGGTCCTGCGCTGACGAGCGGGACGCACCTGAAATAATGGTCGATTCCGTCGATTGCCCAAGCGGCACAGCAATGGGGACGACACATGACCGGGCCTGGCAGCATCGTGGGCCCGTTCTGAAAGCGCCAGGGTGCGAGGGGAGTGTCTCAGGGGGCCTTCCTGTAACGGACGGGGTCCTGTGCACCGGCCTCGGCAAACCCCTCCAGCCGGAGCCTGCAGCTCTCGCACAAACCGCAGGAAAGGCCGGTTTCATCAGGATCATAACAGGATCTTGTCAGGCCATAGTCCACACCCAGGGCGAGACCGGTGCTGATGATCTCGCTCTTGCGCATGTGCAAAAGCGGGGTGTGGATGCGAAATTCGAGCCTCTTCTCCACCCCTTCCCTGGTGGCCAGGTCCGCCAGCTTTTGAAAGGCCTGGATGAACTCCGGCCGGCAGTCCGGATATCCCGAGTAATCCACCGCATTGACCCCGATGAAAATGTCACCGGTCCCGATGACCTCGGCCCAGGCCAGGGCAAAGGAGAGGAAGATGGTGTTCCGGGCCGGCACGTAGGTGATGGGGATTCGTTCGCCCACGGCATCCACCGCCACCTCCTTGGGGACCTCCAGCTCGTCCGTGAGCGCCGACCCCCCGATCCTGTCCAGAGGGAGGGGCAGCACCAGGTGCTCCGCCGCCTCCAGCTCCCTGGCCACTGCCCTGGCCGCAGCGATCTCCCGCCTGTGGCGCTGATGATAATCAAAGCTCAGGGCATGGACTGCATAGCCCTGGTCCCTGGCAATGGCCACACAGGTGCTGGAGTCGATGCCCCCTGAGAGGAGCACCACTGCCTTTCTGGATTCCAAGGAACACATATCGGGTTCTCCTTGCGGGGGCCTGCCGGCACCTTTTCAGACACCACGGGCTTCAGCTCCCCAGATAATCTTGTGCAGCTGGAGGTTGAGCCGCACCTCCAGACCGTCCCGCAAAATCCATTCCGCCAACTGCCGGGGGGAGAGACAGCCGAATACCGGGGCAAACAAGAGACTGCGCGCCTCGACCTCGGGCCGTTTGCTCAGGCCGCGGGCAAACTCATAGTCTGACTCGTTTGCAATGACCAGTTTGAGGGCATCGTGGGGTTCAAGCCTGAAGAGGTTTTTGTAGTCGTTGGCACCCTCCTGGCCGCTCGAGGGGCACTTCATGTCCACGATCCTGACCGCCCGGGGGTCTATGGGGTTGATATCAAGGCTTCCGTTGGTCTCCACCAGAACGACCTTCCCCATGTCCAGCAGCTTCCTGACGAGCAGCGGCGTCTCTGCCTGCAGCAAGGGCTCCCCTCCAGTGACCTGGACACGCCTGCACTGCAGGGATGCGACCCAGGCCAGAACCCGTTCCAGTTCCATTTCACTGCCCTGGTCATAGGCATACCTGGTGTCACAATAGGTGCAGCGGAGGTTGCAGCCCGTCAGTCGCACAAAGGCGCAGGGCCACCCCGCATGGGGACCCTCTCCCTGGATGCTGTGGAAAATCTCATTGACCAGCAGGCCCACACGCCCTCCTGCGTGACGCTCCAGAGAGGAGCACTCCCCCCGCATTGATCAAAGCCGGGGCGAAGTGTAGGAGGTGGCTCCGAGACTTGTCAAACCAAGAGCAGGGATCAGATCAGTACAGGAGGTGCCACATGCAGACGCCGCAAGACGATGTTTCCGGGCTCAAGGCCCTGGGGAGCAGTCACACAAAATACCCGGGGCGGGTCAGCTCCGATGTTTTGGAAACTTTTCCCAACACCTTTCCGGACCGGGAGTACCTGATCACCATGGAGACCGTGGAGTTCACCAGCCTGTGCCCCAAAACAGGGCAGCCGGACTTCGGCACCATAACCATCCGCTACATTCCGGACAAGCACTGCATCGAGTCCAAGTCACTCAAGCTCTACCTCTTCAGTTACCGCAACGAGCCGGCTTTCATGGAGACGTTGACCAACAGGATTCTCGACGACCTCTCACGAGCCTGCCGCCCCCGGGAGATGACCGTGGTGGGAGTCTTCAGCCCCAGGGGGGGGATCGGTATCACGGTCGAGGCCTCCCTGAAAAAAAACAGCTGACCCGCTTTGGGCATCCCTTTGCCGGCTGCATGCAGTGGCTGCCTGGGATTCGACTTTACACGCCTCCCCTGTCTTTTCTCACACTTTGGGTGCGGAGCCTTCAGGATGACAGCAGGCTTGTGGCCTGCGGCCCGAGCAATGGCCGTTCACGATTCCTGCCGCTCTGCACCCTCCTGGACGATGTGGATGGACTCGATGCAGGACTTGTTCAGGGCGACAAAAGGCATCAGGATCGGTTGGCTTTCAGGGGAGGAATGGTGGTCGGTGTAGCGCTCCATCCGAACCCGGGACAGGGCCAGAAAGTGCTCCTTGCTGGTCAGCTTCTGCTTGGGGTTGGGCAGACTGCAGACAAAACGGTAGCATTGCCTGTTGTAGGTCTTGGTGAGGATGCCCAGCCTGACCGTGCCCTGTTCCGATTGAATGGATTTCTGGCGTTTACGCTCCTGCTCCGTGCCCATCTGCTTGAACTCGTCGTAGACAAAGAGGATGTCCGCCTTGTTGATGGCCACGGTGCCGAGTTCCATCCTGGCCTTGCCCAGGACCAGGACGGTCTCGTCGAGCTGGAGATAGTGGTCCAGATGCAACGCCCCCACCTCCGACCGGGTGGTCCTGAGGGTGTTGTTGAGGATGAAGATGGTCCTTTTGTCCATGACGTTTTTGACAAAAACCCGTCCCTTGTAAATCTTGCCCGGTGTGACCACCGTGACCTTCCATGCGTCCACCCGCTCCCCTCCTCTGTTGCACCCCCGATGCCCGTTTGCGGCATACCCTGCGCAAGAGCCTCACCTCTGCTGCATCCCGTTTTCTTATCCGTTCTGCTCAAAACCCCTTTTCAGGGCATTCTCGTAAAGTATGACGGGAATGGCGCTGAGCAGGTAGGGCAAAAATATGAGAGCCACGGTCATCAAGCCTGGGTTGCCGATTGTGGGAATACCGTATCTTTCGCCAAAACCATACACGAGTACGGAATAGACACCCAGGGCAAGAGTAAGAAGGCGTACCAACGTCCATTTGGGTACATCCCAGATGACCTTCCTGAAGGCCAGGCCGTAACACGCGACCGTGCACAGCGGTATGAGGATGATGTCACCGATCTGGCTCAACGTGACCAGTGGATGTATTTGGATAAAAAGCCCCCAGACACTTTTAAAAAGCATGCCTGCACACAGGATGCAGAGCAGGAAGAAGTACCCTTTCACGTTCTCACCCCCTGGTCGGTTTGCTGGAACCTGCTTACGGCAAGATGCTCACAAAAGACAAGGTGTTCGTGTCAAGGCTCCCCTCCATTTCCGCTTTTTTTTGGGGAGGCTTGGTTCCGGCACGAGGTTCCGACCAAAGGCAGGGCGGCTGGCAGCCGCCCCTACCAGATAGGAACTACTGGTTGCGAAAAATTCAGTGGCATTTCCACACGTAACGTCGAAGAACCACTTGTATTTGGTATCAGACCCCTCCTGCATTTTTTCCAGGCTGATGCACGGATCACTCCGTCTCCTGCAGCAGGTCAAGGGCCTCCTGCACCGAACCCTGCTGGTGCACGATCAGGTTCAAGCCCTGGATCAGCCTCTTGGTGTCCTTGTGCTGAAAGATGTTGCGCCCCACGGACAGCCCGGCACCACCGGCCTGGATGGAGTCGTACACCATCTGCAGCAGGGCCCTGCTGCTGTCGATCTTCGGTCCGCCTGCAATGACCACCGGTATGCAGCAGGCCTCGACCACCCGCTCGAAGCTCTCCGGGTCCCCGGTGTAGGAAACCTTGACCACGTCTGCTCCAAGCTCCTGCCCGACCCTGGCACAGTGGGCCACCACTTCGGCGTCGAACTCATTCCCGATTTTGGCCCCCCTGGCGTAGACCATGGCCAGCACGGGGATTCCCCAGGAAGCAGCTTTGGAGCTCAGGGCTCCGAGGTCTTCCAGCATGCGCGGTTCTGTCTCGTCCCCCAGGTTGACGTGCATGCTGACTGCGTCGGCCCCCGCCCTGATGGCATCCTCCACAGATCCGACCAGCACCTTGGCATTGGGAAAGGGGGACAGGCTGGTGCTGGCTGAAAGGTGCACGATGAGGCCGATGTCCTTGCCCTTGGTTCTGTGACCGCAGGGCACCAGCCCCTTGTGCATGAGCACGGCGTTGGCTCCCCCTTGAACTATGTCACCCACGGTCTTGCGCAGATCCACCAGCCCGAAGATCGGCCCCACGCTCACCCCGTGATCCAGGGGCACGATGATAGTACGCCCCGTATCCCGGTTGAAGATCCTCTCCCTTCTGATTGTCTTGCCCAGGTGCATGTCGCTTCCTCCGTGTTGGGTGTGAAAAAAAAGGCCGCAGGGGTGAGCCTGCGGCCTTGAGTCGGTTGTTGATGCTGTAATGTCCTGTTCCCTCACCCCGAAGCCGCAGGGCTGGCCTGAAGAGAGTGCAAATAATACACAAAGAAGAGGCTTGGGCTGCTGTTCACGACGTTTTGCATATAAAAGTCCCTATGTCATGGCCCCCGGGCTTGTCAAACCAAAACCTGGCCCCTTCTTGAAGTGACTTCTACCCTTTAAAGAACCGGGACAGGCCCTTTTTCTTGGCCGGGGCGGCCTGCTTCCTCACCTTGGCCAGGGCCACATCGGAGTTCATGCGCGACAAAGCCACCGGAGCGTCAAGCCCCATGATCAGAACCAGCAGGTAGGTATCCTGGCGCTTGAGGTACATCCGCCGGTCGTCAAAAATCACGTCCATGTCCTCGACAGCCTTTAGTGAGCCGGCAAGCTCAGCCCAATCATAGCCCTGCAGGGCCCTGGCTTCCTTGGAGGTGACGTGGCTGTAGAGAACCTCTCCTTCAGAGGAAAGCAGGAAAACGCCTTGCATCCCCTGCAGGGTCAGCAGATCCATGAACATCGATTGCATCGGGTTACCTTGCTTCGAAATGGTCATACATTGCTTTCTTGAAGCTGGAAATCCTCTCAAAAATCACGCAGGGCATTGATTATTCTGTCCCGGGGAGCCCTGGATTCGACCGCTACCACGAGATCGCCCTCGCGAGGCAAGAGGACGTGGTTCGTGGATTTTCCAGAGTTCAGATAGATCAGCTGTGGGGTGCCGGCCGCCATAGCCCTGCCAAGCCCGGACACCGCCCCGACGACAGGCTCCCCGTAAGGGTCGTGGGAAATGTCCTTCAAGCCGCACCGCTGTCCCACCTCCTGCATGAGCCGGAAGCGGATCTCCTCCTCCACGTCCTGCAGCTCCTCGATGACCTCGATGCCATCCTGCCCCTCGATTCCGGAGCCCTCCTCCTCGAATCCGAGGCCTTCCTGCTCATCGTCCAGCCCGCGGAAATCCTCGATGACCTCTTCTGTCGTCTCTGAGGATTCATCCTTGCGGCGCATGGCTTCGAGGAGGAGGCCCTGCAGATCGCCCTGGATGTGCTTGGTGGTGACAGGGCAGGTGTTCTGGATGGAAATGCTGACCTTTTCCCAGGAAAAGATCTCGTAGGCTGCCTGCTCCCGGCGCAACCCCTCGCACGTGGCGTCGAGCAGCACGCCCTTGTTGAAAAAGAGCACCCCCTGCCTGTCGGTGACCTTTTCCATCACCCGCACCGTGCAGGTCTTCTGCTCCATCTCGATGAGCTGCAGAAACATCCCCGTGGATATGCCGTGCAGCGTTCCGCCATCTGCTTCGAGCTGCATGCTCTGCAGGATCTTCTCCGCCAGGAACTCCATGGTGAAGGGTTTGTCGATGAAGTCCACCACGCCTTTGTTGCGGGCGGCTTCCTTGAGCTTGGGGGTCCCGTAGGCGGTCATGATGATTACCGGGATGTGGGGGTACTGCTCGAGGATGTGGCCCAGCAGGGCAAACCCGTCCATGTTGGGCATCTTCAGGTCGGTGACCACCAGGGAGACCTGGTGCTGTTTGAGCATCTCCGTGGCCTCTACACCGTCTTCTGCAACCACTGTCTCAAAAGCATTGGAATACTTTTCCATGTCCAGCTTCATGATGCCGCGGATGGTCTGGTCGTCTTCGACGATAAGTACCTTTTTCATACCGGGCTACTCCTCGAGGTCATTCCCCGATGCCTTGTCGATATCCACGATCTTGAGGCCCCAGACATAGTCGGTGGCCTCGTACCTGCTGATGCCGGAGATCTTCCTGGCAATGGCATTCATCTCTTTGACCTGCTCGTCGATTCTCTGGATTTTGGCGTACCGGGGGTCGTCTTTTTCCATGGAACCGAGCAGATCGGTGACCAGGCTGTTGATGCTCATCAGGGGTTGGTTCAGCCGGTGGGAAACCCCCCCGGCCATCTCCAGCACACCTTCCAGCTTGCTCGCGCTGGCCAGGTCATCCTCCTGCCTCTCGTCCCTGGCAATGTCTCTGACGATACAGACGATGTGGTCCTGCTGCCCCCCCTTGTACTTGAGAAAGGCTTTCATGAGCAGGTTTCTGTCATGGCCCGAACCGTCCCGCAGGGTGATCCGCTCCTCTCCTGAGCCGGTTCGAACCACCGTGTCGAGCAGCCGCTCCAGTGATGTGTCGCTCCCTTGCCGGACAAACCTCGTCAGGGACAGCCCCAGGACATCGAGCTTGTCAAAATTGAGGCTCCTGTATCCGGTTGGATCCATGTCCAGGATCCTTCCCTTGAGGTCGATGAAGACAACGAAGCTGTTGGCCGCGTTGATGAGCTGCATGAGCGTGGCATCGGCCTCGGCCTCTCCGATCTCGCCGGTCACGTCGCGCACCCATTCGTCGATAAACTCAACGACTCCTTCGTCATCAAGCACGGCCCTGGCTCCGAGACGGCACCAGATGGGCGTTCCGTCCTTCTTGATCTGCGGCAGCAGGAGCTCGCGCACCTCCAGATTGATCAGAATGCCCTGGACCAGGTAGCCCCGGGCCCGCATGTCCTGATACAGAGCGGTCACTGATGTTCCCTGCAGCTCGTCCGGGGAGCTGCAGCCGAACAGCCTGGCCGTGGCCCGGTTGCAATAGATGACCCTCCCCTCGACCGTTGTCCGGTAGACAGCGGCGGGGACGTTGTCCAGAAAAGAGGTCAGCCACCTGGCCTTGTGTGCCGGGCTGTTGTGAGGAGATGTTTTCAAGTTCCCCCCGGCTCATGGATGCGACAGAAAAGGGACCCGGCCGGACACACCTGAAGTTCACACCGCCAGGTCGAGGCGGGCAATCTCGTTTGCGAAACGTTGCCTCCAAGGCCCGAGCTGACGGTCAAGCTCACTGGAGAGGCCCGTCTCCGCAGCAAGCTCCCGGACACATTCACAAACACCACGGGCCAGCTCCTCTTCAGGGGCCTTTCCGTGGAAGGAGACCCGATTGTCCTCAAAAACAAATTCTGCAGCAAAAGGATCAAGAAAGTCATAGCTGGTGACCTTTTGCATGCACTTTCTCCTGAACAGAGTCTCGAAGCTTTCCCTGGATCTCCTTTTCCTGCTCATCAGACCCTGGGTGGTGATCAGAAGATCCTGCACCATGTCCCGGACCCTGGGGGAAAGAGCTCTCTCCTTTTCCGGGACCTGGGCCAGGTCTTCCCACGGGGCATGGCTCCCTGACTTGACCCTGGCCACCGAGAGCATGGAGCTCTCCCTGCGGCTCTCCTCAATCAAAGACTCGGTCCCCAAGCCCTGCTTTCTCCCCCCTCTGACCGCGATAGTGTACCTGTCCTGGACGACCTCGCCATTGAGGAAAAAAATATACCCCAGGGTATTCCCCTCCCGACTGACCTCAATGTACCCCGTCAAATGCTCGTTGCCCATCTTTTTGATCAGGGCCTGGAGGTCGGTGAACTCCGATGACAGCCCGGAATGGATCACCTCCACCTCCTTCAGGCTGGTCCAGAAGTGGACCCTGTCGGGGTCGAGCGGGATGAGGTCGATGGTGTAGTTGTTCTGTCCTGTTGATTCCAGGAGTCTTTGCACCGCCTCCCTGCCCTCGATGCTTTGGTCCCCTTCCCTGTACTGACTGGACAAGATACTGTCCGCATCGAGGAAAAGGGCCGCTTCCGCCTGGAAGGATCTGAAGTGGATGACCCCGGAAAAGGTTGACTCGTTGAAATGCTCCAGCAGCCGGGCCACGTTGACATAGTAGCTGTTGAGACCGGCGAGAAGCGGGGTCGCTTCGGGGACGACAAAATCCTTCAAATCCCCTCCGTTGGTGGTTGGGCCACGGTTGTCACCTTTGGAAATCCTTTTCCAGGCCGTTCAAAACCACGCTGGCAACCCTGCTTCGCTTTGGCTTCCGTCTACGCATGGCTTCGCCGGGACAAGTCGCCGTGGCATAGGGCGCTTCGCCAAGGGCAAGGACGAAGCAAATTGATTCTTTGCTGTTGGTGCGTTTCATCTCTGGCTTCCAGCTTCAAGCTTCGAGCTTCCAGCTTCAATTTATGTGAGGGTTTGCCCCTGGTGAAGCAACGCAGTCCCCCCTTCGCACAAGGCTACGGAGGGCAGGCCAGCGG
>CAZQOG010000114.1:0-9375 GCA_964594925.1 uncultured Desulfohalobiaceae bacterium
AGCTGGACGGTGCACTGGGCGTTCGAGTCCGCTGCCCACCCGAGCAGTGAAAAAACCATGATCAGAAATATGAACATGAGTGCTGAAATTTTCATATATCCCGTCCTTTGGGAGTTTTGTTGGCAAGCCCGGCTTTGGGTTCGATTGGTGGCCGGCGTCTGTTTGATGCTGCAGACCCTTCATGAACATACCTGGTGTTGCGTCCACGAATTTGATCGATGGTCAGGTAACAAAAAAAGCAACCAGGAAGCTTACGGCCATCTCAGCCAAAGGCACTGGATTCCCGCCTGCGCGGGAATGACTTGAAGGAGTAGCCAACATTTTTCTCGCATATAAATATCCATGAAAAAAAGGAAGGCAACACTGACACACAGCAAAATCCAAACCAAAAAGGGATACGACCAGCGAAAAAAAGGCGCCCGGTCCGCAGGAGGTCGGACCGGGCGCCTGTAGTGCCGTTACGGGGTATCTCTACGAGCCGGGAAGCCCGTCCAGCTGGGTCCCGTCTCCCGAGCCGCTCAGCAGGATCATGGAGAGCGGCGCCCCGGTTGACCCGGTGTCGTAGGAGACCTTCTCCGCCCCGGAGATGTCGCTCTCCGGGAACAGGGCCTCCACGAAGCCGACCCACTTGGCATTCGCGCCCAGGGTCTTGGCAGCCGAGGCCAGGACCTCGCCCGAGGCGTCAAAGGCCTTCAGGGTGACCACGGTCTCCACGTCCTTGGTGTTGACCATGGCCAGACCGGTCCAGCCGTCGATGTCGGGCAGCACCAGCTGGGCGCTGCGCACCGGCGTGGTCATGCGCAGGATGGCCCGGCCCAGACGGGGGTACTCGTACACGATGTACCCGACCGGGGCCACGGATGCCCCGTCCTCGCTCTCCAGGACCATGTAGTCGGCCGTACAGCCGTTGACCATCTCGTTGACGTTGATGCGGACCGTCCCCTGGGCAGGGATGGACACCGGCACGGCGGCGCAGCCGGCGCTCCCGTCCGCCTTGTAGGAGACCATGTCACCCGAGAAGGCGGTCGTGGTGGGGTTGTTGACCACCACCTTGGTGATCCACCCCTCGGCGCGCACGTGGGGGAAGACCACCAGCCTGTTCCGCGAGGGCGTGGGGGAGCTTCCCTGGGGGTTGGCCTTCTGGGTGACGGTGATGGGATCCTTGCCCAGCACGGTCACGGTGCCCACACGCTTGGTGTTGTAGGGGTTGGGCTCGACCTCGTAGGTCACCAGGCCGTACCCGCTGCCGCTGGCACCCTCGACCAGGCCGATCCAGCTCACGTCGACAGCAGTCGTCCAGGAGCAGGCCGTGTCGGGCTCCACCTCGAGGCTCCTGGAGCCGCCTTCGTATCCGAAGTCGACTGTTTTATCGTAATAACCCGTAAATAACGCGCCCGGGTAGTCGGACAAGGTCAGGGGACAGTCGCCGCCGGGCTCCGTGACTGGGGGCGGGGCGGTATCGCCCGCGCCTGCCTGGGTGACGGAGAAGCTCTTTCCGGCGATGGTCAGCACTGCCGAGCGCTGGGAAGAGCCCGTGTTGGCGCTGACCGTGTAGGAAACCGAGCCAGAGCCGTATCCGCTGGTGTCGGAGGTGATCTTGACCCAGAGGGCCGAGCTCGCCGCGCTCCAGTCACACCCGGAATCGGCATCGACATCGATGGTGCCGGTGCCGCCCTCGGAGGCAAAGCTCTGGCTGGTCGGGCTGAGCGTGTAGTCGCAGCTGACCGCGTTGGGGTTTGCACCCTGAGTGACCGTGAAGATCTTGCCGCCGATATTGACGGTGCCGGTGCGCACGCTGCCTGTGGGGTTCTCGGCGATGTCCAGTGGAAGCGTACCGCTTCCATTATAGCCCCCTCAGACAGAGCAGGGCTTGATCCAGGACGGATACCCGCTTGGCGGCCAAAAACAGTCGGAACTAGCATAGACGGTCACACTGATTTCATGTTCCTGGTAATCGACCGTCTTTGATGAGTAGCTGAGACTCGATACGCAGTTCGCAGCCGCAGCCCATTGGGCCATGACCAGGGAGAAGAAAAGAAACAGGGAGAGGGCCACTGCCCGTGCCGGCCGCTTCATGATCGGTTTCCTCCTGACTGAAGGTTGGTGTGGTGTGCCCGGGAACCGGGCGCGGTCTCTCTGGTTCAAATATGTGTCGTCCATGCTGGCCTTCCTCCTGGGTGTCCGGGTCGAACGGACGGATTTGCGTGGTGAAAAATTGTCAGCACATTCTAGGTTTTGTCGTTCCCGCGAACCTTCCATTTCCGCAACTCCCGGTATTCCTGGACTTCCTTGATCGAACCGTTTCCTGGGGGAGAGATGAGCAAGAACCATTCCTGTTCAGTCGGTTTCCCGCAACAGCCCGCGTGGCCTGCGCTCCCTGGAAAAGTCCGGTTGTGGAGAGGTTGCACTAACTCCCTGGGATGCCTTGCGGGAAACAGTTCGCCGTTTAAAAAAACCCGCACGTTCCTGCGTCACAGCCACAAGGCCTGATGTGGTGAGAAAATCTTTGGTGAACCTGGTGTCGTGCCCTGACCGGGCACGGATCAGCAGCCGCCTCAGCCGCCGCCACCGCCGCCGCCCCCTCCGTCGCCGCCGTCGGCTCCGCCGCCAAACCCGGTCCCTTCACCGGTGTACCTGCCGGCCCTTGCGATCTCGTCAAGGGTGGAGGACAGGGACCGGGCCATGGAGCCCACCACCTGGGTGGTCGCCTCCCGGTCCTGATCCTTCTGGATCACCTCCAGGGCCATGGCATTGAGCTGGTCCATGGTCAGGCCGGTCCCACCGCCCCCGTACAAGGAGTGGTCCAGGCCGTTGACCAGCTCGATGTGCTCCAGCTGCATCTCGGTCTGGGGCTGGGAGTTGGCCGCGACATAGTCGATCAGGGTGATCATGCGCACCCTTTGCGCTGCAAGCTCCGGCTGGTCAGTGAAGTCCTGGCAGGCCCAGGTGGTCAGCGCCGCCTGGAAATCCCAGGCATGCGCCTGGGCCAGCCCGGCATACATCTCGATCTCCGGGGAGGGGTCGGTCACTTCCTGGCAGACCCTGAGGGCCTTGTCGAAGTCGTGGTTGAGCATGTAGGCCCGCACCAGCCCTTCCCTGGCCGTGACGTCTTCGGGGTTGCCCCGCAGGTGGGCCTCGTAGGTCGCGATGGCCTTGTCGTACTGTCCCTGCTGCAGTGCCACCTGGGCCTGCCGCGTGCTCGAGCAGCCCACGATCAGGGCGCCGGCCGCGATGAGGAAGAAAATCTTTTTGAACATTTGGAACCTCGTTAGTGAGTTACGCCTTACCACGGCATCTGGTCACCGTGAAGATGAATTTCCGACAAGGATTTGCCGTGAATAGTTCCTATCCTCAAACAGGTCAACCCCGCTTGATGCAGAGCTGACAAGGGATTTCAGGATTCAGAAGATTAGCAATCTTTTCATACCTTTATACACTGAAAATACAGGGTCCAGGCCCCTGCTGCGTTCAAGAGACAATCCCATGTCATTCCCCGAAAAAGACACGGATTCGGCTGGGCATGAGTGCCCACGGCCTCCAACGTATGCGCTGTCCACGTCCTCTTGAACCGGATCAACCCAGAACTTCTCGGCAGAGCAAGCGCAACCCATGGACCTGGATGCGAAAAACCGGCATGCAAGAAATATGACGTCTCAAGGCAAGGATGTCGGGTCAGGGGCCGGAGTCACTGGGGAACGGCTGCTGGCGGTTGACGCCGGGGTGCGCACCGGCCTGGCCCTGTTCGGGCGTGATGGGAGATTGCTGTGGTGCCGCTCCAAGAACTTCGGTTCACTGCCCTGCCTCAAGCGGGGGGCGGCCACGATCCTGCGGGACATCCAGGGGCTTTCGCGGCTGGTCGTGGAAGGGTTCGGCACCCAGGCTGAACCGTGGCGGCGCGAGGCAGGACGTCTCGGCCTGGCCTGCCGCCTGGTGTCCGCCGAGACCTGGCGCAGGGAGCTGCTCCCGGCCCGGCAGCAGACCTCGGGAAGCCAGGCCAAGCGCCACGCGGAAATCCTGGCCCGGCGCGTCATCGAGCGGTCCGGGCTTTCGCAACCCAAATCGCTGCGCCACGACGCGGCCGAGGCCGTCTGCCTGGGGCTCTGGGCCGTGACCCGGCTGGGATGGGAAAATACAGTCCGCCCCTGAGATCACCTGGTACGAAGAAATCACGGCAGCGCGGAGCGAAACTCCTCGACCAGCAGGTCGTCGTTCTCGAAGACCCACTCCTCGCCAAAGGTCTCGGCCTTCATGCGCAGAAACTCGCCGAACTCCTCGCTGCCTTCCAGATCCTGGGTGTTTTCCATGGAGCTCAAGAACTCCATGGCCAGGGCCATGTTGTCGGCCTTTTTGCTGTCCTTGTTCATACGCACCTCCCTGAATGCTCTGGATTCATGTCAAAGATATCAAAATCGAGGCTTCGGGCAACAGACGTTTACACCTGCCTTCGCACCTGTCAAAAACACGATCAGCTGCCCGCAACACGAAGTTGCGCGAGGCCTGAAATGATTCAGTGTAAAAATAAGGTTCTTCGACGTTTCGTTTGGAATTGCTAAAGAAATTTTCACAACCAGTAGTTCCTATCTGGTAGGGGCGGCTGGTAGCCGCCCTGCCTTTGGTCGGACCTCGTGCCCGGACCAAGCCTCGGCACAAGAAAGGGCGCGTACCACGCGCCCCTACCAGAAGTAGGTTCTTCGGCGGTATGTTGGAATACGGTGAGGAAAAGGAAAACATTTCGTATGACCGTCATTCCCGATCTCAAATAAATCCATAGGAAACGTCGAAGAACCGAAAATAATGGCAAGTAAGCCTGGAGGGTAAGGTCAAAAAACAACCCCCTTCCAGGCAACCTGAAAGAGGGTGTTCCAGCCGCGATTTGTGCGGCGAGGGCTTATTTCTCGACGTCCCGGGACTGTCCGGCCAGCTTGTCCCGCAGCCTCCGGGCCACGGCGTCCAGAAACTCCTCGGTGTTCAGAAAGCCGTCCGGCGCGGGCTCGGCAATGCGGGCCATGTCCCCGGTCATCTCCCCCGACTCGATGGTCTTGATGGCTGCGGCCTCCAATGTGTCCGCAAACGAGACCACCTCCGGCGTCCGGTCCAGCTCGCCCCGCTTCCTGAGCGCACCGCTCCAGGCAAAGATCAGGGCCATGGAGTTGGTGGAGGTGACCTCACCCTTCAGATGTCTGTAGTAGTGGCGCTGCACCGTGCCGTGGGCCGCCTCGTACTCGAAGCAGCCGTCTGGCGAGACCAGCACCGAGGTCATCATGGCCAGGCTGCCGAAGGCCGAGGCCACCATGTCGGACATGACGTCGCCGTCGTAGTTCTTGCAGGCCCACAAAAAGCCGCCTTCGGCCTTCATGACCCGGGCCACGGCGTCGTCGATCAAGGTGTAGAAGTACTCGATGCCCGCGCTCTTGAAACGGGACCCGAACTCCTCGTCGAAGACCCGCTGGAAGATCTCCCGAAACCGGGCGTCATAGGTCTTGGAGATGGTGTCCTTGGTGGAGAACCAGACGTCCATGTTCTGGTCCAGGCCGAAGGTGAAGCAGGCCCGGGCAAAGCTCTGGATGGACGCGTCGGTGTTGTGCATGCCCTGCAGGATGCCTGGGCCGGCAAACTCCTGGATCAGCCTGGTCTCGGTCTCTCCGCCGTCAGGGCGAAAGACGAGCTCGGCCCGGCCCGGACCCGGCACGGCGATCTCGGCGTTCTTGTACACGTCGCCGTAGGCGTGTCGGCCGATGACGATGGGCTTGACCCAGGAACGGACTGCGGGCCTCACGTTCTTGACCAGGATGGGGGCGCGGAACACGGTGCCGTCGAGCATGGCCCGGATGGTCCCGTTGGGGCTTTTCCACTGCTTTGTGAGATCGTACTCCCCGACCCGCTTGGCATCGGGGGTGATGGTGGCGCACTTGACCCCCACCTTGTGCTGCATGACGGCCCGCGCCGCCTCCCGGGTCACCTCGTCCCCGGTCTCGTCCCGGTGCTTGAGGTGCAGGTCGTAGTACGCAAGATCCACTTCGAGATAGGGAAAGATGAGCTTCTCCTTGAGCATCCCCCACATGATGCGGGTCATCTCGTCCCCGTCGATCTCCACCAGGGTGTTCTTCACCGTGATCTTGTCCACGTCGTCCTCCTGAAAGAGTGCATTGGCCCTCACGCGTACTTGCACCGACGGGCTGTTTATTGGAATTCTTCGAGGCGGGAAGGTGTGGTCTTAAAAAAAGGCCGGCTGCTTGGCAAGACCGTTTGTGGTGCGCTCGGACCCACAAGCGGAAAGAAAAGACAAAGACAAAGGCCAGGACACTGCCCCTCTTGCTTCAAGCTTCCAGCTTCCAGCTCCCAGCTCTAATAATGCGGCGGGATGTCGTCGCCCGGGGGCTCTTGCACGGCGTGCTGCATCTGTCGCAGCCTGGATGCGGCCACCTGCAGCAGCTTCTCCAGCTCCTGGATCTGGCGCTGCTGGGCCACGACCATCGCCCCGATGTCGCTGATGTCCTTCTCGAGGAAGGCGATCCTGGCCTCCAGGCCGGTCAGAAGCTCCTGGTCCATGTGCGAGGCCTCACGCCTTCAGTGCCGACTCCACCGTGGCCACCTTGGACTCCAGACGCTTCTCACCACTGCTGCGGTAGTCGAGCTTGACGGTCATGTAGATGCGGTCGCAATCGCGCCGCAGCTCCTCGAAACACTGGCGCACCACGCCCATGACCTGGTCGTAGTCACCCTCTACGGTGGTGCCCATCGGCCCCAGCCTGTACCTGAGGCCGCTGTCGCGAATGATGCGCACCGCCCTGGTCACATCGTCGTGCACGCTTTCCCCCTTGCCGAGGGGAAACAGGGACAGATCTGCCAAGACACTCATGCCTGATCCTCCTTGCGGGTTGTGCTGTGGTTCTGCGTAAGGTCCCCACGTGTTGAAACAGCACTTGCCACGAACCTCTCCATGGATCAGACTAGCACAATGCGCATTCGATCCAAGCTTTTTCTGACCCTGTGGCTGGTCTCGGTGGGGGCGGTTACCTGGGGCTCGCTGCAACCCGGCGTGGAGCTTCCCGGGCAGCTCTGGAACGCGGACAAGGTCTACCACCTGTTCGCCTATGCCTGGCTGGCCCTGCTGCCCTTTGCCGTCTTTCAGGTCCCCAGGGCCGCCCTGTGTGCCGCCCTGGCCATGTTCGGCCTGGGGGTGGTGCTCGAGCTTTTGCAATCCCTCATCCCGGGGCGGTTCGCCTCAGGCATGGACATGCTGGCCAATGCCCTCGGCGTGGGGCTGGGAATCGGTTTGGCCCTGAGCTTCGGGCATCCCCGTGACCGGAAGCGCTTCTGAGCTACGGGCACTCCTCCTCGGCGGGCTCCGGGCACTCGATCCGGCCCAGGGCTGTGCAGACCGCTTCCTGGTCCATTTCCGGGTGGTGGAGCTCGATGGCATAGCCCACCTCTCCCACTCCCGGGGTGCCGTTGATGACCACCTCGCGCACCTCTGCATTCAAGCCCTCAACCCTTGATTCGAGGTGGTCGGCCATCTGCTCGGCCCTGGCCCTGTCCCCGAGGCAACAGCAGTACTCAAAGGGCTGATTGGCGTGCCCGGCGCACCCCATGAAAAAAACACTCAGCAGAGCCGTCACCGTCACTGTCCTGACCACTGTGCCCATGCCCGCTATCCTCCTGAACGCTCCAACAACCTTTTCCCATGCCCTCGATGTCCAGCCTCGGGCACAGGCCGCCCCTGCATCCGGGACAACCCTTTCCTCCCCCACTGAAACTGTTCTCCTTTCCCTGTTACCCCGGTTACCCGCAAGGAATCAATCCCGCAACCCCGGAATACCCGTGACCCGCTTCACATTCTCCCCGCTTCATGGTCTAGTGGGTGAAGATCCTGCGATGAGAACCGCTGCCCGCGGATAACCCCCCCCGGGAGGAACGACATGCACAAGGCCAGGCTGTGGAAGCCCCTCAAGGACCAGACCCTGCAATGCGAGCTGTGCAGCCATTTCTGCGTCATCAAGCCTGGAGAGCGGGGCACGTGCGCGGTCCGGGTCAACCAGGAGGGCACCCTGTACACCCTGACCTACGACCGGGTGGCCGCCCTCAACCTCGACCCGGTGGAGAAGAAGCCGCTCTACCACTTCATGCCGGGCACCCTGACATTTTCCATGGGCACCATGGGCTGCAACTTCTCCTGCGCCTTCTGCCAGAACTACTCCCTGTCCCAGCCGCCCCGGGAAGGCGGGGAGGTCACCGGCCAGGAGGTCACGCCGCAACTCCTGGTGGATGCGGCACTTCAGAAAAAGGCGGCCTCCATCTCCTACACCTACTCCGAGCCCACCATCTTCTTCGAGATCATGTCCGACACAGCCAGGCTGGCGCTGGACCACGGGCTCAAGAACATCATGGTCTCCAACGGGTTCATGACCATCAAATGCCTGGACGAGCTGGCCCCTTACATCCAGGCCATCAACGTGGACCTCAAGGGCTTCACCGAGGAGTTCTACCAGAATCACTGCGGTGCCAGGCTCAAGCCGGTGCTGGAGAACCTGGTGCACATCAGAAAGCTTGGATGGTGGCTGGAGGTGACCACCCTGGTCATCCCGGGCCTGAACGACTCTGACGAAGAGTTCAGAAAGGTGGCCTCCTTCATCCGGGACGAGCTCGGTGCGGACACCCCCTGGCATCTGTCACGGTTCCATCCGGACTTCAAGATGCTCGACCGGGCGCCGACCCCTGTTACGACCCTCGAACGGGCCCGGGGCATCGGGCAGGGCGAGGGCCTGCACTACGTCTACATGGGCAACGTCCCTGGAGACAGCTCCACCCGCTGCCCCGAGTGCGGCGAGCTGTGCATCGACCGCAGGGGGTTCGCCGTGTCCGGCTGCATCACCGAGAAGGGCAGGTGCGGCAAGTGCGGGCAGGAGATTCCGGGAGTGGGGTTGGGTTGAATCACAATCTCCTGGTAATCGCGTGGTGGTTGACCACCACGCGGCTGACGTAGGTCACGGTCTCCTCGTAGGACGGAATGCGCCCGAAGGGCTCGTACAGGCCGGGGGCGTAGCCGGCGGCCGCGGCCAGGATGTTGCCGTTCCTGGCCCGTAGGCCCCGGGCCAGCATGTGCACCATGGCCGTGACCGGTTTTTTGTAGGTCACCCGCTCGTCAAACCCGACCAGGAAGCGCACGTCAGCAGGGTTGAAGATGCTGCGGTCCGCGAAGTTGGCCCGCAGGTAGTCGCGGTAGTCTTGCCTGGCCCTGTCCATGTCCTGCTGCACCTTTTCCGCCTGCGCCAGATAGGCCAGGTGCTGGGCCGCCTCCGGCACTTTACGCCCCTCCACCAGGGCCTCCAGAGCCTGCCTGAGCTGCTCCCGGTTGTTGAGGAAGCGCCTGTTCTC
>CAZQOG010000115.1:0-8914 GCA_964594925.1 uncultured Desulfohalobiaceae bacterium
GCCCCGGGGCCTTTGCGTCCACCCTCGACTACCCGGTTCTGGAACCCGAGCACTTTGCAGACCGCGGCTTCGACCTCCCCACAAACCTGACCCCGATCAGCTTCCACCCGCTGCAGCTCCTGCAAAGCGCAATCCGCCGCCTGACCCTCACAACCATGAACAAGCTGGCAGGCCGTTGAAAAACCCCCGCTGGACGGCGAAGAGCAAAAGCTCGAAGCTGGAAGCTCGAAGCTGGAAGCAAGAGAAGAGGCGTGAGGGGGGCGGGTGCCGTCCGATCGGTCCTATCCGTCCGATCCGTCCGATCAGTCCGATTTCAAGGCACCCGCCCCCCTGCTTTCAAAACCGCAGGGGCAGGCCCCTGTGCCTGCCCTTCTTCGACCCAACCAGCAATCACACACGGGGATTTATGTTTTCTCTGGTAGGGGCACGTTGCACGTGCCCTTCTTCGACCGAACCCCGGTCCCCGGCACGAAGTCCCGACCAAAGGCAGGGCGGCTACCAGCCGCCCCTACCAGAAATTGGGCACATACCGGGAAAGAATACCGTAACCAAGGTATTTTGATTTCTCTGGTAGGGGCTCGTGGCACGCGCCCTTCTTCGGCCGAACCCTGGTCCCAGCACAAAGTTCCGACCAAAGGCAGGGCGGCTACCAGCCGCCCCTACCAGAAAGGAATCCCCGTTCCGGAAAAGACCCTTTCTCGTTGTTATTTCACCCTTCGAGCTTCCGACTTCCAGCTTCCAGCTCCCACCTCTTAATTCTTGCTTCCAGCTTCCAGCTTCCAGCTTCCAGCTCTCTTCGGGCCTTGCCACCCCCCCCACCAACCTCGACAAAGCCAGGCTCCGGTATTAGCTTGTCTGAAAAAAATCACCGGGGCCACAGCAGGCATGGGGGGGCATGGCAACCTCCAGTTCCGCCGCACCCCTCTGGACATCCAATCAACCAATAAACCCATCAACAAATCAACCACCCCTCAAAATGACCGAGCACCCCCCACAGACCACCCCGACCCCCCTGCGCCTCCGGCTGGTGATCAACGGCCGGGTACAGGGCGTGGGGTTTCGTCCCACGGTCTACCGCCTGGCCCTGGAGCAGGGGCTTTCCGGGTCGGTCTGCAACACGCCCGAAGGGGTGGTCATTGAGATTCAGGGGAACCACCCCCTGGTGAGCGGTTTCCCCGACGCCCTGCGGGACGGTCTCCCCCCCCTGGCCCAGATCACATCGTTTACAAAGCAGGAGCAGCCCCTGCTCAAGGACGAGCAGGGGTTCCACATCCTGTCCAGCACCGCGGGCAGCGGCCACCAGGTCCTGATCAGCCCGGACATCGCCACCTGCCCCGACTGCCTGAGCGAAATGAACGATCCGGGCGACCGCCGCTACCGCTACCCGTTCACCAACTGCACCAACTGCGGGCCGCGCTTCACCATCACCCGCTCCATACCGTATGACCGCGCCTCCACCTCCATGGCCTGCTTTCCCATGTGCCCCAGCTGCCTCGCGGAGTACCAGAACCCCCTGGACCGCCGATTCCACGCCCAGCCCAATGCCTGCCCGGAGTGCGGGCCCAATGTCTGGCTGGCCGCCCCCCAGGGCGAGACCCTGGCCCGCGGGTCCACGGCCGTGGACCAGGCGGCCGAAGCCCTGACCAAGGGACGCCTGCTGGCCCTCAAGGGGCTGGGAGGCTTTCACCTGGCCTGTGACGCAGCATCCGAAGAGGCCGTGCGCACCCTGCGCCGGCGCAAGAACCGCTGGGGCAAGCCCCTGGCGGTCATGCTCCCCGATCTCGAGACCGCCCGCGGGCTGGTCTTTGTCTCGCCCGAGGAGGAGGAGCTGCTCTGCGGCCGGGAGCGGCCCATCGTGCTGCTGCAGCGCCGTCCCGACAGCCCGCTGTCCGCGTCCCTGGCCCCTGACACGGACCGGCTGGGGGTCATGCTGCCCTACACCCCCATGCACCACGTGCTGCTTGGGGCCTATGCCTCCCGCCTGACCCCGGGCACGCCCGCGGCCCTGGTCATGACCTCGGGGAACCTGAGCAGCGAGCCCATCGCCCTGGGGAACCGGGAGGCCCTGGAGCGGCTGCAGTCCATCGCCGACCTCTTCCTGCTCCACGACCGGGACATCCTGGTGCGCTGCGACGACTCGGTGCTGCGGATTGCTCCCGGCAGCACCACCCCAGGGTTTCTGCGCCGCTCCCGCGGGTTCACCCCAAACCCTGTCTTCCTGGGGCGCCAGGGTCCCTGCGTGCTCGGGCTGGGCCCCGAGCTCAAGGCCACGGTCTGCCTGGCCACGAAGGACCGGGCCTTTGTCTCCCAGCACGTCGGGGACCTGGAGAACCTGGCTGCCTACTCCTTTTACAAGGAGACCATCGAGCACCTCCTGGACATCCTCGAGGCCGCGCCGCAAGCCGTGGTGGCCGACCTGCACCCCGACTACCTGAGCACCCGGTTCGCCCTGGACCAGGACCGGTGGCCCGTGCTCCGGCTGCAGCACCACTTCGCCCATGTCCATGCCGTGCTGGCCGAGAACAGCCACTACGGCCCGGCCCTGGGGCTGGCCCTGGACGGCACCGGCCTTGGACAGGACCGGACCCTGTGGGGCGGTGAGGGCCTGCTGGTGGACCCGTGCCGGCTCGAGCACCGCAGGCTGGGCCACCTGAGCCCCCTGCTGCTTCCCGGCGGCGAGACCGCGGTCAGGCAGCCCTGGCGCACCGCCCAGGCCGCGCTTGCCGCCATCGGAGTCACCGAACCCTCGCATCGAACCTGGCCCTGGCTGGCCGAACATGCCCAGGCCTCCCAGGTGGTCGGGCAGATGATCGAGAAACGCATCAACAGCCCGGTGACCACCAGCTGCGGCAGGCTCTTCGATGCGGTTGCCGCCCTGCTGGGCATCTGCCTGGCCGTCGACTATGAAGGCCAGGCCGCCATCAGGCTGGAGCACGCCCAGGACATGTCCGAGACCCTGGCCTACCACTGCCCGGTCCTGGAGAAAGACGGCACGCTGGAGCTGGACACCCGGGGGCTCTTTGCCCAGGTGCACGCCGACTGGGAGCAGGGCACCGCCCCCCCGCGCATCAGCCGACGCTTCCACCTCGGCCTGGTACAGGGCCTGTCCGGGCTGGCCCTGACCATGAGCCGACACAGCACCATCCGGACCGTGGCCCTGTCCGGGGGCGTCCTGCAGAACATGACCATCAGCCGGGAGCTGCCCCGGGCCGTGTCCGCCCTGGGGCTGACACCCCTTGTGCACCGGGAGCTCCCCCCGGGCGACGCCTGCATCTCCCTGGGACAGGCCGTGTACGGGCGGCTCGTGCTGGAGCGTTCCTGAGCATGCGCTTCCTGGGGATCGATTTCGGCCTGAAGCGCATCGGCCTGGCCCTGAGCGACCCGGACGGGCTGATGGCCTTCCCCTTTCAGACCCTGGCCAGGAGCAGCCTGTCCCACGACCTGCAGCAGCTGGAAACCCTGATCTTCCGGGAGCAGGTCACGGGACTGGTTGTCGGCTTGCCCCTGGGCCTGGACGGCCAGGAGACCCTGACCACCCGGCAGGCCAAAAACTTCGCCAACAAGCTCGCGGCCAGGACCCGTCTGCCCCTGCACCTGGTCAACGAGGCCCTGACCTCGTCCCAGGCCGAAGAGGAGCTCAAGGCAGCCGGGCTGCCCCCTGAAAAACGCAGGGCGGTCCTGGACCAGCAGGCCGCCGTGATCATCCTGCGCACCTTTCTGGAGTCAAGATGCCATGACTGCGACTGAGAAAACCAGCACCCCTGTTCCCCGCCGCCGGACGCTGCGCCGGGTCCTCGCGGGCCTGGTCCTGCTCCTGCTGGCCGCTGCCCTGGCCCTGGCCTGGTTGGTGCACGACTACCTGAACACCCCCGTGGCCACCCCGGGCCGGGACGTCGTGCTCACCATCTCACCCGGGCAGAGCTTCAACTCGGTTGTGGACCACCTTCTGGACCGGCAGGTCATCACCGCCAAATGGAAGTTCACCCTCCTGGGGCGCCTGACCGACACCGCCGGCCGCATCAAGGCCGGGGAGGTGCTCGTCCACACGGGGTGGACCCCTCCCAGGATTCTGGAGGCCCTGGCCAGCGGCACGCCCCACCTCTACCGCCTCCAGGTCCCGGAAGGGCTGACCTGGTGGCAGACCGGCCGGCTGGTCGAGGAGTCCGGCCTGGCCGATTTCGAAAGCTTTGCCGCGGCAGTAAAGGATCCGGAGCTGCTCGCCAAGTGGAACATCCCCGGGGATACCGCCGAGGGCTTCCTTTTCCCCGAGACCTACTTAGTGCCCCGGCCTGAAAACATGGACGCCCGGCCCATTGTCGAGGCCATGCTGGCCATGTTCTGGAATCAGACACAGTCCGTCTGGCCTGCGGACCGACCCGATCCGAAAACGCTGATGCAGAGCGTGACCCTGGCCTCGATCGTGGAAAAGGAGAGCTCCCTGCCCGGGGAACGCCCCCTGGTGGCAGGGGTGTTTGCAAACCGGCTCAAGCGGGGCATGCTGCTCCAGGCCGACCCCACCGTGATCTACGGTCTGGGGACAAGCTTTGACGGAAACATCAGGCGCAGCCACCTCAGGGACGGGGACAACCCCTACAACACCTACGCCTTCAAGGGCCTCCCCCCCGGCCCGATCTGCTCCCCCGGTCTCGGCTCCCTGCAGGCGGCCCTCACCCCTGCCGACCACGACCTGCTTTACTTTGTCTCCCGGGGGGACGGCAGCCACCAGTTCAGCAAAACCCTCTCCGAGCACAACCGCGCCGTACGCCGCCACCAGCTCGGCCACTAACCCCCCTGTTCTCACAACTGTAGAGGCAGGCTCCTACGAAACACACCGCTGCGACAACAGATGCCCCCTTTCACCCTGCGGCTCTTCTCCGCAGGCTGAAAACCCCCAGGCCTTTATTCGTCCCCCATTCGTGCAAATTCGTGGACAGCCTTCCCCTGCCTTCCAATTCCCACCAGCCCACACTTGACGCAAAATCGTCACAGAGGATAGTATTTGTCGAGGTGCTGGAGAAGCGGGCACCGGGACCTCAACACGGCGGGACCCTCATGGAGCCCAGAAAAGTCTACGTCACCGGGAAGGACAGGATCTCCATAGTCTGCCCATACTGCGGCAACCTGCATGAGGGGGCGCTCAAGCAGGGCAGGAGCGGTTCCAAGGTCCTGAGGCTTCGCTGCTCCTGCGGACGGCACTTTCCCATCATCCTCGAGAACCGCCGCCACTACCGCAAACCCGCCAGGCTCAAGGGAACCATCCGCATCAACGAGCAGGGTACTGCCAGCCCCGTGTTGATCAAGGACCTCTCCCTGGGGGGGGTCTGCTTCATCACTGACGACAGCCGGCTCCTGAACCGCGACCGCCAGCTGATCATCGACTTCACCCTGGACGACGCCCACCACTCCACGGTCCGCAAGCGGGCCGTGACCCGCAGAAAAGAGGGCAACCTCGTTGGCTGCGAGTTCACCAGCCACCAGCACTACTACGACAAGGCCCTGGCCTGCTACATGATGCCCTAGCCTTGCAGGCCGTTGAAAAATCCCCGCTGGACGGCGTTGCTCCACCAGAGCCAAACCCTCACGTATGAGGAATACGCTTCGGCCTTGTCTCTGGTGAAGCGCCTTGCCAGCGTGGTTTTTGAACGGCCTGCAAAGAAAAAACGTTGAAAAATCCCCGCTGGCCTGCCCTCCGTAGCCTTGTGCGAAGGGGGGACTGCGTTGAAGCTGGAAGCTCGAAGCTGGAAGCTTGAAGCAAGAGAAGAAGGTGAGGCGTGAGGGGTTTTCACTGGCGGGTGCCGTCCTATCCGTCCTATCGGTCCGATCGGTCCTATCCGTCCTATCCCAGCACCCGCCTCCTGTCTTCACAAACTGTAGGGGCAGGCCCCTGTGCCTGCCCTTACAAATCAACATACCGCCAAAGAGCCGGATTCCGGTAGTGGCTCGTGGCACGCGCCCTTTCTTCTGCCGAACCTGGTCCTCGGCACGAAGTCCCGACCAAAGGCAGGGCGGCTGCCAGCCGCCCCTACCAGAAAAGAAATACCCGTTCCGGAACAGACTCTTTCTCGTTGTCGTTGTCGTTGTCGTAATCGATCTGCTTGCTTGAAAATAATCCAATTCCGACCACGATTACGACAACGACAACCGCTTCGCTGACAACGAAAAGAACTCGGACAAGACCCAAAAGCACGGTCCATCCTGATGAACCTGAAAAATCCCCGCTGTGCGGCGTTGCATGCCCCGCGCCATTGATCTATGTGTGCTCGAAGCGTTCACAACGGTTTTTTTCGTGCACCACCTTTTGTCCTGTGATCATGCACCATGGCTGAAGGATTCTCCCTGGCTGGTTTTCCCGATCGCCTCGAGACCTGGATCCTGATTGTCCGGGACAGGCTCCTGGTTCCGGAGTCACTGGTCCAGGCCGGGCTGGCGGTGTTCGCTCTCGCACTTTGCCTGCTCCTGGCCCGCCCCATCCAGAACCGCCTGCGCCATTCGTGCCGCACGTTGCTCGAGTCCCGCAAAAGCGCCGCGCGTTTCACGCGCACATCCATCGTCCTGCTGCCCCTGATCCTCTGCATCGCCCTGCTCCGGCTCCTGATCCTGACAGTGGGGGAATTGGGCTTTCCCTCCCTCGTGCTGCGTTTTGCCGAGCTGCTGCTCATGGCCTGGGTCTTTGTGCGGCTGCTCTCCTCCCTGTTCCTGAAAAGGGCCTGGGCCAGGACCCTCTCCCTGGTGGTCCTGTTCTTTCTCGGGCTTTATTACTTCGGCCTGCTGGCGCCCCTGCTCGCTTTTCTCGATGCCCTGGGCCTGACCATCGGCTCGGTCAGGGTGTCTGTCCTGCTGCTGCTGAAGCTGGCGGCCATGATGGCCGTGCTCCTGCGCCTGGGTCTGTGGCTCGGGGACTACGTGGACCATGAGCTCCAGTCCCGCTCCGCCCTCTCCCCTTCGGTCCTGGTGCTTGTCAGCAAGACCTTCAAGATCCTGCTCATCTCCCTGGTGGTGATCATCACCCTGGACAGCGTGGGGATCGACATCACCACCCTGCAGCTCTTTGGCGGGGCCGTGGGCCTGGGCATCGGCTTTGGCCTGCAATCGGTCATCGCCAACTTCGTCAGCGGCATCATCCTGCTCACGGACAAGTCCATCAAGCCGGGCGACGTGATCCAGATCGGGGATGTCTACGGCTGGATCTCCAAGCTCAAGGGGAGGTACGTTTCCGTGGTCACCCGGGACGGCAAGGAGTACCTCATCCCCAATCAGGACCTGATCACCCAGCAGGTCATCAACTGGTCCTACTCCGACCGAAACGTGCGCCTGCGCATCCCCTTGGGCATCTCCTACCTGAACGATCCGCACCAGGCTGCCGAGCTGGTGCGCGAGGTTGCCAGGGACGTGCCCCGGGTCCTTGCCGCCCCGGAACCCGTCTGCCTGATCACCGGTTTCGGCGACAGCTCCGTGGACCTGGAGCTGCGCATCTGGATCAACGACCCCCAGTCCGGCCTGGCCAACATCCGCAGCCAGATCCTGGGCCGGGTCTGGGACGCCTTTCACGAGCAGGGCATCGAGATCCCCTTTCCCCAGCGCGACGTGCATGTCGATTTGAAACCGGGATACTTCCCCCTGCGCATCGCCCGGGACGAAAAGGAAGCGTCAGGCCGGTCACGAGACAAGGAAGACGGTCCCGGCCCATCCCCTTCTGAAACCCAAGGGAGTCCTGCATGAGAGCACGCACCCAGGGCAATACCGAGTTCCTTCCTTTGACCCTGCTCAAGCTCGGGGCCGGGGTCCAGATCGAGCTGGTGGGCATGGGCGAGCGCCTGACAGGCATCTTCGTGGGCATGGAGCTGGGGCGCTATCTGGTGGTGCGTTTTCCCGTGCGCACCGGCATCCAGAGCAAGCTGAACATCAAGAACCGGGTCACCCTGCGTTTCGTGGTCGGGGGTGCGGTCTACGGCTTCCACTCCCAGATCCTGAACACCATGCTCAGCCCCTACCTGCTGGTCCTGCTCAAGTTCCCCGAGCAGATCGAAAACGTCTCCCTGCGCCAGCACCAGCGGGTGATCTGCTTCTTCCCCGTTCGCCTGGGCGCGCCCCAGGGCACCCTCAGCGGACACATCATCGACATCAGCCAGGGAGGGTGCCGCATGCTCTTCGACAACCAGGACACCCCCGACCCCAAGGGGCTGACACCGGACAGCAGCACGGAAGCCGACTTCAACATCCTGGGCACCGCAGGCACCCACACCGTGACCTGCACGGTCAAGAACATCCAACTGGACGGAACCACCATGACCCTGGGCCTGCAGTTCGCAACAATGGACTTTGCCGTGCGCACCGCCATAGAAAACTACGTCAAAGAAGCCGCCCGCCACCTCGAAGTGACGTGAAATGGTTTATTGGTTGAATCGTTGAATGGGAAAGGCAAAAAGAGACAGTGCTTTAATATCTTCTGGTTCTTCGACGTTTGGTGTGGAATTCGGGATATGGTGAAAAGGCATGGATTCCGGCTTCCCTCTTCGCTTCCAGCTACGCCGGGACAGGCGGGGGCCGGATGAGGAAATCAGGGTTTTTTCTTGGGCCGTCCACAACGTCCACTCTTGAGCCTTTGTCCACTCCGTCCACTCCGTCCACAAAGCCCTCCGCAAGCATTTCCTGGCGGAAACAGTCGATTCCTTCTAGTCCTACCACGGCGTAGCCCTTGCGTAGCCGGGCGCGTCCTTCGCGGTAAACAATTCTTCTGCCTTTCAGCGCCGCAGGCCGGAGCCTTTCCCGTGGGCAAGTCGCCCACAGGAAAACCTGTCCTGTCATTCCTCCAGCCTATGATCATCATCTTTCACATTCGTAGGGGCAGGCCCCTGTGCCTGCCCTTCTTCGATATGTACCCGCAACCACGCCAAGAGGGCAGGCACAGGGGCCT